>NZ_BAAAZH010000028.1:0-359750 GCF_039536805.1 Nocardioides fonticola | reverse complement strand
GCAGTGATGCCCAGCCGACCGGTACTAATAGGCCGAGGGCTTGTCACACAAACCCTCAACAAAACCCACAAGGGTGTTGCGTATACGAGAGTGTCTCGCGTCCACTAACTTCACATGCGACTCATATGTTGATGAGCATGATCGAGAAGTGAATATAGGGTCTCAACACCCCATCCCGTGCCCAGTAGTGGGTGTGTGTGGGTGGGATGAATGTTGAATAGAGTTACGGCGGCCATAGCGTTAGGGAAACACCCGGTCCCATCCCGAACCCGGAAGTTAAGCCTTTCAGCGCCGATGGTACTGCGATCGCGAGGTCGTGGGAGAGTAGGACGCCGCCGGACAAACATTGGCTCAGGGGCACCGCGCAAGCGGTGCCCCTGAGTGCATTTCGGGGTGTTTCGCGGTCCGCCGATCCTCCACAGGGTGCTCCCGCGCAGCCGTCCTCCCCAGATCCTCGCCGTCCCTCCTCGACAGCCGGTGTAGCGGGGAAGGCTGGTGCTCGAACCCGAGGAGGATGACATGGCATCGGAGACCGTCGACGACGTTGACACCGAGAACACCGTGCGGCTGGTGGGCCGCCTGAGCCGGCTCGAGGACGAGCGGGAGCTCCCATCAGGATCGGTGGTGGTGGGTTTCGCCGTCGTGGTGCCGCGGGCCTCGGCGTCGCCGTCAGGCCGGAACACCGTCGACTCCCTGGACTGCGCCGCCTGGAGCGCGGGCACGCGGCGGTCTGTGCGGTCTTGGCAGGTCGGAGACGTCGTCGAGGTGGAGGGCCATCTGCGGCGACGCTTCTACCGGGCCGGTGCCGGCGTCGCCTCGCGGTACGAGGTCGAGGCCGTGAGGGTCAAGCGTCGGCGTCGCGGCCCGGCCGCGTAGCCTCCTGCCGTGAGTGGACATCGCTGGTTGGTCGGGTCGGAGGGACCCCTGTCGGACGTGTACGACCTCGCGATGCTCGATCTCGACGGAGTCGTCTACGTCGGGCCTGACGTCGTGCCGGGTGCAGCCGAGGCGATCACCGCCTGGCGTTCCCGGTCGCGCGCGGTCGCGTTCGTGACCAACAACGCCTCGCGGACTCCCGATCGCGTGTCCGACCATCTGTGCGAGCTTGGGGTCGCGGCATCGGTCGACGACGTCGTGACCTCCGCCCAGGCGGTGGCATCGCTGATCCGTCAGCGCCACGGCGCGGGCGCCGCGGTGGCGGCGCTGGGTGGTGAGGGCCTGTACGCGGCACTCGCGGCGGAGGAGTTGACGGTCGTCGGGGTCGGCGAGGAGGCCGTCGCGGTCGTCACCGGCTACGGACCGCAGGTGGTGTGGTCCGACATCATGCAGGCCGCGGTGCGCATCCGCGACGGCCTGCCGTGGTTCGCCAGCAACACCGACATGACGATCCCGACCGCGTTCGGCACCGCGCCGGGGCACGGCGTCCTGGTCGAGACGATCACGCGGTTCTCCGGCGTCACACCGGAGGTCGCCGGCAAGCCCGAACCGCCGCTGCTGGAGCAGACGATGCGGCGACGGGGGAGCGATGCCGCGCTCATGGTGGGCGATCGACTCGACACCGACATCGCTGGTGGCGCCCGGGTCGGCGTCGACACGCTGCTCGTCCTCACCGGTGTCACCGGGCTGGCCGAACTGGTCGCAGCAGCGGCGGAGGAACGTCCGACCTATCTGTCCGCCGATCTCGGTGGCCTGCTCGTGGCACATCCCCCGGTGGTGACCGAGGGCGCCCGGTCGACGTGCGGCGGATGGTCGGCCACCGTCGTCGACGGCGCGCTGCGGGTCGAGGGTCACGGGGAGCGCGACGACTGGTGGCGGGCTGCCTCGGCAGCATCGTGGGACCACCTCGACCGGACCGGACACACGGCCTCGGTCACCGAGGTGGAGCCGCCCCGATGACGTCCGTCGCACCCGGTAGCCTCAGCCCCATGGACGAGGACGTGGCCGCACCGGGCGCACCCGAGCCCACCGACACGGTGGCGACCGGGGTGGCGTCGGTGGATGCCGTGATCGACGCCGTGGCTGCGGTCGACGACCAGCCGCTCGCCGAGCATGCGGCGGTCTTCACGGCCGCCCACGAGACGCTGCGCCGCGCCCTGGACGACCTCGACGGTCTCGATGATCCGGCCGGGTCCGCGGACGCTTCCTCGACCGACCCGTCGACCGACCCCGTCTGAGGCGATGGGCCCTCGTCGTCTCCGTCTCGACGCGGAGCTCGTCCGGCGCGGCCTGGCCCGCTCGCGTGAGCATGCGAGCGACCTCATCGCCGCCGGCCGGGTGACGGTCTCGGGGGTCCGGGCGACCAAGCCTGCGACCGGCGTGACCACCGACGTCGCGCTCGTCGTCGCCGAGGACCTCGACGATCCCGGGTACGTCTCGCGTGGTGCGCACAAGCTCGTCGGGGCGCTCGAGGCCTTCGGGCCGCACGGCCTGTCGGTCGAAGGCCGCCGCTGCCTGGACGCCGGAGCGTCGACCGGGGGCTTCACCGACGTCCTGCTGCGTCGGGGCGCGGCGCAGGTGGTGGCGGTCGACGTCGGCTACGGGCAGCTGGCTTGGCAGCTCCAGTCCGACGATCGCGTGCAGGTCCACGACCGCACCAACATCCGCGATCTCACCCTCGACCTCATCGGGGGCCCCGTCGACCTCGTCGTCGGAGACCTCTCCTTCATCTCCCTCACCCTGGTGCTCGACGCCCTGACCGGGGTGACCGCGCCCGACGGTGACCTCGCGCTCATGGTCAAGCCGCAGTTCGAGGTCGGCAAGGACCGCGTCGGCAAGGGCGGCGTCGTCCGCGACGTCGAGCTGCGGGCCGAGGCGGTACTCGGTGTCGCGGCCGCCGCTGCGGCGCGCGGGTGGCACGCCCGCATGGTCGCCACCAGCCCGCTGCCGGGTCCGTCGGGCAACGTCGAGTTCTTCTTGTGGTTGCGGCGCGACAGCGCGGGCCTGCCCGAGGCGGATATCCACGATGCGGTGGTGCACGCCGGTGTCTCGTCGGTGGCGGATGAGAGGGTGGGGCCATGACCGAGGCCCCGGGCACCAGCGCGACCGACGCACCGCGTCGGGTGCTCGTGCTCACCCACACCGGCCGGGACGACGCCCGCGAGGTGGCCCTCGCCGTCGTGCGCGCCCTGACCGGCCACGGCATCGTCGTGCGCCTGCTCGAACCGGAGACCGCCGACCTGGGCATCGACCCTGCCGGCTTCGAGGGCACGATCGAGGTGCACCCGCCGGTCGAGTCCGGCACCGACGCCAGTGCCGGCTGCGAGCTCGCGATCGTCATCGGCGGCGACGGCACCATCCTGCGTGCCGCCGAGATCACCCACACCAGCGGCACGCCGATCCTCGGGGTCAACCTCGGCCATGTCGGGTTCCTCGCGGAGGCCGAGTACGAGGACGTCGACACCGTCATCGACTCCGTGGTGCACCGTCGCTACACCTCCGAGGACCGCATGACCCTCGACGTCGTGGTCTACCGCGACGGCGAGATCGTCAACCGCACCTTCGCCGTCAACGAGGCCAGCGTCGAGAAGGCGGCCCGCGAGCGCATGCTCGAGGTGGTCGTCGAGGTCGACGGCCGTCCGCTCTCGCGGTGGGGCTGCGACGGCATCGTCTGTGCGACCCCGACCGGCTCGACCGCCTACAACTTCAGCGCCGGAGGCCCGGTCGTGTGGCCGCAGGTCGAGGCGCTGCTCATGGTCCCGATCAGCGCGCACGCGCTCTTCGCCCGTCCGCTCGTCGTCGCGCCGACCTCGGTGCTGGCCGTCGAGGTGCTCGCCCGCACCGAAGGGGCCGGCGTGCTGTGGTGCGACGGACGACGCGCCGTCGACCTGCCGCCCGGCGCACGGATCGAGGTCCGCCGCGGCCACACCCCGATGCGCATCGCGCGGCTGCACGAGGCCCCGTTCACCGACCGGCTCGTCGCCAAGTTCGGCCTCTCGGTCGAAGGTTGGCGCGGGTCGGCCGAACGCCGTCGCCGCACCGCACCCGACCCGAAGGAGGCGTGATGTTCGAGGAGATCCGGATCAGCTCCCTGGGGGTCATCGACTCCTCGACCCTCGAACTCGGCCCGGGCCTGACCGTGATCACCGGTGAGACCGGCGCCGGCAAGACGATGATCGTCACCGCGCTCGGTCTGCTGCTCGGCGGGCGGGCCGACTCCGGGTCGGTGCGCACCGGTTCCACCAGCGCCCGCGTCGAGGGCATCGTGGCCGCCGACGGACTGCCGGAGTTCGTGGCGGCTGTCGACGAGGCCGGCGGCAGCGTCGACGACGGCCGGGTCGTGCTGGCCCGCAACGTCTCGGCGGAGGGCCGCTCGCGCGCCTATGTCGGTGGTGCGAGCGTGCCGGTCGCGACCCTCGCCGAGGTGAGCGAGCCGCTGGTCGCCGTCCACGGTCAGTCCGACCAGCACCGCCTGCTCCAGCCGCGCGCCCAGCGGGCCGCGCTCGACCGCTTCGGCGGTGCCCGCGTCGCCGATCTCTCCCAGCGCTATCGCGAGCTCTTCGACGCGCTGCGCGAGACCGAGCGGGAGCTCGACGAGGTCGTCACCACCGCCCGCGACCGGGCCCGCGAGGCCGATCTGCTGCGCTTCGGGCTCGGTGAGATCGAGGCCGTCGACCCGCGTCCGGGGGAGGATGCCGAGCTGGCTGCCGAGGAGACCCGTCTGGGGTTCTCCGACACCCTGCGCACGGCCGCCGAGACCGCCCGGGAGGCGCTGTCGGCCGAGAACGGCGGCCCCGACGCCCTCGGTGCGGTCTCCGCCGCTCGTCGGGCGCTGGACTCCGTGCGCGAGCACGACCCCGAGGCGGCCGCCCTCGCCGACCGTCTGGCCGAGGTCTCCTACCTCCTGGCCGACCTCGCCGCCGACGTCGCCTCCTACGCCACCGCCATCGACACCGATCCCGCCCGGCTCGCGACCGTCTCCGAGCGGCGCGCCGCCCTGATCGGGCTGACCCGCAAGTACGGCGAGAGCGTCGAGGAGGTGCTCGCCTGGGCCGAGACCTCGGCGCGCCGGCTCCTCGAGCTCGACGGCACCGACGAGCGCATCGAGGAACTGCGCGGCGAACGCCGTCGCCTGCGGGCCGAGCTCGCCGCGGCGGCCGGCGAGCTGAGCGCGGCTCGCACCGAGGCGGCTGAGCGGCTCGCAGCGCTGGTCACCGAGGAGCTCCATCAGCTCGCGATGCCTCATGCCCGGCTCGAGATCGAGGTGCGTCAGCAGGAGGTCGCGGCCGGCGATCCCGAGCAGAGCGGCGCACCCCTCGAGGTCGGCGGACGATGGCTGCGGTACGCGCCGTCCGGCATCGACGAGGTCGAGCTGCTGCTCGCCGCCAACACCGGCTCGGCGCCGCGACCGCTCCACAAGGGCGCCTCGGGCGGTGAGCTCTCCCGCGTGATGCTCGGTCTCGAGGTCGCGCTGGCCGCATCGGGGGAGTCGAAGGTGCCGACCTTCGTCTTCGACGAGGTCGACGCCGGCGTCGGTGGCGCCGCAGCTGTCGAGATCGGACGCCGCCTGGCGATGCTCGCCCGCAGCGCCCAAGTGCTCGTCGTGACCCACCTGCCCCAGGTCGCCGCCTACGCCGACCGGCACGTGGTGGTCGCCAAGTCCAGCGACGGCACCGTGACCAGCTCCGGCCTGACCGTGCTCGACGACGCCGCCCGCGAACGGGAGCTCTCCCGCATGCTCGCCGGCCTCAGCGACTCCGACACCGCGCTGGCCCACGCGCGTGAACTGCTCGAGGTGGCGCAGAGCGCGCGCGCCGTGTCCTGAGCACCCCCTCCGATGCCATAGGATGGAGTTCCATGAGGATTCCGTCCCAGGCCAAGCATGTGTTCGTGACCGGGGGCGTCGCCTCCTCGCTCGGGAAGGGGCTCACGGCCTCGAGCCTGGGCCGTCTGCTCCGGTCGCGGGGCCTGCGGGTCACGATGCAGAAGCTCGACCCGTACCTCAACGTCGACCCCGGGACGATGAACCCGTTCCAGCACGGCGAGGTCTTCGTGACCAACGACGGCGCCGAGACCGACCTCGACATCGGCCACTACGAGCGCTTCCTCGACACCGACCTCTCGGCGATCGCGAACGTGACGACCGGTCAGGTGTACTCGCACGTCATCGCCAAGGAGCGCCGCGGCGACTACCTCGGCGACACCGTCCAGGTGATCCCGCACATCACCAACGAGATCAAGGACCGCATCCTCGCGATGGGGGCCGGCACCGGCGACGACGCGGTCGACGTCGTCATCACCGAGATCGGCGGCACGGTCGGCGACATCGAGTCGCTGCCCTTCCTCGAGGCTGCCCGTCAGGTGCGCCACGACATCGGCCGCGGCAACGTGTTCTTCCTCCACGTCTCCCTCGTGCCCTACATCGGCCCCTCCGGTGAGCTGAAGACCAAGCCCACCCAGCACTCGGTGGCCGCTCTGCGCCAGGTCGGCATCCAGCCCGACGCCGTGGTCTGCCGCGCCGACCGGGAACTGCCCGAGGGCATCAAGCGCAAGATCTCGCTCATGTGCGACGTCGACGTCGAGGCGGTCGTCACCGCGGCCGACGCGCCGTCCATCTACGACATCCCCAAGGTGCTGCACCGCGAGGGCCTCGACGCCTACGTCGTGCGCCGCCTCGACCTGCCCTTCCGCGACGTCGACTGGACGCTGTGGGACGACCTGCTGCGTCGGGTCCACCACCCCAAGGAGGAGGTGACGATCGCGCTCGTCGGCAAGTACATCGACCTGCCCGACGCCTACCTCTCCGTCGCCGAGGCCCTGCGCGCCGGCGGCTTCGCCCACGAGGCCAAGGTGCACCTGCGCTGGATCCCCTCCGACGAGTGCGCGACGCCGTCCGGTGCCGCCAAGCAGCTGCACGACGTCGACGGCATCTGCGTGCCCGGCGGATTCGGCGTCCGCGGCCTGGAGGGCAAGCTCGGGGCGCTGACCTACGCCCGCACCCACGGCATCCCGACCCTCGGCCTGTGCCTGGGGCTGCAGAGCATGGTCATCGAGTACGCCCGCAACGTGCTCGGGCTGGAGAAGGCCGACTCGACCGAGTTCGACCCCGAGACCCCCGAGCCGGTCATCGCCACCATGGCCGAGCAGAAGGCGTTCGTCGACGGCGCCGGCGACCTCGGCGGCACCATGCGCCTGGGCCTCTACCCGGCCGCCCTCAAGGAGGGCAGCATCGCCCGGCAGGTGTACGGCGCCGCGGAGATCCAGGAGCGCCACCGCCACCGCTACGAGGTCAACAACGCCTACCGCGACCAGCTCGAGGAGGCCGGCCTGGTGTTCTCCGGCACCTCCCCGGACAACAACCTCGTGGAGTTCGTCGAGCTGCCCCGCGAGGTGCACCCCTACTACATCTCCACCCAGGCGCACCCCGAGCTGCGCTCGCGGCCGACCCGCCCGCACCCGCTGTTCGCGGGCCTCGTCGGTGCGGCGATCGCGCGGCAGCGGGAGCTGCGGTTCCCGATCGACGAGTCGGGGCTGCACGCCGAGCCGCAGGACTGACGGGTGGTTGCGGGCACCGACGGCGGCACCGACGGCGGGGGAGTCCGGCCGCTGGCTGACGAGCCGGCGTCCTGGCCCGTCGTGGAGTCCACCGACCTGCACCGCGACGGGTGGGTGATGGCCTACCGCGCCGACCGGCTGCATCGGCCCGACGACCCCGAGGTCTTCCGCCGCTTCGTCCTCGAGCACCCCGGTGCGGTGGTGGTGCTGGCGATCGACGCCGACGACCGGGTGCTGGTGCTGCGGCAGTACCGCCACCCGGTGCGCCGTCGGTTGCTGGAGCTCCCGGCCGGTCTCCTCGACGGGGTCGACGAGGATCCGATCGACGTCGCCCGGCGCGAGCTGCGCGAGGAGGCCGGCTTCGAGGCCGACACCTGGAGCCCGCTGCTGCGCGCCTACTCCTCGCCCGGCATCAGCGAGGAGCTCATCCACTACTTCCTCGCTCGCGACCTGCGCGAGGTCGGGGTGGGCGACTTCGAGCAGCGCCACGAGGAGGCCGATCTCGTGCTCGAGCGGGTGCCCTTCGACGACCTGCTCGACGCCGTCCTCGACGGACGCACCGAGGACGGGCCGCTGGCGATCGCCGTCCTCGCCCATGCCGTGCAGCGCACACGTGCCGCTGGGGGAGCCCCGTAACCTCGACGGGGTGGGACGAGCACGCGGCGGTACGCCGGGCGGACGCGCAGGGACGCCTCCGGACAAGATCTGCCTGACCTGCGGTCGCCCCTTCAGCTGGCGCAAGAAGTGGGAGCGCGACTGGGACTCGGTGAAGTACTGCTCGCAGGCCTGCCGTGCAGGCCGTGGCAACCCGGACTTCCGACCCCGGTGATTCCCGACTGAGGGGGGGACCCCCGCCTCGGACGCCGGCGGGCGCGCCGGGCATAGACTCAGGCGCCGCCCGCGATCCGGGCCATCACACCCACAGGAGGGTCCCTTGAAGATCGGTGTCCCGAAGGAAGTCAAGAACCACGAGTACCGCGTCGCCATCACCCCGATCGGGGTTCATGAGCTGACGGCGAACGGGCACGAGGTCTACATCCAGGCCGGCGCGGGGCTCGGGTCCTCGATCACCGACGAGGAGTACGTCGAGGAGGGCGCCACGATCGTCGCCGACGCCGACGAGACGTGGGGCGTCGCCGACATGGTGCTCAAGGTCAAGGAGCCCATCGCCGAGGAGTACCACCGGCTGCGCGACGGGCTGACCCTCTTCACCTACCTCCACCTCGCGGCCGACAAGCCGCTCACCGAGGAGCTGCTGGCCCGCAAGGTCACCGGCATCGCCTACGAGACGGTGCAGCTGCCCTCCGGCGGCCTGCCGCTGCTCTACCCGATGTCGGAGGTCGCCGGCTGTCTGGCGCCCCAGGTCGGCGCGTACTCGATGATGAAGGCCCAGGGCGGCCGCGGCGTCCTCATGGGCGGCGTCGGCGGCGTCGCCAACGCCAAGGTCGTCATCCTCGGTGCCGGCGTCTCGGGTCAGAACGCGGCCAACATCGCGCTCGGCATGGGCGCCGATGTCACTCTGCTCGACACCGACCTCGACAAGCTGCGCATGTCGTTCTGGCGCTACAACAACCGGGTGCACGGCCTGGCGTCCTCGCGCCTGGCGATCGAGCAGCAGGTGCTCGAGGCCGACCTGGTCATCGGCGCCGTGCTGATCCCCGGTGCCGCAGCGCCCAAGCTGGTCACCAACGAACTGGTCGCGGCCATGAAGCCCGGCTCGGTGCTCGTCGACATCGCGGTCGACCAGGGCGGCTGCTTCGAGGACACCCGGGCCACCACGCACGCCGACCCGACCTACCAGGTGCACGAGTCGATCTTCTACTGCGTGGCGAACATGCCCGGTGCGGTGCCGAACACCTCCACCTACGCGCTCACCAACGCGACCCTGCCCTACGTGGTGGCGCTGGCGAACAAGGGCTGGCAGCAGGCGTTGCGCGACGACGCCAGCCTCGCGCTCGGCCTCAACACCCACGCCGGCCACCTGACCAACGCGCCCGTCGGCGAGGCCGTCGGCATCCCCGCCGTCGCCCTGGCCGACGCCCTTGCCTGACGTCATGGCCTCGGACCGCCCGACCGCCGCCCCCGGGCGTGCGGAGCGGGCGGTCCGGACCTACCTCGACCACCTCAGCGTCGAACGCGGGCTCGCGGCGAACACCCTCTCCAGCTACCGGCGCGACCTGCGCCGCTACCTCGAGCACCTCGGCACTCTCGGCATCGACGACCTCGACGCCGTGACCCCCGAGCACGTCGCCGGCTTCCTCGTCGCGCTGCGCGAGGGGGACGCCGACCACCCGCCGCTCTCGGCCACCTCCGCGGCCCGCACCGTGGTGGCCGTGCGCGGGTTCCACAAGTTCGCCCTGGCCGACGGCCTGGCCCAGCACGACCCGGCCGGCGGCGTCCGTCCACCCACTCCGGCGCGACGACTGCCCAAGGCGCTGCCCCTGGCCGACGTCGAGGCCATCCTCGACGCCGCCGGGGCACCGGGCACCGCGCTGGCCCTGCGCGACCGGGCGCTGCTCGAACTTCTCTATGGCACCGGTGCCCGCATCTCGGAGGCGGTCGGGCTCGACGTCGACGACATCGACCGCGGTGACGGCGTCCACCAGGCGCTGACCGCGACCGTGCTGCTGCGCGGCAAGGGTGGCAAGCAGCGCATCGTGCCGGTCGGCTCCTACGCCCGCGACGCGCTGGAGGCCTACCTGGTGCGCGGGCGCCCGGCACTCGTGGGTGAGCGCAGCGGGCCGGCCCTCTTCCTCAACGCCCGCGGTGGCCGGCTCTCCCGGCAGTCGGCGTGGACCGTGCTGGTGCGCGCCGCCGAGCGGGCCGGTGTCACCCGCGAGGTCTCGCCCCACACCCTGCGGCACTCCTTCGCCACCCACTTGCTCGAGGGCGGCGCCGACGTCCGCGTGGTGCAGGAGCTGCTCGGACACGCCTCGGTGACCACCACCCAGATCTACACGCTCGTGACGGTCGACAACCTGCGCGAGGTCTTCGCCGCCGCGCACCCGCGAGCCCGCGACTGATGCCGCCCGAGCCCACTGCCCTCGCGGGCTGGCCGCCGCGCGTCGGCGCGTCGCCCGACGCCGTCTACGAGGCCGTCTCCGCCTTCGCCGCCTCCCGCGGTCTGGAGCTCTACCCGCACCAGGACGAGGCGGTGATGGAGCTGGTCAGCGGCAGCAACGTCGTGCTGGCCACCCCGACCGGGTCGGGCAAGTCGCTCGTGGCCCTCGCCGCGCACGCTGCCGCCTTGGCCACCGACCGGGTCTCCTTCTACACCGCGCCGATCAAGGCGCTGGTGAGCGAGAAGTTCTTCGAGCTCTGCGCGGTCTTCGGCCCCGAGAACGTCGGCATGCTCACCGGCGACGCCTCGGTCAACGCCGACGCTCCGATCATCTGCTGCACCGCCGAGATCCTCGCCAACCTCGCCCTGCGCGAGGGCCGCACCGCCGACGTCGGCCTGGTCGTGATGGACGAGTTCCACTACTACGCCGAACCCGACCGCGGCTGGGCGTGGCAGGTGCCGTTGCTGGAGCTGCCCGACGTGCAGTTCCTGCTGATGTCGGCCACGTTGGGCGACACCGCCGATCTGCGCGAGGACCTCACCCGGCGTACCGGTCGCGAGACCACGCTGATCGACGACGCCGTCCGCCCGGTGCCGCTGGACTTCTCCTGGTCGCTGGACCCGATGGCCGAGAAGCTCGAGGAGATCCTCACCACCGGCCAGGCGCCGGTCTACGTCGTCCACTTCACCCAGGCGGCGGCGGTCGAGCACGCGACGTCCCTGCTGACCGCAGGTTGGCTGGCGCAGAGCCCGATGACGGCCGAGGCCCAGGCGGCGGTGCGCGAACGGCTCGAGGGGTTCCGGTTCGGTGCCGGCTTCGGCAAGACGCTGGCCAAGCTGCTCAAGCGCGGCATCGGCGTGCACCACGCCGGCATGCTGCCGCGCTACCGGCGGCTGGTCGAGCAGCTCGCCCAGTCGGGCGCGCTGCGCATCATCTGCGGCACCGACACCCTCGGCGTCGGCATCAACGTGCCGATCCGCACGGTGCTCTTCACCGGCCTGGTGAAGTTCGACGGCAACCGGCAGCGGGTGCTGCGGGTGCGCGAGTTCCGCCAGATCGCCGGCCGGGCGGGCCGGGCCGGGTTCGACACGGTGGGCTACGTCGTCGTCCAGGCACCCGAGCACGTGATCGAGAACGAGCGCGCGAAGGCCAAGGCCGACGCCAAGAACGCCGCGAACCCGAAGAAGAAGTCGAAGGCGCAGCTGCGCAAGCCGCCCGAGGGATCGGTCGTGTGGACCGAGCAGACCTTCACCAAGCTGGTCGAGGGCGACCCCGAACGGCTGGTCTCGCGGATGCGCATCGACAACGCGATGCTGCTCAGCGTGCTGGCGCGCGAGGAGGACGCCTTCCCGGTGCTGCGCCGGCTGCTGACCGACAACCACGAGGAGCGCCGCCAGCAGCTGCGGCTGGCCCGGCGGGCACTGCGGCTGACCCGCTCGCTGGTGCGCTCGGGGGTGGTGACCCGGCTCGACGAGCTCGACGCCTTCGGACGCCGCTACGTGCTCACCGTCGACCTGCCCCCGGACTTCGCGCTCAACCAGCCGCTCTCGCACTTCGCGCTGGCGGCCCTCGACCTCATCGACGCCGAGGCACCCGATGCGCTCGTCGAGACCGTCTCGACCATCGAGGCCGTCGTCGAGGCGCCGCGCCAGATCCTGCTCGCCCAGCAGTGGGCCGCACGGGGTGAGGCGATCGCGGCGATGAAGGCCGACGGCGTCGAGTACGAGGAACGCATGGAGCTGGTCGAGGAGGTCACCTGGCCGCGGCCGCTGGCCGAGCGGCTCGAGGCCGCCTACGAGCTCTACCGCACCGGACACCCGTGGCTGCCGACGGACGCCGCGGCGGCGTCCCTGGAGCCCAAGTCGATCGTGCGCGAGATGTACGAGCAGGGGATGGGGTTCACCGACGTCGTGGCCCGCTACCAGCTCGCGCGCTCGGAGGGGTTGGTGCTGCGCTACCTCACCGACGCCTACAAGGCGCTGCGCCAGACCGTGCCCGAGCGGCTGCGCAGCGAGGAGTTCGAGGCGCTGCTCGACTGGCTGGGCGAGACGGTGCGGCAGACCGACTCCTCGCTGCTCGACGAGTGGGAGGCCCTCACCGATCCGGCGCATGCGCCGCGGGATGTCACCGACCGGGTGCCGCCGTCCTCGCCGCGGCCGCTCTCGCGCCAGGAGCGCGCCTTCGGCGTCATGGTGCGCAACGCGATGTTCCGTCGGGTCGAACTCCTCGCGCGCGACGACGTCGACGGCCTGGCTGCCCTCGAGGTCGCGGCCGCCGAACGCACCGACCCGCCGGCCGAGGTCGTCATGACCGCCGAGGCCTGGGACGCCGCCCTGGAGGAGTACTACGCCGAGCACGACCGGGTCGAGCTCGGACCCGACGCCCGCGGACCACGGCTGCTGGTCACCGAGGAGACTCATCAGGACGGCGTGCGGCTGCTGCAGGTGCGCCAGACCGTGCTCGACCCCGAGGACCATCGTGACTGGATCCTCGAGGCCGTTGCCGACCTCGACGCCACCGACGAGCTCGGCGAGCTGGTGCTGCGCGCGACCGCGCTGCGTAGGCTCGGAGGATGAGCGAGACCACCGCCGCACCACAGGTCGTCCACGAGCCCGAGGCCCACCGGTACGCCGCCTACCTCGACGGGGCGTTGGCCGGCTTCACCGTGTACGAGCTGGCCGAGGACCCCGCCCGCATCGTCTTCGTGCACACCGAGGTCGACGACGCGTTCGAGGGCCGCGGTGTCGGCTCGGCGATCGCGCGGGCCGCCCTCGACGACGTCCGTGCGACGGGGGAGCGCCGGGTCGTGCCGCAGTGCCCCTTCATCCGCGGCTGGATCGAGAAGCACCCCGAGTACGCCGATCTGCTCTGATCCGGGCCGGCCCGGGCCGCTGAAGGACCGGCACGCCGTCCACAGATTGCTCCACATGGACAGGACGGCATGTGCATCCACGGTGCGTGTCGTGCACAACTCCTCAACAGATACCGGCACAGCATGGGGATGACCGATCCGCCGGTTGTGGGCCCCGGGGCGGCCTCCTAGGCTCCCGCGCAACACCCGACAAGTCGCATTGTCGACTTATCCCGACCCGGGGCGAGGAGCGCACGATGACCGATGGTGGAATGGTGCTCGGGACCGGGGGCTCGACAGCACCCACGCAGCCGCCGTCGGTCCACCGCCCACCCACGCACCCCGTCGGAGAAGAGTCGCCCGTGACCGAGCCGTTGCCCTTCGAGCGCCCCGCCGCACCGGACGCGAAGGCGACGCTCGGACCCACTGGCCGGCCGATGCCCGTGCTGCCCGAGCCGCAGCCGGTCAGCTCGCACGGGAACGCCCGCGTGGTGTCGATGTGCAACCAGAAGGGCGGCGTCGGCAAGACGACCACCACCATCAACCTCGGCGCCGCTCTCGCGGAGTACGGCCGCAAGGTGCTGCTCGTCGACTTCGACCCGCAGGGATCGCTCTCGGTCGGGCTGGGGCTCAACCCCCACGAGATGGATCTGACGATCTACAACCTGCTGATGGAGAAGGACGTCGAGCTCGACGAGGTCGTCGTGCCCACCGGCGTCCCCGGCATGGACCTCCTGCCCTCCAACATCGACCTGTCGGCCGCCGAGGTGCAGCTGGTGCACGAGGTCGCCCGCGAGCAGACCCTCCAGCGGGTGCTCGCCCCGGCGCTCGAGCGCTACGACGTCGTCCTCATCGACTGCCAGCCCTCGCTGGGCCTGCTCACCGTCAACGCCCTGACCGCCTCCGACGGCGTCATCGTGCCGCTGGAGTGCGAGTACTTCGCGCTGCGCGGCGTCGCGCTGCTCAAGACGACCATCGACAAGGTGCGCGAGCGGCTCAACCCGCGCCTGCAGATCGACGGCGTCCTCGGCACCATGTACGACGGCCGCACCCTGCACAGCCGCGAGGTCATGGAGCGCCTGGTGCAGGCATGGGGCGACACGGTGTTCCACACCGTCATCCGCCGCACCGTGAAGTTCTCCGACTCCACGGTCGCCGGCGAGCCGATCACCACCTACGCGTCCAGCTCCACGGGCGCCGACTCCTACCGCCAGCTCGCCAAGGAGGTGCTCGCCCGGTGGCCGCACGACGCGTGAGCCTCCCCGCTGCCGACGACCTCTTCCGCCCGACGGCGCCCGCCGAGTCCGACGACGCCGAGCCCGCGGCCGGGGCCGCGCAGCCGACCTCGCGCCCGCGCGCCGTCCCGGACGCCGCCGCCGAACCCGAGGCGCCGACGACCCGCCGCGGGCGGGCCGCCCAGCCCAGCGGTCGGGTGCGTCACGACGAGAAGATGACGGTCTACATCACCTCCGAGGAGCTGCTGGCCATCGAGCACGCCCGGCTGGCCCTGCGCGGCACCCACGGCCTGGCCGTCGACCGCGGTCGCCTGGTGCGCGAGGCCCTCGCCCTCGTGCTCGCCGAGTTCGAGGCCGAGGGCGAGGACAGCGCCCTCGTGCGGCGGCTGAGCGAGGGATGACCGTCCTCGACCCGACCCCCGAGGCCGAGGCCGCCGGCGGCTTCGCCGTCCGACTCGACAACTTCGAGGGCCCCTTCGACCTGCTGCTCGGCCTGATCTCCAAGCACAAGCTCGACATCACCGAGGTCGCGCTCAGCCAGGTCACCGACGAGTTCATCGCGCACGTGAAGGCCGGCGGACCGGTCTGGGACCTCGAGCAGACGACGTCCTTCCTGCTCGTCGCCGCCACCCTGCTCGACCTCAAGGCCGCCCGGCTCCTGCCCCAGGGCGACGTCGAGGACGAGGAGGACCTCGCCCTGCTGGAGGCGCGCGACCTGCTGTTCGCGCGGCTGCTGCAGTACAAGGCGTTCAAGCACATCGCGGCCGTGCTCGATCAGCGGCTGGCCGGCGAGGCGAAGCGCCACGCGCGCGCCGTCGGCCTGGAGGAGCGCTACGCCGGGCTGCTGCCCGAGGTGCTCATCGGCATCGGCCTGGAGCAGTTCGCGCGGCTCGCGGCCAAGGCGCTGACGCCCAAGCCCGAGCTCGAGCTGACCCTGCACCACATCCACGCCCCGGCCGTCAGCGTGCGCGAGCAGGCGGCGGTGGTCGCCGAGCGGCTGCGTCGCGGCGGCACGCTGACCTTCCGTGCGCTGTGCGGCGACTCGCCCGACACGCTCACCACCGTGGCGAGGTTCCTCTCGCTGCTCGAGCTCTACCGTGAGGGCGCGGTCGCCTTCGACCAGGTCTCGCCGCTCGGGGAGCTGACCGTGCGGTGGACCGGCGACGACGACGTCGACGTGGAATCGCTGGCCGCCCGCACCGACGAGTTCGACGGCACGCCGCTGCCGATCCCCGAGGACGACGCGCCGGCCGACCCGGACAGCCCCGCACCGACCAGTGAGGACCCCACCCGTGAGTGAGCAGCAGACCGCCGAGGACACCCGTCCCGACGAGGTCGAGGAGGAGACGCTCGCCGTCCCCCTCGCCGCCCTGCAGCCGTCGCTGGAGGCCGTGCTGATGGTCGCCGACCAGCCGCTGGACGCCGTCACCCTGGCCACGGCGGTCGGCTACCCGGTCGAGGAGGTCGTGGCGACGCTGCAGACCCTCGCCGAGGAGTACACCGAGCAGGGGCGCGGCTTCGAGCTGCGCCAGGTCGCCGGTGGCTGGCGCTACTACACCCGTGACGAGTACGCGGTCGTCGTCGAGAAGTTCGTGCTCGACGGCCAGCAGGCGCGGCTGACCCAGGCGGCGCTGGAGACCCTCGCGGTCGTGGCCTACAAGCAGCCGGTCTCGCGTGCGCGGGTCTCGGCGATCCGCGGCGTCAACGTCGACGGCGTCATGCGCACGCTGCTGACCCGCGGCCTCGTGGAGGAGGCCGGCCAGGACGCCGAGACGGGTGCGAACCTCTACCGCACGACGTCCTACTTCCTCGAGCGCATCGGCGTGGTCTCCCTCGACGAGCTGCCCGAGCTGGCGCCGTACCTGCCCGAGATGGAGGACATCGCCGAGGAGCTCGCCGAGGCGGCTGCGCCGGCGGTGGGCACCGAAGCCCCGGCGTCGGCGGCGGACGGGCAGACCGAGAGCGAGGACGCCCCGTGAGCGAGGAGGTCGCGCCGCCCGGCGGCCACCCGGACGCCGACGGGCTGGTGCGTCTGCAGAAGCTGCTCGCCCAGTCGGGCGTCGCCTCGCGTCGCCGGTGCGAGGAGCTCATGCTCGACGGTCTCGTGGAGGTCGACGGCGAGGTCGTCACGAGGCTGGGCACGAAGGTCGACCCGTCGACCGCCGTCATCCGGGTCGAGGGACGTCGCCTCCCGCCGATCTCGCCCCACGTCTATCTCGTGCTCAACAAGCCGCGCGGCGTGGTCTCGGCGATGTCGGACCCGCAGGGTCGGCGCACGCTGACCGACTTCGTCGCCGACCGGCCGGAACGGCTCTTCCACGTCGGCCGCCTCGACACCGACACCTCGGGCCTGATCCTGCTCACCAACGACGGCGACTTCGCCCACCGCATGGCGCATCCCTCCTACGAGGTCGACAAGACCTATGTCGCCGAGGTGACCGGTGCCGTCTATCCGCGCACGGTGAAGGAGATGCTCGACGGGGTGACCCTCGACGACGGGCCGGTGCAGGTCACCGCGGCCCGCATCCGGATGAGCCCGCGCTCGCCGCGCGACCCCGACCGCAGCATCGTCGAGCTGACGATCCACGAGGGCCGCAACCGCATCGTGCGCCGGCTGATGGACCACCTCGGGCATCCGGTCGAGCGCCTGACCCGTACCTCGATCGGCCCGGTCGAGCTCGGGTCGCTGCGCACCGGCGAGATCCGCGAGCTCACCAACGACGAACTGGGCGCCCTGCTCGACCTGGCGCAGCTGTGAATCCGGTGGCACCCCGGCGTCCACGTGCCTAGCGTCGCCCCCATGGACGACGAGCCGACCACCATGCATGCACCCGGCCGAACGGGTGGCGCCGGTGTCGAGATGCAGGTGGACGACGAGACCTTCCGCGTCGGCCCCGGCCAGTACGGCGGAACGCACTACGACTGGGTGTCCGGGCCCAACCCGGGCTACGGATTCTCCTCGAGCGGTGCCTTCGCCGACGCCGATGCGGCCGAGCATGAGGAGTCCATCCGCCTGTTCCTCTCCGCGATCGATCCGGAGACCGGCTACATCGGCGACTGAGTGCCCGCGTGGAGGATGCCGTCCACACGCACCCGCCGGTGAGATCGACGTCGGGGGACGGCGTCCGGCTCGTTAGGGTGGCGCCGTGGCAGTCAGGGCAGTGCGAGGAGCGACTCAGCTCGAGGTCGACACCCGGGAGCAGATGCTCGACCGGGTGACCGAGATGGTCACCGACGTGATGACCTCCAACGGGCTGGACGTCGAGGACTTCATCTCCGTCATCTTCACCGCGACCTCCGACCTCGTCGCCGAGTTCCCGGCCTATGCCGCCCGTCAGCTCGGTTTCGGCGAGGTGCCGTTGATCTGCGCGCGCGAGCTGGAGATCGAGGGCTCGATGCCGCGGGTGGTGCGGATGATGGCGCACGTCGAGACCGACCTGCCGCGATCGGAGATCACCCACGTCTACCTGCACGGCGCCGCCGCGCTGCGCAGCGACCTCACCCGGGTGCGGGCGGTCCCCGACGCCGGTGAGTGAGGTGCTGACCGGTCCGGTCGAGGTGGTCGGCACCGGCCTGCTGGGCACCTCCGTCGGGCTCGCCCTCGCCCGTGCGGGTGTCGAGGTGCTGCTCACCGACGTCTCCTCCGAGCACGTGCGGACGGCGTCCGGGCTCGGCGCGGGTCGTCCGCGCACCGCCGAGGACCGCCCGCAACTCGTCGTCGTCGCCGTCCCGCCCGACCTGCTCGGCGCGGTGATCAGCGACGCGCTCGAGGCCACCGCAGGCACCGATGCGGTCGTCACCGACGTCGGGTCGGTCAAGACCCGCCCGCTCGTCGAGCTCACCGGGCATCCCGAGGTCGACCGCTACGTCGGCGGGCACCCGATGGCCGGCTCGGAGCGCTCCGGGCCGCTCGCCGCCTCCGCGGCCCTCTTCGATGGCCGCCCCTGGGCGATCTCACCCCACACCGACGCACGCCCGGACGCCGTCGCGCTGGTCACGGCTCTGGCCGAGCGGTGCGGCGCCGTCCCGGTCGTGCTGGAGCCCGGGGAGCACGACCGCGCCGTCGCGCGCATCTCACACGTGCCGCACCTGATGGCCGCGCTGGTGGCCGGGCGCCTGGCCGACGCGCCGGGCGACCACCTGGCGCTGTCGGGGCAGGGCGTGCGCGACGTGACCCGGGTCGCCGGGGGAGACCCGACGCTCTACGGGCAGATCGTCAGCGCCAACGCCGGCGCCGTCCTCGACCTGCTGGCCGAGGTGCGGGCACGGCTGGAGGAGGTCATCGGCGCGTTGGCCGTCGGCGACCGCGAGGTGCTCGAGGCGCTGCTCGCCGAGGGCGTGGCCGGCACCCGGGCGATCCCCGGCAAGCACGGCGGACCGGTGCGCCCCACCCGCACGGTGTTCGTCTCGGTGCCCGACCATCCGGGCGAGCTGGCGAGGCTCTTCGCCGACGCCGGCGAGGCCGGGGTCAACATCGAGGACGTCCGCATCGACCACGATCCGGGCCGTCCGGTGGGTCTGGTCGAGTTGGTCGTGGCCGAGACCTCGGCCGACCACCTGCTCGGTTCGCTGGAATCCCGCGGGTGGGTGACTCACCGGTAGGCTGCGGGCCCGTGAGTACCGCCGCCCCCGTCCCGTCCGGCTCCGGCCACCCCGGCCACCACGGCCACTCCGGCCTCGTGATCGCCGTCGACGGCACCTCGGGCTCCGGCAAGTCCAGCACCTGCCGCGGTGCGGCGTCCCGCCTGGGTCTCGCCTACCTCGACACGGGCGCGATGTTCCGGGCGATGACCTGGTTCATGCTCGAGCACGGCGTCGACGTGCACGACGCGGACGCCGTCGCCGCCCGCGCCACCGAGCCCGCCATCGTCTCGGGCACCGACCCGCTCGCGCCCACCATCCACGTCGACGGCGTCGACGTCGGCGAGGCGATCCGCACCCAGCGGGTGACCGACGCGGTCTCCCCGGTCAGCACCGTGCCCGCCGTCCGCAGCCGGCTGCTGGAGCTGCAGCGGGCGATCATCGCCGAGGCCGTGCAGGGCCCGGGCATCGTCGTCGAGGGTCGCGACATCGGCTCGGTGGTGGCCCCCGAGGCACCGGTGAAGCTCTACCTGACCGCCGATCCCGCCGCCCGTGCCGCCCGTCGCGCCGCCGAGCAGGGCGAGCAGGACGCCGCAGCGGTCGCGGCCACCCAGGCCTCGCTGCTCGACCGCGACCGCATCGACTCCGGTCGCGCCACCGCGCCGCTGACGATGGCCGAGGGCGCGGTGCACATCGACACCACTCCGTACACGCTCGAGCAGGTCATCGACCGTGTCGTGGCGCTCGCGGAGGCGGTGGAGGCCACGGCATGACGGCGGGCGCATGAGCGCGGGCGCGGTCCACCGCGAGCCGCCTCGCAGCGACAACGTCCCTCACCCGTACCGCCACCTGCTGCACCCGCTGCGGCCGATCAGTCGCTGGCTGATCCGCCGTCGCTGGCACGTCGTCGTGCACGGCGCCGAGCACCTGCCGCGCACCGGCGGGGCGATCCTGGCCAGCAACCACATCGGTGTCATCGACGGCCCGCTGCTCGCGATCTTCGCCCCGCGGCCGGTGCATGCGCTCACCAAGGCCGAGATGTTCGAGGGCCGGGCCGGCCGCTTCCTCACCCACGCCGGACAGATCCGTCTCGACCGTTCGCAGACCGACCCGCGGGCGGTCAAGGAGTGCCTGCGGGTGCTGCGCGACGGCGGGGTCGTGGGCATCTTCCCCGAGGGCACCCGCGGGGACGGCGAGCTGCGGCGGTTCCACCGCGGGGCGGCGTACCTGGCCCTGGTGAGCGGCGCCCCCGTCGTCCCGGTGGCGATGTTCGGCACCCGCCTGCCGGGCGGGGCGAAGTCGTCGTTGCCACCGAAACGCGCTCGCCTCGATATCGTGCTCGGAGCACCGATCGCGGTGACGCCCCAGCCCTGGCCCCGCACCCGGGAACAGGTGGCCGTCACCACGGCGTTGCTGCGAGACCACCTACGGGGCCATCTCGACGCCTCGATCGCGGCTCTGGGCCGCGACCTGCCCGGCCCCCTGCCGCCGGGCGACACCGATCCAGACCCCACGCCCGGGGTCGCCGAGCAAGGAGCATCATGACCGACTTCCCCGAGTACGACCTCGACGCCGACGGCGAGGGGACGACGGGACCGGTGCCGGTGCTCGCGGTCGTCGGTCGCCCCAACGTCGGCAAGTCCACGCTGGTCAACCGCATCATCGGACGCCGTGAGGCGGTCGTGCAGGACATCCCCGGCGTCACCCGCGACCGCGTCTCCTACGACGCCACCTGGAACGGCCGCGCCTTCACCGTGGTCGACACCGGCGGCTGGGACCCCGACGCCCGCGGTCTCGCGCACGCGATCGCGGCCCAGGCCGAGGTGGCCGTCACCCTCGCCGACGCCGTCCTGTTCGTCGTCGACGCCACGGTCGGCATCACCGACGCCGACGAGGCCGTCGTCCGCATCCTGCGCAAGTCGGGCAAGCCCGTGGTGCTCGCGGCCAACAAGGTCGACGACGCCCGCACCGAGGCCGAGGCGTACGGCCTGTGGAACCTCGGTCTCGGCGAGCCGTGGCCGGTCTCGGCGCTGCACGGTCGCGGCTCGGGCGACATGCTCGACGCCATCCTCGCCGCGCTGCCCGAGCCGCCGCCGGAGCGGTTGGGCGAGGAGGTCGGCGGCCCGCGTCGCATCGCGATCGTCGGGCGCCCGAACGTCGGCAAGTCCTCGCTGCTCAACAAGCTGGCCGGCTCCGAGCGGGTCGTCGTCGACAACGTCGCCGGCACCACCGTCGACCCCGTCGACGAGCTCGTCGAGCTCGGCGGCAAGGTGTGGCGCTTCATCGACACCGCCGGCATCCGCAAGCGGGTCAAGGAGGCCTCGGGCCACGAGTACTACGCGTCGCTGCGCACGAGCACCGCGATCGACCGCGCCGAGGTGGCCGTGCTGGTCGTCGACGGCGGCCAGTCGATCAGCGAGCAGGACCAGCGCATCATCCAGATGGTGCGCGAGTCGGGCCGTGCGCTGGTGATCGCCTTCAACAAGTGGGACCTCGTCGACGAGGAGCGCCGCTACTACCTCGAGCGCGAGATCGAGCGCGACCTCGTGCAGGTGCAGTGGGCGCCGCGCATCAACATCACCGCGCGCACCGGGTGGCACATCGACCGTCTCGTGCCGGCCATCGAGCGGGCGCTGGAGGGCTGGGAGACCCGCATCTCCACCGGTGCCCTCAACGGCTTCCTCGGCCGCCTGGTCGCCGAGCACCCGCATCCCGTGCGGTCGGGCAAGCAGCCGAAGATCCTCTTCGGCACCCAGGCCTCCACCGCGCCGCCGGTGTTCATCCTCTTCACCTCCGGCAAGCTCGACGCCGGCTACGAGCGCTTCATCGAGCGGCGCCTGCGCGAGGAGTTCGGCTTCGTCGGCACCCCGATCGTGCTCCAGCAGCGGCCGCGGGAGAAGCGCAAGCGCTGAGGTCTCACCCCGGTCTCTCCCCGCCCCGAATCCCCGCCGGTCGGCGTCCGGTCGTGCTACACCGGTCGGACGGAGCGGAGGGAGCAGGGCATGAGGGTGCAGGGCATGAGGGCCCACGGTGTCGCGGCCGGCGTGGTGGCGGGCGTGGTGATGACGCTCGCCGCGTCGGCGGCGACCGGCGTGCCCCGGGCTTCTGACGGGAGCGTCGGAAGCGGGACGGCGTCGTCCCGTGCGCCGCTCGCCTCCTGTCCGGTGTTCCCGGCCGACGACTGGTGGCATGCCGATGTGAGCGGTCTGCCGGTGCATCCGCGCAGCGCCGACTGGCTCTCGCACATGTCGACCGACCGCGATCTGCACCCGGACTTCGGGTCGTCCTACGGCGACGGTCCGGACTACGGCATCCCGATCACCGTGGTCACCTCCTCCCATCCGCGGGTGCGGGTGCATTTCGACTACGCCGAGGAGAGCGACCGCGTGCGCTACCCGCTGGGTCGCGATACCCGGATCGAGGGCGGTCGCGCCTCCAACGGCGACCGGCACGCCATCGTCGTCGACCGGACGGCGTGCCGGCTCTACGAGACCTACGCGACCCGCAGGACCGGCGGAGGTTGGCGGGCCGGCTCGGGGGCGGTGTGGGATCTGCGCTCGAGCGACCTGCGACCGGACGGCTGGACCTCCGCGGACGCCGCCGGCCTGCCGATCCTGCCCGGGCTGCTGCGCTGGTCGGAGGTGCGCGACGACACCATCGACCACGCGATCCGCTTCACCACCGACGTCACGAGTCGCCGCCACCTCTGGCCTGCGCGCCATGACGCCGGCTCCCAGGACTCGCTGGCCTATCCGCCGATGGGGGCGCGGTTCCGGCTCCGCGCGTCCTTCGACGCCTCGGGGCTCGGGGTGGAGGCGCAGCGGGTCGTCGCGGCGATGCAGACCTACGGACTGGTGCTGGCCGACAACGGATCGCCGTGGTTCTTCCAGGGCGAGCGCAACGCCCACTGGCCCGAGCAGTTGATCGCCGACCTCAAGACGATCCCGGCGTCGGCCTTCGTCGCCGTCGACACCTCCTCGTTGCAGGTCGCACCCGACTCCGGCGCTGTGCGGTGACCTCGCCGACCCTCGCCGACCCTCGCGCGTGTGTCACGCGAGCGCCGGTGGGGGAGTCAGGAGGGTGTGAGCACCGATGACCGCACCAGCGCCATCTCGGGGACGACGGAGGAGTTCGTCGCGTTCGTGCATGCCACGGCGCCGCAGCTCCACCGGTCGGCACTGCTGCTGACCGGCGACCACCATCTCGCCGAGGACCTCACCCAGGCCACCTATGCCCGGGTCTTCGCCTCCTGGCGTCGGGTGCAGCGGGCCGGCAACCCGGTCGCCTACACCCGCACCATCCTCACCAACACCTTCCTCTCCCAGAAGCGGCTGCGCCGGTCGGGGGAGACGACCGGTCGGATCGCCGACATCGGCGAGACCCTCACCGAGCGTGCCGCCGGCCCGGGCACGGGGGCGCACGACGACCCCAGCGTGCGGATGACGCTGTTCGACGCGCTCGCGCAGCTCTCGCCGACCGATCGTGCCGTGCTCGTCGCCCGCTACTGGGAGGACCGCAGCACCGAACAGACCGCCCGCGATCTCGGGATCACCGAGACCGCCGTCCGTACCCGCGCCAAGCGGGCCCTCGAGCGGCTCCGACCGCTCGTCTCCGACCTCGAAGGGATCGTGTGATGAACGATCAGACGCAACTGCAGGAGCTCATGCGCCGCTCGGTCGGCGACGCCGGGCCCGACCTCGACCGTCTGGTGGGCGGTGCCCTGCGCGACGGCACCCGCATCCGCCGCCGCCGCCGGATGGCCGGCGCCGGAGCGGGCCTCGCGGTCGCCGCCGTCACCGCCGTGGCCGTGGGGGTGCTCGGCAGCGGCTCGGGCCCCCGGGCCGTCGACCCGGCGTCTGAGACGGCGTCCGACGCTGCGAGCACGTCGCCGACCCCGCAGCGACAGGGCTACTACGAGGGGCGCACCTACGACTTCGGCGGGGGCATCACCGGCACCGTCGTCCGCTGCGGCGAGGGGCCGATCGACCCCGATCTCGGGCGACCGACCTGCGCCCTGCCCAGCGAGTACGCGATCCAGCAGCGGAACACGCTCGAGGGTTCCGGCGAGGGATGGGCCGTCGTGCTCACCGGTCCGGCCGATGCGATCAACGACTTCTGGGGCGCTGGGTTCGACGATCCGCGGCTTCAGCGGGGTGGTCTCACCATCGCGATCCGCGCCGACTCCCCGCTGATCGCCCCGGTCAATCAGGGACAGCGTGTGAGCATCGACGTCCCCGGCTGGACGCTGTCGCCGGAGATCGTCGACGACAAGCAGGAGCTGAGCGGCCCCGACGGAGCCGTGGCCGACATCGTCTGGCGACGAGCGTCGGACTACGCCGGCTGGACCGCCGGCGACGACAAGGCCGACGGCGCGTTCGTCAGCGACGTCCACGACGGTGTCTTCGTCACCATCCAGGGCGGGCAGGGCACGACCCAGGCCGATCTGGACGCACTGGGCGCCTCGCTGCGCTGGGAGTAGTCGGTGCGGCTGCCGGGTCGTCAGGCGCCCGGCGCGGTGCCGATGTGAAGCAGCTCCGGCGCGGGGGCGGTGCCGCAGCAGCCGCCGGCGGCAGGGGCGCCGTCGAAGAGGCCGGAACCGCCGCACACGCCGGTGTCGGGGAGGGTGAGCTCGACGCGGGCCGCGGCCTCGTGGTCGCCGGCGATCTCCGCAACGATGCTGCGCACCTGCTCGAAGCCGGTGAGGGCGAGGAACGACGGCGCGCGGCCGTAGGACTTCATGCCGGCGAGGTAGAGCCCGCCCTCCGGCTGGCGCAGCAGGTCGGCCCCATGCGGGCTCACCGATCCGCAGGAGTGGTGGGCGGGGTGGATCTCCGGCGCGAGCGAGCGCGGCGCGTCGAGCTCTCCGTCGAGGTCGAGGTGGACCTGGCGCAACCAGCTGTGGTCGGGAGCGAACCCGGTGACGGCGACGATGCGGTCGACGCCGTCGATGACGCGGCCGGGGGCGTCCAACTGCTCGTGAGCTTCGGGGAAGGAGCGGAGCCGGAGCCGTCCGTGGCCGTCGTCCTCGATCGCTCGGGTGCGGAAGGAGGTCACGACCTCGGTCGTCCCGCCGGTGACCGCACGCTCGGCGCGGCGTCCGAGTGCACCCCGCTCGGCGAGTTCGTCGGCGTCGCCGCCACCGAAGGCGCCGTCGACGCTCGGACGCCGTACGAGCCAGGTGACGCGGGTGGCGGGTTCCTCGGCAGCTAGCCCGGCGAGGGCCACGAGCACGTTCTGGGCCGAGGCACCGCTGCCGGCGACGGCGACGTGACGGCCGGCGTAGCGGGCACGCACGGCCGGATCCCCGAGATCGGGGATGCCGTAGGCGATGCGGTCGGTGTGCGCGAGTTCGCCGAGCGCGGGGTAGCCGTCGCCTCCCAGCGGCTGCGGTGAGTCGTAGGTGCCCGAGGCGTCGATCACGGCGCCGGCGAGCAGTCGCTCCGCGCCCGTCGGCCCGTCGAGATGCACGACGAACGGCAGAGTCGCGCGGTCGAGCGCCACGAGCCGGTCGCGTCCGTGCCGGGCGAGGCCGACGACGCGGTGACCGAGGCGGAGGGTCACACCGGCGTCGGCGAGGGCCGCCGCGAGGGGCATGAGGTAGCGCTCCACCCACTCGCCCCCGGTCGGGTAGGTCGTCGGGTCGGGTGCCGTCCAGCGGTGCGACGCGAGGAGGCGCGCGGCGGCGGGATCGACGAGCTCGGACCAGGCCGAGAACAGGCGCACGTGGCCCCATGCGGCGACGGCCGCACCTGGGGTCGGGCCGGCTTCGACGACGACGGTCGGCACGCCGCGCTCGACGGCGTGGGCCGCGGCTGCGAGCCCGATAGGCCCTGCGCCGACGATCACGAGCGGGTGGTCCGAGGTGGGGCGGGTGGCGGTCACCAGGCAACTCCTGAGGATAGATCGATGGAAATCGATGAAGCGGTGGGGACTCTATCGATCCACGCCGATGAAATCAATCGATCGCTATCGATGGATTGCTAGAGTGATCGCATGACGTCCGTCCCGACCGCCGTCGCCCCCCTCGATCCGGAAGCGGCTGCCACCTACGCCGAGTGGTTCGCCACCCTCGCCGATGCCACCCGCGTCCGGCTGCTGCACGCGGTCTCCACGGCCCCCGCCGGCCACCTGCGGGTCGGCGATCTCGCCGAGAGCCTCGGCATCAGCCAATCGACGGCGTCCCATCACGTGCGCCGCCTGGCCGAGGTGGGCTTCGTCGAGGTCGACAAGGTCGGCACGTCCTCGGTCGTCAGCATCAACGCGGCATGCTGCACCGGCCTGCCGCACGCCGCCGACGTCGTCATGGGCACCTTGACGACCGCGCCGTGCTGTCCCTCCGACCTTCCCGCCGATGTGCGCACCCGCCCCATGGAGGCGGGCGACCTCGAACGGGTGCGGGAGATCTATGCCCAGGGCATCGCCACCCGCAACGCCACCTTCGAGACCGAGGTGCCCGATGCCGACAGGATCGCCGAGCGCTGGCTGCCCGACCACCGCTGGGTCGCCGAGACCGACGGTCCCGACGGCGTCCGCGTGCTCGGCTGGGCGGCGATCGCGCCGGTCTCGGCGCGGGCCTGTTACGCCGGGGTGGGGGAGACCAGCGTGTACGTCGCGGAGGAGGCGCGCGGTCGCGGAGTCGGGCGCGCGCTGCTGCACCGCCAGGTCACCGAGGCCGATCAGCGCGGGCTGTGGACGCTGCAGACCTCGATCTTCCCCGAGAACAGGGCCTCGCTCGCGCTGCACCACGCGGCGGGATTCCGCACGCTCGCGGTGCGCCCGCGGATCGCTCGCCTCGATGGAGTCTGGCGCGACACCGTGCTGCTCGAACGGCGTCGTGCCGAGGACTGATGCCGTTTCGGGCGCCTGACGGCCCGCTCGCGAAACGGCGGGTGAATCTTCGCTGAGGACTGGCTGAGGGCCCGTCGCCTCCCGTCACCGACCTCGTTGATCGCGCGGACGTCCATCCGACCAGTCATCGATCAACGGAATGTGGGTCACCTCATGCGTTCTCTCATCAAGCTCCTCGTGGCGGCCACCCTGGTCGCGCTCCTCGGCGCCGGCCTGGTCGGCGTCCCCTCCTCGGCGACGGCGTCCACCGCGTCGGCGTCCCCCGCCGCCTCGGCGAAGGCCGGCACCTGCTCGGCCGAGAAGCAGAAGTACCAGGACGCCAAGGCGAAGGTCGCGGCCGACAAGAAGCAGTTGAAGAAGGACAAGGCCGCTGCGAAGAAGGCCACCGGCTCGGCGAAGAAGTCGGCGAAGGCCAAGGTCGCCTCGGACAAGAAGAAGCTGAAGAAGGACAAGGCCGCTGCGAAGACGGCGAAGTCCGACCTGAAGACCTGCCAGGCCGACGCCGGTTCGGGCGACGGCTCGGGCAGCGGCGGCACGACCGACCCGGGCAGCTCGAGCGTGCTCCAGCCGCTGTGCGACGCCGGGGTGCCGCAGGCCGTCTGCGACGCCCTGCCGGCCTGACCGGGAGTACCGGTGCCACCGGATGCGGTGGACGGCGATGCCGTCGTCCACCGCATCCGCGCCCGGGTTCCCTGCGTCCGCCGGGCCGGGTCAGCCCCGGGTCAGCCCTGGGTCAGAAGGGGTACGGCGGGGTGGCTCCGGCCTTGGCGTAGAGCGCGTTGACCAGCTTCGGCAGGCCCCAGCGCAGTTGCGCGGCGAAGTAGTTCCAGTAGTGCGTGCCGCCCTGGCGGATGCGCGCCTCGTAGGAGACCCCGGCCTGCACCAGGGCCTGGAGGAAGGTGCGGTGGGAGGTCCACAGCAGCATCTCCTGGAACGGCGTGTGGATCGGGTCGCCGGTCGGCGTCTCGTTGCTGGCGTAGCCGGTGCCGCAGGCGATGAACAGGGCGACGTCCTTCAGCGCAGCAGCGTTCTTCGCGGGGTTGTGGGCGTCCCAGTTCGCGGCGTCGAGCACCCGGTTGCCCCAGACCCGGGTGAGGTCGGGCGGGCTGATGCCGATGAGCGGGGTGATCTGCTCAGGCAGCGCGTTGCTGGTGAGGATCGCGGTGTCGGCCACACCGGAGATCGAGAGCACGCCCTGGAGGAATCCGGGGTGCCGCGCCGCGTAGTTGAGCGCCCCCAGGCCACCGGCCGAGGCGCCGACGCCACCGGTCGCCCCGGGGAGCGAGCGGGTGTGGGCCGCGATCCACGGCGCGAGGTAGTCGACGTGGTAGGTCTCGTACTGCCAGGTGCCGTCGACCCAGTCGCTGAACATGCCGGCGTCCTTGCCGACACCGCCCTCGGGCATCACGAAGATCGCCGGGATCCGCCGGGTGATGCCGCGTAGGTCGAGGATGGTGCTCCACCGCGTGTACGGCGACCGAGCCCCCGGGTAGAGGTAGACGACCGGGTAGCGCTTGGTGCGGTTGGCGGGCTTGCGGTAGCCGGTGGGGTAGTAGATGCGCACCGTCGGGTTGCTGATGCGCACCGTCTCCGGCACCGGGATCACGACGTCCTTACAGCGGGACGCCGGGCAGGCCAGCTCGTCGGGGGTCTCCTCCATCGGCGGGCGGTAGCCGGTGTCGGTCGAGGGGATCGCCATGAGGCGTCGGTAGTCGCTCTGGCGCAGGCTGATCGGATCGCTGGCGGGGGAGTCGACGATGGTGAACGACTCACCGTCGAGGCCGCGGAAGTCCTGCCATTGAGCGGACGCCGGGGCGCCGCTCCAGGCGATCGTCCCGACCAGTCCGGCGGTCACCAGCCCCGTCATCCATCTGCGCATGCCGGGTCAACGAGCGGGAGTGGAGCCGGTCACATCGGCGTCCCGCATGCTGGGCGTGGTTCGGCGCGCATGCTAGACCGGTCGATCCCTCGGCGGCCTTCGGGTGCTTTCGGCCCCCTCGAAGCGGCGCTCTCCGGCACACTCCCGCCATGACGTGTCCCAGATGCGGCGGTGCGCGACGTCGTCCGATCGGTCCGAACTGGTTCGCCTGCGAATCCGACGTGGTGCAGGGCCTCGAACCGCTCGACCCGCGCTTCCCGAACGGGCCGGCACGCCCGGTCACCGGGCTCTGCGGACACCGCTACCAGGACGACGCCGCGGTGACCGGGCTGCCGCTGTGCGCCTGCCACATCTTCGCGGTCGGCGTGTGCTCGGAGTGCGCGAGCCCCCTCTGCGGCGACCATCTGCGTCGCGACGACGACGGCATCGCGATCTGCGAGGCGTGCGAGGCCGCCCGCGAGGCCCGGCGGCTGGAGGAGGAGCGTCAGGCCCGCCTGGCCGAGCTGGCCGAGGCCCCGCCGCTCACCTTCGACCTGCTCCAGCAGCTCGTGCACGGCCGCGCTGCGGCGACCCGCGTGGTGCTCCAGGAGCTCCGGGTCACCGGCGAGCAGGCCGTGGGCCTGTTCCGGTACCGGCAGACCCATGCGGTGCCGCTCGGCGGCAAGGAGCATGTGCGCGTGACGATGTGGCGTACCGAGACCCGCGAGGTGATCGCCGACGGATGGGTGCTCGCCGAGGACCCGCACGGGCCGACGTACCCGCGGCGCAACCTCTACCACCTGCTCACCGACGGCCGCATCGTCATCGAGAGCGACTGGGTGGCCTCCAGCAGCGGCTGGAGTTCGACCAAGCGCGTGCTGCCGCCGACCAGCGTCGTCCCGTGGGCCGTGCTGCACGCCGCGTTGGAGCGCGAGCTGAGCGCCGTCGAGTTCGTGCTGCCGCCCCGCCTCGTCTGAGCCTCGGGCGGGCGTTCGCGTCCTGCCCGTTAGGGTCGCGGTCATGACACGCGGATCGGTCCTGGGCTACGCCCTCGCGACCCTCATGGTCATCGTCGGCGCCTACGTCGCCCTGGCCGGCATGGGCCACGTCGGGGAGTCGGGCGACACCAGCCGGGGCTGGTCGTTCGTCGGGTCGTTGCTGGCCGGGTTCGGCGTCGCGCTCGGCCTGACCGTCGCCTCGCGGCGTTGAGTCCGTCGTCCATGACCCCCGATGCCGCGGCCGGCGGCGTCGTGCGGCTCATCGCGAGCGACCTGGACGGCACCCTGCTGGACGCCGACGGCGGCGTCCCGGCGGAGCTGGGCGAGCTCGCGGCCCGGTTGCACGCGGACGGCGTCCTGTTCGTGCCGGCGAGCGGTCGCTCCGCACCATCGGTGGCGCGGCTCTTCGACGGCGTCCTGCCGTGGCAGGAGGGCGGCCCGACGCTCATCGCCGACAACGGCGCGTGCGTGGTGCATCGTGGTGAGCAGATCCTGGTGGCACAGGTGCCGCAGGACGTGGTCGCCGACGTCGTCGACGGCGTGCGGCGGTACGCCGATCGTGACGCGCGGTCGACCGCGATCGTGCTGTGCACCCCCGAGATGGCCTACACCGACTGCCCCGACGGGCCGCTGCTCGACCAGGTGCAGCACTACTACTCGGCGCTCACCCGGGTCGAGGACCTGCGATCGGTCGACGACCGCGTCATCAAGGTGGCCGTCGCCGATCTCGGCGGGGTCGTGGCGCTGGCCGAGGAGGCGTTGGCCCCGGTGACCGGACGCGCGGACGTCGTCCGGTCGGGTGCCGTGTGGGTCGACGTCATGGCCACGGGCGTCAACAAGGGCGCAGCGCTGCGGCGGCTCCAGGACGTGCTCGGGGTCGCGCCGCGGCAGACGATGGCCTTCGGCGACCACCTCAACGACCTCGAGATGCTCCGGGTCGCCGACCTCTCCTACGCCGTCGAGGGTGCGCAGCCGGAGGTCGTCGCGGCGGCTCGGCTGCGCGCTGGCGGGCCGGGTGTCGGCGTCCTCGAGGTGCTGCGGGGGCTGGTGTAGCGCGCCTCACGGCGCCGTGTAGGCCCAGCCGAGATCGGCGTACCCCTGGATCTTCGATCGGGAGTAGCCGATCACCTGGAAGTGGCGCCGCTGGTCGTTCCCGCCGTCGGCGTAGAGCGGCGAGACGTCGAGGAAGCTGAACTGGTGGGGCGGGGCCTCGATGTAGACGCAGACCTTCCCGGCGGGCGCGGTCGGGCGCGCGGCCGATCCGGTGCAGGTGCGGTCGGCGTCGGAGCTGTCGGCCGCGGTCGTCGGCGCGAGGTTGACCATGGAGGAGGTCAGGGCCACCGGAGCGAGGCCGGGGAGGTCGAACCCCCACAGTTGGGTGGCGCCGTCCGGATCGTTGACAAAGTTGAGGATCGTGCCGCCGGTGACGGTCATCCCCGACGGGATGGTGTCCCACGTGCTCAGGCCCCGCGGACCGACGGGTCCGGCCGGACCTTCCGGGCCCTGCGCGCCCGCTGCTCCCTCGGGGCCGGCGGGTCCTTCGGGTCCGGCCGGACCGCTCACGACCACATCGGGGGAGAGATCGGCACTCGTGATCGAGCGGTCCTTGACGTCCTTGCCGGTCAGCGATCCGTCCTTGACGTCGGCACCGGTGAGGAGCCGGGAGGCTGCGGCCGCGACCGGATCGGCGCTCAGGACGGCGCACAGGCTGGCCGTGATCGCGGCGACGGTGATCGGGTGGGACAGCGCACGACGGCCTCGGCTGTCGGGGCGGCCCACCGGCCGGCTGGGGGAGTCGGGGAGCGGCTGGGTGGGGGGTTCGGGAGTGGGCACCGTCGAAGTCTGGAGGCGGCCGGGAGGGCCCGGCATCAGGGACGGCACTGAATCGTGGGGGTCCGGAGCCAGACCGCTCGATGAGGTCGTCGAGGTGTTGGCCGTAGTGCGGGCCGACGACCCGGCCGATCCTGCGGCTCACCCGTGGGCCGAACTCGCCGAGGCGGCGCGCCGACGAGGGATCGAGGTGGGTGCTGCCAGCTTGAGCGCGCTTCCGTACCGGGTGGTGTTCACCGCCGAAGCCGTCGCGGTGTTCGTGGGCTGACGCGCGGTGGTGGTCGTGGTGCCCCACGTCGACCCCATATCCGCCCCACGATCGGTGGTCGGTGGCGTGAAGCCAGGCTCGGAGCGAGGCACAGAAAACCGGGCCTGACCTGCGGTTATCCGCTGATCAGACCCGGTTCGGTTCGGTCGGGCTGACAGGATTTGAACCTGCGACCCCTTGACCCCCAGTCAAGTGCGCTACCAAGCTGCGCCACAGCCCGAAGCTGCCGGTGAGGGCAGCGCGTGAACACTACAACAGACGGGCCGAGGGGTCGGAATCGGGCTCGGTGCGTGACGTTCCGGTCAGGGCGGTGGGTCCGCCTCCGCCCGGCGCGCAGCGTCCCGGACCTCCCGATCCCGGTGTCGAGCTCGATGGTCGGCGGTGGAGTTGAGGTGCGGGAACGGGACGTCGGGCACCGGGAGGTCGAGGGCCCGGCACAGCGGCTCCCACCCGTCGGTCGGCTGCCAGACCAGAAGCCGGTCGCTGGGGGCCTCGGCCATGACGGTGTCGTTCCATCGTCGGTAGGCGGCGGCCGCCCTGGCGGGGTCGTCGAGATCGTCGAGGTCGGGGACCAGGCCGTGGAACATCCGCTCGAAGACGGGCGTCACCGGATCGTCCGGGCGCGCCAGCATCTCGCGCGTCCGCGGGAGGACGGTCGCGGCCATGCTGCGGTGCCAGGTCGCGGCGTCCTCGCGGTGTGAGAGGACGATGAGGGCATCGGGGTAGGCGGCGGCCAGCTCGCGCCAACACATGGCGGCGGGTACGTCGACGGCGCCGACGTAGCCGCCGAGGAGGGTCTCCCACGGCGGCGGCTCGCCGTCGAGGGCGCGGGCCCAGCCGCCGGCGAGCTCGGGGTGTGCGAACACCTCGCTCATGTGGTGGACCGGCCCACCGAGCAGGAGGGGGAGCCCCTCGCGCAGGGACGTCGTCCCGGTACGCGGCAGCCCGGCCCCGATCACGCGCAGCCTCATCGGGCCACCCTCGCACGGTCCGGGGCCGGGGCGACTAGCGTCGCGTGCATGACGCGCGATCTGGCCCTGGTCACCGGCGGCTCCCGCGGTGTCGGGGCCGCGACGGCCCGCCGACTCGCTCGCGAGGGGTGGGACGTCGTCCTCACCTACCGGGAGGACGCCGAGGCAGCGGCGGCGGTGGTCGCCGACTGCCGCGCCGCCGGCGCGCTGGCCGAGGCGCGGCAGCTCGATCTCGGCGACGACGACGCGATCGTCGACCTCTTCGCGACCCTGCCGTCGGGCGCAGGACCCCTGCGAGGGCTGGTCAACAACGCCGGCATCGTCGCGCCCACGGGTCCGGTGGTCGATCTGGAGACGGCCCGGATCCGTCGCGTGTTCGACGTCAACGTCGTGGGCTTGCTGGTGTGCTGTCGCGAGGCGGTGCGGCTCATGGCCACCGATCGCGGCGGCCCGGGCGGTTCGATCGTCAACGTGTCGTCGAAGGCCGCGGTGCTCGGATCGCCGGGGGAGTACGTCGACTACGCGGCGTCCAAGGCGGCCGTCGACACGATCACGACCGGTCTCGCGAAGGAGACCGCGCATCTCGGCGTGCGGGTCAACAGCGTGCGATTGGGGCTCATCGACACCGAGATCCACGACCGCAACGGGCAGGTCGGTCGGGTCGAGCGGATGGCGTCGGCGATCCCGATGCAGCGGGCCGCGCAGCCCGAGGAGGTGGCGGCCGCGATCGCCTGGCTGCTCGGGCCCGAGGCGTCCTACACGACCGGCGCGCACCTGGACGTGTCGGGCGGCCGGTGATCCGGCGCGGGGAGCCGCGCGATCACTAGGGTGCGGTCATGACCGAACTGCTGCTGCTCGTGGTCTCCTTCGCCGTGCTCTACCTGGTGATCCGCACCGGCGTCGCCCACGGCGTCGCGGACGCGGTCGAGGAGATGGATCTGCCGCGGCGCGCGGAACTGCTGCGGAGTCTCGCGGCGAAGGTGCAAGCGGACGACGCAGCGTCGAGCGAGGGTGAGACGGAGTAGTCGGGTCGCTCCGGTGAGGTGGGGGCGTCGGTGGGGGCGTCGTCGTTGCTCGGTGTCTGCTCCCGGCTGCCGCATTCGTTTCGTGTGAAAGGCGCTGGCTAGGGCGGTGCCGGGTTGCGCTCGGTGTTCGGGTCGCCGGCTGCGTTGGGTTGAGAGGCGCTGGCTATGCGGGCGGGTGGGCGCTGTCGCCTGTCGGGTCGCCGTCGGCGTCGCGTTGAGAGGCGCTGGCTACTCGGGTGGGTGGGCGCTGTCGCCTGTCGGGTCGCCGTTCGCTTCGGTGGAAAGGCGCTGGCTACGCGGGTGGGGGTTCCGGCTGCCTCTCGGGTGCGGGGGTCTCGCGGCTCGCATGCGCTCGCACCTCGACCACCGATCGCTTCCGGTGGTCGAGGTGCGAGGCGCCCTCCGGTGGTCGAGGTGCGAGGCGCCCCGGCGCCGAGCCGCGAGACCCCGCAAGACGACCGCCCACAGCAGGGACGATCTACGGCTCCCGTCCGGTGGCTGAGGTGCCCGAGCCCCTAGGCGAGGGCCTCGAAGCCCAGCAAGCCGGACAGCAGCCGAAACCCGCGACATTCAGTCGCTCAGGACCTTGCTTTCGAACACCAGTTCGAGTAGGCTGAGGCATGGCCTCCACCACCCCGCACCAGGAAGAACTGGACCCGCGTGACCCGCGGTCCCTCCTGGTGCACGCACGCGATGCGCGTGCCGCTGAGGAGGCCCACGGTCGCGAGGTCTTCATCGCCGCCGCACGCTGGGCACTCGCCCACCCCGCGGCTGATGAGTGGGACAGCGCCTGCGTTCCGGGCACCGAACGCGAGTTGGCGATCGCCGGCCAGGGTGCGCCCCTGGTGGCGGAGTTCTGCATCGATGAGTTCGCTGCCGCGATCGGGCTGTCCACCGATGCCGGGCATTACTACATCGGCGACGCATTGGAACTCGCTGCCCGTCTGCCGCGGTGCTGGAAGCGTGTCGAGGCCGGTGAGGTTCCGGTGTGGCGTGCCCGGAAGATCGCCCAAGCCACCCGGCTGCTCTCACCCGAGGCCGTCGAGCTGGTCGACCAGCGGTTGGCGTCGTTCGCGCACTCCATCGGCGGACGCGGCATCGAGCAGACCGTCAAAGCCGCTGAAGCAGAAGCCGACCCCGAGCTCCTCAAGGCCAGGCGGGAAGCGGCCGACGACAAGCGGCACATCACCATCTACTCCCGCCACGTCGACTTCCACGGACGTGTCGACATCGAAGGCGCCCTCGACCTCGCCGACGCGCTCGACCTCGAAGACGCCCTCGCCGCCGTCGCCGCCCAACTCAAAGACCTCGGCTGTACCGAATCCCTCGACGCACGCCGGGCCATGGCCCTCGGCGAACTCGCACGCCGCGAAGCCTCGTTGACCTTCGACGCGGCTGGCGAGGTGGAGCCGCCGGCGCGGTCCAAGCGGACCCTCCAGCTCTACGTCCACATCAGCCACGCACCCGGCCAGAACCCGTTCGGGTCGGTGGCTCGGGTCGAGAACACCCGCACCGCGATCGACCTCGACACCCTCCGGTCCTGGTGCACCGACCCCGACACCCAACTCGTCGTGCGACCGGTGCTCGACATGGCTGAGCACCGCAGCGGCGAGTCCTACGAGATCCCCACCCTGCTCCGGGAACAGGTGATCTTGCGAGACGTCACCTGCGTCTTCCCCCACTGCACCAGGCCCGCCCGCAGCGCCGACATCGACCACATCGTCCCGTGGGACGAAGGCGGAAGCACCAGCACAGACAACCTCGCCGCGCTCTGCAGGCATCACCACCGTGTGAAGACCCACCACGGCTGGACCTATACGAGTACGAGCGGACCGCCGGGCAGCTACCGGTGGACCAGCCCCCACGGCCAGCAGTACCTCCGCACCCCCACCGGCACCACCACCATCAGCAGACCCCTCACCACGACAGCCTGAATCCCACCCGGGGCTCAGGCCCGTCGTGCTGCCCGAAGCACAGGCATCACTCGAGGGAGTCCGGGAGCACGCAGCTCAGGATGTCGGTGCAGTGGGCGAGGGCGGAGACGATCTCTCTGGGCACGGTGGCATGGAGGTCGGGGTAGTCCGCCTCCCCGGCATCCGGATCGACCTCGAACGCGAGCACTTCCCGCTCGAGGCTGAAGGCTGCCGCGACGCCCGGCTTGTTGCCCCGCGGGTCCTGCCGATGCCACGCGCCGTCCAGATGCACGGCGACCAGCCCGTGGACGGCGTATCCCCCTGCGCCGTCGGCGAGACGTTGAAAGCACAAAGCCGTGGCGATGCCTTGGCCCCGCAGGATCGCAGCCAGCAGCACCGACTTGGCGTAGCAGAGTCCCACCCGTTCGCGAAGCACGTCGGTAGCGCGCAGCGTCACCCTCGGGTCCTGGACGTCGAGGGAATGTGCGACTTCGTCTCGGACCCAGGCGAAGGCAGCGGCCGCGAAGTCACGGTCATCGGAGTGCTCGCCTCGGAGTCGTGCGCCGACGGTCAGGATCTCGGGATGGTCGACCTCGATGAGGTCATCGCCCGTGAGGTAGGCCTCGAGTGGATGGGCCTGTCGCAGGTGGACCGCCATGAGCTCAGCGTAGATGCACGCAGGGGCCTCAGAGCCGCGCCCGGATCTCCGCAGCCACCCGCTCGGGTGCCTCGATCGGGGGCCAGTGGCCGACGCCGTCCAGTTCGACGATCTCGGTGGCGGGGCGCAGGTAGCGCAGGTGGCGCGGCATCGTGGGGACGGCGATCGGGTCGAGCAGTCCCCAGATGGCGGTGAGGGGTCCGGGGAAGTCGACGAGGCCGGCGGTGAAGCGCGGCTGGTGGGCGCGGCGCTCCAGGAGGTAGGTGAGCTGCTGGACGATGACGCGGGCGCCGCCGCCCAGTTGGATGAGTGCGACGAGGTCGTCGAGGGCGGCGGGGGAGACGGCGGTGCCGGGGGCGATCGACTCGCGCAGGCTGCGGCGCAGCATCGGGGTGGGCATCGGGAACGGCAGCACCCGGGGGCCGATCCGGAGCCCGAGGCGCTGGCCGCGGGAGAGCTGCGCAAGATCGATGAAGATCGAGCCGTTGGTGAGGAACACCTGCTCGACGACGAACCCGAGGCGTCCCTCCGACTGCCGGGCCAGCAGCTCGGAGGCGACCGTGGTGCCCATGTCGTGCGCGAGCAGGACGACGCGGTCGACACCCGTCTGCGCCACCACCTGCTCGACGAGGTCGGCCTGCTCGAACAGCGAGTACGAGGCGTCGAGCGGCTTGTCGGAGAACCCGTAGCCGAGGAGATCGGGCGCGAGCCAGGGGCGGCCCAGGTGCGGCAGCACGCCCGCGAGATCGAAGGAGGATCCCGGGTAGCCGTGCAGCGCGAGCACGGGCGTGCCGGTGCCGGCGTCGATGCTGGAGGCCACGAAGACTTCATGCGGGCCGACCTGCAGGCGGCGTCCGGCATCGCGCCAGGCGAGCGCGGCCGGGCTGGGTCGCGCGCTCATCGCCACAGCGGCGCCAGGAGGGCGGCACCCAGCAGCAGGACGACGACGCCGCCGACGACGGCGCGCGGATGCTTCTCCCACGGCCACCGAGGGACGCCGTCCGCGGGGCGCAGCGACTCCCCGCCCCAGAGCGCGAGCAGCACCAGCACCGGCTGGAAGAACAGCCGCTGGTAGCGGGCCGCGTCGGTGTCGAGACCGAAGGCGCTGACGCCCTCGACGTATTGGCCGATGTTGCCCGGGAAGATGACGACATAGAAGACGGCGAGCATCAGCCCGACCTCGCGTCGGCGGGCGTGCCACAGCGCGAACGCGGCGCCCAGCGCGATCTCGACGACGCCGGAGGCGACGACAGTGAACGTCTCCGGCAACGGGAACCAGGAGGGCACCTGGGCGTCGAAGTCCGAGCGCAGGAACGTCAGGTGCGCGACCCCCGCGAACACCATGGCCGAGCCGAGAAGGACGCGGACGATCGTGCGCGGTGACATGGCGTGCCCCTAGGGCACGCGTCGCGCAGCGCCCACCGCCTTCAGCGTGGCGACGAGGAGACCGCAGAGGCCCACGAGCGCGGCCGCCCCGACGAGCGCGACCCCGGGGCCGACCGGCCCGGCGACGCGGACGACGATGCCGAGCGCGGTGAGCACCAGAGCGGCGGCTCCGCTCTGACGCAACGTGGCTGCGGCCGCGCGGTGCCCCGCGAGCCAGGCGGCGTCCGAACGCAGGGTGTCTCGCGTGCGGATGCCGACGAGCCGGTTGCGAGGCAGCCGGTCAGCCTCGATCGCGCGGGCCAGGAGCACCGACACGGTGCCCAGCACCAGGGCGACGGACAACAGACCAGGGAGGGCGGCGTCCATGCGTTCCACCGTACGGCTAGGTTTCGCATCGTGGCCGAGCTGACCTCACCCCTCACCCTGCCCAGCGGGCTCGTGCTCCCGCACCGCATCGCCAAGGCGCCGATGACCGAGAACCTCGCCGACGCCGACAACCAGCCCACCGTGGCCCACGAGCGCCTCTACCGGCGCTGGGCCGCGGGCGCGTCGGGCGGCCTGCTGATCACCGGCAACCTTCTGCTCGACCGCCGCTACCTCGAGCGCAGCCGCAACATCGTCGCCGACCGCCACCTCGACATCGACGCCCTGCGCCGCATGCGCGACGCCGCCGCCGAGTGCGCCATGATCGCCCAGCTCAACCATGCGGGCCGCCAGACCAACCGCTTCGTCGCCTCCCGCCCGGTCGCCCCGAGCGCGGACGCCGGCGCCGTGCGGATGATGGGCCTCTTCGGCGCGCCCCGCGAGCTGCGCAGCGAGGAGATCGAGGACATCGTCGCCGGCTTCGGCCGCGCCGCCGCGCAGTGCGAGCAGGCCGGCCTGGACGGCGTCCAGGTGCACGCGGCGCACGGCTACCTGCTCGCCCAGTTCCTCTCCCCGCACGTGAACCGGCGCACCGACCGGTGGGGCGGCGACGTCCGCGGTCGCTCACGCGCGCTCATCGAGGCCGTGCGCGCCGCGCGTGCCGCCACCGGCCCGGGCTTCACCGTCGCGGTGAAGCTCAACTCCTCCGACTTCCGCCACGGCGGCTTCACCGAGGACGACGCCGAGCAGGTCGTCGGCTTCCTCGTCGAGGAGGGCGTCGACCTCATCGAGATCTCCGGCGGCACCTACGAGAACCCCGCGCTCTTCGGTGAGGTCGGCGAGCTGCGCGAGGGCGGCTCGGTCAAGGAGGCCTACTTCGCCGGCTTCGCGCGCCGCGTGCGGTCGCGGGCGGCGAACGTGCCGCTCATGCTGACCGGCGGCATCCGCAGCCGCGCGGCGATGGTCGACCTGTTGGCCGACGGCGGCGTCGACGTGATCGGCCTCGGCCGCCCGCTGGCCCTCGACCCCGACCTCACCCGTCGCCTGCTGGCCGGCGAGGACGGCATCACCCTGCCGCGCTACGCCCTGCCGACCGTGGCCGGCGTGGCGGGGGAGTCGGAGTGGTACGAGACCCAGATCGGCCGCATGGGTGCCGGGCGCGAGCCCAAGCCCGGGCTGCACCCGGTGACAGCGGCGTCCCGCTTCGTCGGCGGGGAGCTGGTGCGCGGCCTGGCCTCGCGTCGCCGCCGTGAGCGGATGGCGTCGGCATGAGCGCGGAGACCCGGCAGCACGCCTCCAGTGGCTCGCCCTACGAGCAGACCATCGGCTTCAGCCGCGCGGTGCGGCTCGGCCGCCACGTCGCGGTCAGCGGGACGGCGCCGGTCTGGCCCGACGGCGAGGTCGACCCCGACCCTGCCGCGCAGGCCCGCCGCTGCTGGGAGATCGCGCTCGTCGCGCTCGCCCACCTCGGCGGCACCCCGGACGACGTCGTCCGCACCCGCCAGTACATCGTCGATGCCGCCGAGGGCGAGGTCATCGGCGCGGTGCACGGGGAGTTCTTCGCCGACATCCGGCCCGCCTCGACCATGGTCGTCGTCGCCGGGCTGCTCGACCCGCGGTGGCGCGTGGAGATCGAGCTCGACGCGATCCTCCCCGAGGGCTGAACGGAGCCCCAGGAGCCCGAGCGGGTCAGCTCACCGCTCGTCGTCCCAGGCCACGGCGCTGATCCGCCACCCGGCGCCCGTGCGTACCGCCTGCACCGACTTCGCGCCGGTGCCGGCGTGCTCGATCTCGCCCTCCCGCCACGACTTCGCGTAGGCGACCCAGGCCTGGGCGACGTCTCCGAAGACCTCGACCGCAACCTCCGTGGGCCACTCCCGGAAGTCGCTGAGGCGTCCCGAGGAGAGGAGGTCGGCCCGCGGGGCCACGAAGGAGTCGACGTCGAGCACCTGCGGCTCCTCCCCGCAGGTGCGTACGACCACGGCCTGCGGCAGAAGCAGGTCGTGGAGGGTCGCGGCCCGCGCGACGGCGTCGGGGCCGCTGACGAAGGCGGCGAGGAAGTCCTCCACGAGGCGGGTGACGGCTGCGTGATCGGCACTCACGGGTCGATGATGCCCGCGTCGGTCAACCCGTTGTACGCTCACCGCGCCAGTCGCACTCCCTTGTGGAGTCAGGGAACCCGGTGCGAATCCGGGACTGACGCGCAGCGGTATGGGTGACGGGCGGGGCACGCCGCACGGCAGCCACTGGGGTCCTCGCGACCCTGGGAAGGCGCTCCGACCCGATGGATCCCGAGTCCGAAGACCTGCTGGTGCTGGCGGCGATCGCCGTCAGGTCAGCCAGGACCCCGCGCCCAGGGTCCTCGACCGCAAGGGACCCTCGTGCCGTCTCCCTCCGTCCGCACCCGCCGTGACCGCTGCCCGGGCGTCGATCGCCCCTGGCCCGCCGACGACGGCCTCCTCGTGCGCCTGCGAGTACCGGGCGGCGTCGTCCGCGCCGAGGCGCTGCGCGCCCTGCTGACCGTCGCCGAGCGTCACGGCGACGGACGCCTGCACCTCACCTCGCGCGCCAACCTCCAGGTGCGCGGCCTGCCGGACGACGGCGCCGGGCGGCTCGACCCGCAGGTGCGCGCCGATCTCGCCGCCACCGGGCTGCTGCCGGCCCCGCGCCACGAGCTCGTGCGCAACGTGCTGGCGTCCCCCGCCACCGGCCGCGCCGGTGGACGCCTCGATCTGCGACCCGTCGTCGAGGACCTCGATCGCCGGTTGTGCGAGGACGATCTGCTCGCCGCCCTCCCCGGCCGGTTCCTCTTCGTGCTGGACGACGGCCGCGGCGATCTGATCGACCGCGAGTGCGACCTCGGGCTGGTGGCGTTGGACGCCGCGACCGTGCAGCTGCGGGTCGGCACGCACTGGGGTGCGGTCGTGCCGGTGGCCGAGGCGGCGGTGCGGCTCGTCGTGCTGGCCCGCGCGTTCCTGGAGGCTCGCGGCACGGGCCCCGAGGCGCCGTGGCACATCGAGGAGCTGGGCTTCCCGCTCGTCGTCCCGTCGGCCCCCGACCCGCGTCTGCCGGCGCCGTCCGGGCCGCTGCCCTACGGCGCGGGCCCGGCCGGGCGACACCACGAGGTGCCGCAGGAGGGCTGGAGCCGGGCCGAACTCGACACGGCCGTCGGCAGCGCCGAGGAGGTGGTCGTGACGCCGTGGCGCGGGGTGCTCGTGCCGCGGCACCATGGCGAGGAGGGGCCGCCGCGGCGCCCGGCGCGCCGGTTCGCCTACATCGAGCAGGGGGCCGACATCTACCTCGACTCCTTCGCCACCATCCGCCGCGAGGCCGATCTGTCCGGCGTCCCGGACGACGCCGAGAAGCTGGCCGTGCGGATGATCCACGGCAGCGGCCAGGTCGACCTCGCCCGCGACCTCGTCGTCCACCCGCGACTGGTGAGCGCAGCGCGGGCGGCACTCGAGGCGGGCGCGCCGATCCTCTGCGACGCCACCATGGTCGCCACCGGCGTCACCCGCAGCCGCCTGCCCCGCGACAACGACGTGCGCTGCCTGCTCAACGACCCGCGCGTGCCCGAGCTGGCCCGCAGCTGGGGCACCACCCGCAGCGCGGCGGCGGTCTCCCTGTGGGAGCCGTGGTTGGAGGGCGCCGTCGTCGCCATCGGCAACGCCCCGACCGCCTTGTTCCACCTGCTCGAGATGCTCCTGGACGGCGCCCCGCGGCCGGCGGCCATCGTCGGCTGTCCGGTCGGCTTCATCGGGGCGGCGGAGTCGAAGGAGGAGCTGGAGCTCTTCGCCGAACGGCACGGCATTGACATCCCCTTCGTCACCGTGCGCGGGCGCCGCGGCGGCTCGGCGATGACCTCCTCGGCCCTCAACGCCCTCGCCCAGGAGCAGGAGTGACGGGCCGGTTCGCGGGCGTCGGGGTGGGCCCCGGCGACCCCGAGCTGATCACCCGCAAGGCCGCCCGGCTCATCGCCGAGGCCGACGTGATCGCCTACCACGCAGGCGTCGGCAAGGCCTCCAACGCCCGGCGCATCGCGGCCGACCTCATCCCGGCCGGGGTCGTGGAGGAGCAGCTCACCTACCCCGTCACCACCGGCACCAGCGACCATCCCGGCGGCTACACCGGCGCGATGGCGGCCTTCTACGAGGAGTCCGCCGCCCGGCTCGCCGCGCACCTGGACGCCGGCCGCGACGTCGTCCTGCTCGCCGAGGGCGACCCGCTGTTCTACGGCTCGTTCATGTACATGCACGACCGGTTGGCCGCCACCTACGAGACCGAGATCGTGCCCGGGGTGCCGGCGTTCCTGGCGGCCACCGCCACGACCGCGAGCCCGCTCGTGCGGCAGACCGACGTGCTCACCGTGCTGCCGGGCACGCTGCCCGAACCCGAGCTCGCGCGCCGGCTCGCCGACACCGACGGCGCGGTCATCATGAAGCTCGGGCGCACCTTCCCCGCCGTCCGCCGGGCCCTGGAGGCCGCCGGACGCCTCGACCACGCCCTCTACGTCGAGCGCGCCTCGATGCCCGAGGAGCACTGGGTGCGGGTCACCGAGGTCGACGCCGAGCGGGTGCCGTACTTCTCGCTCATCGTCGTCACCGGCGACTCCCTGCATGGACGCCGCAGCCGCGACGAGGTCGTGCCCGTGCTCGCCGCCGAACCCGAGCGCGCACCTGCCGAACTGCTGGTCGTGGGCGTCGGTCCCGGCCCCGAGGCCTGGACGACGCCCGAGGTCGCCGCCGCGCTCGCCGAGGTCGACCACGTCGTCGGCTACGGCCCCTACCTCGACCGGGTGCCGCAACGGCCCGGCCTGCGCCGGCACGCCTCCGGCAACACCGTCGAGGTCGATCGCGCCCGAGCCGCCCTCATGCTCGCCCTGCGGGGCGAACGGGTCGCGGTGGTCTCCGGCGGCGACGCCGGGGTGTTCGGGATGGCGGCCGCGGTCTTCGAGGCCGCGGAGGACCCGGTCTTCGCCGACGTCGCGATCCGGGTGCTGCCCGGCGTCAGCGCGATCCAGGCCGTCGCCGCCCGCGCCGGTGCGCCGATCGGCGCCGACTTCGCGGTCATGTCGCTCTCCGACCGGCTCAAGCCGTGGCCGGTGATCGAGCACCGGTTGCGCGCGGTCAGCGAGGCCGACCTCGTGCTCGGCCTCTACAACCCGGCGTCCCGCTCGCGCACCGAGCAGATCAGGCGGGCCGTCGACGTGCTGCGCGAGCACCGCAAGCCCGACACGGTCGTGGTCGTCGGTCGCGACATCGGCCGCGCTGAGGAGTCGCTCACCGTCACCACGCTCGCCGACCTCGACCCCGCCGGCATAGACATGAAGTGCCTGCTCATCATCGGCGCCTCCTCCACGCGGGTCGGTGCCGCCGGGGTCTGGACGCCGCGGTTCGTGGAGGGGCCATGACGATCCACTTCGTCGGAGCAGGCCCCGGTGCGGCCGATCTGCTGACCGTGCGCGCGACCCGGCTGCTCGCCGCGGCCGATCTCGTGCTCTACCCGGGCACCTATCTCGACCCCGAGGTGCTCGCCCACGTGGGGCCCGATGCCGAGCTCGTCGACACCCAGCATCTCGACCTCGACGCCATCACCGACCATCTCGTGCGCGCGCACGCCGCCGGCCGCGACGTCGTCCGGCTCGCCTCGGGCGACCTGTCGGTCTACTCCGCGCTCAGCGAGCAGACGCGTCGCCTCGACGCCGCCGGCGTGCCCTGGGACGTCGTCCCCGGGGTGCCGGCCTATGCCGCCGCCGCGGCCCGCATCGGCCGCGAGCTGACGGTGCCGCTGGTCGCCCAGTCGGTGGTGCTGACCCGCACCCGTGCGCGGTCGACAGCGATGCCGCAGACCGAGGAGCTGGAGGCCTTCGCGCGCACCGGCGCGACGCTCGTGCTGCACCTGGCGATCACCCGCACCCGGGCCCTCATGGAACGGCTGGCGCCGATCAGCGGGCCCGACTGCCCGGTCGTCGTGGTGCACCGCGCCAGCCAGCCCGAGGAGCTCGTGCTGCGCGGCACCGTGGCCGACATCGCGGACGCCGTCGAGGCGGCCGGTCTGCGCCAGGCCGCGGTGATCCTGGTCGGCCGCGCGGTGGGCGAGGACCCCCACGGTGCGGGGGAGTCGCACCTGTACTGCGCCGAGCGGGAGCGGGTCAGCCCTGCTTCCGCCACGCCCACTGCGTGACCGCGCGGGCCGGCGTCCACCCGGTGAAGGTGCCCACCGGGGCCGCGGTCTCGACCGCGAGGCGCGTCAGTTCGCCGCCGTGCTCGGCGTAGCTGCGCGCGAGCACCTGCTCGGTCTCCAGGGTGACCCCGTGGACGACGAGGCGGCCGCCGGGGCGCAGCGCCGCACGACAGGCGGCCAGGACGCCGGGCACGGTGGCGCCGCCGCCGACGAAGACGGCGTCGGGTGCCGTCAACCCGGTCAGGGCCTCGGGCGCGCGGCCCTCGACGACCCGCAGCCCGGGGACGCCGAGAGCAGCGGCGTTGCGGGCGATCCGCGCGGCCCGCTCGGGGTTCCCCTCGATCGCGATCGTGCGACAGGTGGGGTGCGCACGCATCCACTCGATGCCCACCGACCCCGCCCCGGCGCCGACGTCCCACAGCAGCCCGCCGGGGGACGGCGCCAGCCGCGCCAGCGCCGAGGCACGCACATCGCGCTTGGAGAGCTGCCCGTCGTGCTCGTAGAGGTCGTCGGGCAGACCGCTGCTCCAGCCGGCCAGCGGCGGCCCGACCAGGTCGAGGGCGAGCACGTGCAGACGCGGCGCCGGCCCCTGCCAGGCCTGGGCGGTCGTCGTGCGGTGCGACTGCTCGGGCGCCCCGAGATCGCCGAGCACGTGCAGAACGCTGGCGCCGTACCCGCGCTCGACGAGCAGCGCCGCGACGGCGTCGGGGGTGTGCTCGTCGGAGGACAGCACGAGCACCCGATGGCCCGGGGCGAGTTCGCGGGCGAGCAGGGCGACCTCGCGCCCCACGACGCTGACGACCGTGGTGGTCTCGGCCGGCCAGCCGAGCACGCCGCGTGCGAGGGCGACCGAGGAGACCGCCGGATGGATGCGCACCCGGTCGGGGCCCAGCAGGCCGAGCAGGGTGGTGCCGATGCCGGAGACCAACGGGTCGCCGGAGGCCAAGGCCACCACGCGGCGTCCGTGCAGGGTCTCGATCAGGCCGGGCAGCGCCTCGCGCAGGGGCCGCGGCCAGGGCAGGCGCTCCTGCGCGTCGATCGGCGGCACCAGGGCCAGATGCCGTTCCCCGCCTAGGAGGACGTCGGCGCCGGTCACCAGATCGCGCAGCCGCAGCGGGACGCCGTCCCACCCGTCGGCGCCGATTCCCACCACGTCGATCAGCTCCACGTGCGGGGACGCTATCGTGAGCGCCGCACGAGGTGCCCTCGAGGCCACGACGTCGGAAACGGCGGCGCTGGGTGAGAGGGAGAATCTGGGAAGCCGGTGAGATTCCGGCACAGGCCCGCTGCGGTGAACCGGGCCCCTGCGCATCTGCGAGGGGGACTCGGCAAGTCCGAAGACCGGCCTCGCGCCGTCCTGATGATCCGGCAACGCGAGCGGGAGCCTCCATGCCTGTGCACTATCCCTTTTCCGCTGTCCTCGGCTGCGACCCGACAGCCCCCGACGGCCTCGACGACATGGGCCTCGCGCTCGTGCTCACCGCCGTCAGCCCCGCGATCGGCGGCGTGCTGATCCGCGGCGAGAAGGGCACCGCGAAGTCCACCACCGTGCGCGCCCTGGCCGCGGTGCTGCCGCCGGTGGAGGTCGTCGTCGGCGACCGGTTCTCCGTCGACCCGGCCGTGCCCGCCGAGCTCGCCTCCTCACCCGACGCCCCCTTCGCCGATGACGCCGCGCGGGTGCACCGCCCGGCCCGCGTCGTCGAGCTGCCGATCGGCGCCAGCGAGGACCGCGTCGTCGGCGCGCTCGACCTGGAGGCGGCGCTGAGCCGCGGCGGGGTCGAGTTCGAGCCCGGTCTGCTGGCCCGCGCCCACCGCGGCGTCCTCTACGTCGACGAGGTCAACCTGCTGCACGACCACCTCGTCGACCTGCTGCTCGACGCGGCCGCCACCGGCCGGGTGAGCATCGAACGCGACGGCGTCTCGGTCGAGCACGCCGCCCGGTTCGTGCTCATCGGCACGATGAACCCCGAGGAGGGGGAGCTGCGCCCGCAGCTGCTCGACCGCTTCGGTCTCACCGTCGAGGTGGCCGCGCCCCGCGACCCGGCACTGCGGGCCGAGGTCGTGCGCCGCCGGATGGCCTTCGACGCCGACCCGTCGGGGTTCACCGCCCGCTTCGCCGACGCCGATGCCGACGTCGCCGCGCGGATCCTCGCGGCCCGCGCCGCCCTCGACCGGGTCGAGCTGTCGACGGCGGCGCTGCTGAAGATCGCCGAGATCTGCGCGGCCTTCGAGGTCGAGGGGCTGCGCGCCGACCTTGTGCTCGCCCGCACCGCGATCGCCCACGCCGCCTGGCACGAGCGCACGGCCGTCACCCGTGAGGACCTGCGCCGCGCCGCCCTGCTGGCGCTGCCGCACCGGCGACGCCGGCTGCCGTTCGAGGAGCCCGGGCTCGACGAGCAGCTGCTCGACGCGCTGCTGGGCGACGATGACCCGCCGCCGGACGAGCCGCCCCCGGGTGAGGGTGGCGAGCCGGAGGGTGCCGAGCCGGGCGAGCCGGGTGCCGAGCCGGCCGAGCCGGGCGAGCCGGGCCCGGCGGACGGCGACCCGGCCGAGGCCGAGGTGCCCGCCGGTGCACCGGTGCCCACGACGACCCAGCGCGCGCAGGCGCCCTACGCCTCGCGGCTGCTGCGGGTCGAGGGCCTCGGCACGGGCACGCCGGGACGCCGCAGCCGTGCGCGCGGCGAGCGCGGACGCCGTGTGGGCGCCCGGCCGGTCACCGGCACGGTCACGGCGCTCGACCTGCCCGCGACGATCCGGGCCGCGGCGAGCGCCCAGCCGGGCCGCGGCCGCGGCATCGGAGATCCGCTGCGCCTGGCCCGCCCTGATGTGCGCAGCGCCGTGCGGGAGGGCCGTGAGGCCAACCTCGTGCTGCTGTGCGTCGACGCCTCGGGTTCGATGGCGGCTCGGCGCCGCATGGAGCAGGTGAAGACGGCGGTGCTCTCGCTGCTGCTCGACGCCTACCGTCGCCGCGACCGCATCGGCCTGGTCACCTTCCGCGGCACCGGTGCCGAGGAGACCCTGCCGCCCACCGGCTCGGTCGACGTCGCCGCCGCCCGCCTCGACGACCTGCCCGCGGGCGGGCGCACCCCGCTCGCCGAGGGGCTGCACGAGGCGGCGCGTGTCGTCGTCCGCGAGCGTCGCCGCGACGCTGGGCAGCGGCCGCTGCTCGTCGTCGTCACCGACGGTCGGGCCACCGCCGGTGCCGACGCCGTCGCCCGCAGCCGGATGGCTGCCGATCACCTGCGGGCACTGGGCGTGGCGACCGTGGTCGTCGACAGCGAGAGCGGCCCGATGCGTCTGGGATTGGCTCGCGACCTCGCGGCCCGTCTCGGTGCCCAGCACCTGCCGCTCGCCGAGGTGTCGGCCGCCGCACTGGCCGGCGTCGTCCGGGCGCGGGTGGCCTGAGATGCCGCAGGGACGCACCGAGGTCGTGCCCGACGACGGCCTCACGACCGCCCAACGGCGACACCTGCCGCTGATCATGGTCAACACCGGTGACGGCAAGGGGAAGTCGACGGCCGCCTTCGGCATGGCGATGCGCGCCTGGAACCAGGGCTGGCGCGTGGGGGTGTTCCAGTTCGTGAAGTCGGCGAAGTGGCGCATCGGCGAGCAGACGGTCTTCGAGCAGCTCGCCGTGCTGCACGAGCGGGACGGCGTCGGCGGGCCGGTCGAGTGGCACAAGATGGGCGCCGGCTGGTCGTGGTCGCGGCGCCCCGGCACCGAGGACGACCATGCGCGGGACGCCGCCGAGGGATGGGCGGAGGTCAAGCGCCGCTTGGCGCAGGAGCGCCACGACCTCTACGTGCTCGACGAGTTCACCTATCCCATGGAGTGGGGGTGGGTCGACGTCGACGACGTGGTGACGACGCTGCGCGAGCGGCCCGGCCGTCAGTACGTGATGGTGACCGGACGCCGGGCGCACCCGGCGCTCGTCGAGGCCGCCGACCTCGTGACCGAGATGGTGAAGGTCAAGCACCAGATGGATCGCGGCCAGAAGGGGCAGCGGGGCATCGAATGGTGAGCCTGCCGCGGCTGCTGATCGCCGCCCCCTCGACCGGCCAAGGCAAGACGACGGTGGCCACCGGGCTCATGGCCGCCCTGCGCGCCACCGGCCTGACGGTCAGCGGCCACAAGGTCGGCCCCGACTACATCGACCCGGGCTACCACGCGCTCGCCACCGGGCGACCGGGACGCAACCTCGACCCGCACCTGGTCGGCGAGGACCTCGTCGTCCCGCTGTTGCTGCACGGGGCGAGCACCCCGGAACGCGGCGAACTGGCCGACCTGGCCGACATCGCCGTCATCGAGGGCGTCATGGGCCTGCACGACGGTCGGCTGGGCACCGACGGCTTCGCCTCGACCGCCCATCTCGCCCGGCTCACCGACACCCCGGTGGTGCTGGTGATCGACTGCGGGCGGCTCTCGCGCAGCGCGGCCGCGATCGCCGCCGGCATGGCCGTCTTCGACCCGCGGGTGCGCATCGCGGGCGTCGTCCTCAACCGCGCGGGCTCCGACCGCAACACCGAGGAGATCACCCGCGCGCTGGCGAGCTGGCGGCTGCCGGTGGTGGGGCGGTTGCCCTACGACGCCGAGCTCGCCTCGCCCTCGCGGCATCTCGGGTTGGTGCCGGTGGCCGAGCGCGGTGAGTCCGCGGCCCTCATCGAGCGGCTCGGCGCGCAGGTGGCAGCCCACCTCGATCTCCCAGCCCTGCTGGAGATCGCGGCCTCCGCGCCCGACCTCGACGCTGTGCCGTGGGACCCGTCCGCGGTGGTGCGGCCGGTCGCTTCCGGACGGCGTCCGGTCGTCGCCGTCGCCGGCGGGCGGGCCTTCACCTTCCGCTACCCCGAGACCGAGGAGCTGCTGCGGGCCGCCGGCTGCGACGTCGTGCCCTTCGATCCGCTGCACGACGAGGACCTGCCGGCCGGCGTGGCCGGGGTGCATCTCGGCGGCGGCTTCCCCGAGGTCTACGCCGGCGAGCTCGCCGGCAATGCGCGGCTGATGGCGCGGGTGCGCGAGGCGGTGGGCGACGGCGTCCCGACGGTCGCCGAGTGTGCGGGGCTGCTCTACCTGTGCCGCACGCTCGACGGTGTCCCGATGGCCGGGGCGGTGCCGCTGGCGGCGACGATGTCGCCGCGACTGACCCTGCGGTACCCGGTGGCCACCGCGGCCTCCGATTCGCTGCTGACGCGGCGCGGCGAGCGGGTGAGCGCGCACGAGTTCCATCGCACCGTCACCGATCCGGTCGCCACGGAGCCGGCGGCCTGGATCGTCGACGGCGCCCCCACGGGCGTTGCGGGGCCGCGGCTGCACGCCTCCTACCTGCACGTGCACTGGGCCGGGTACCCGCAGCTCGCGCAGCGCTTCGCCGAGGCCGTCGCCGTCGCCTCGGGCGCGGGCGCGGGCTCCGGAACCGCCGACGGCGTGGCCGATCCGCTGCGCCACCACGGCGACCGCGAGGTCGGGGGAGACCTCCTCGACCTGGCCGTCAACGTGCATCCCGGCCCGCGTCCGGAGTGGCTCGACCGCGCGCTGCACGCCTCGATCGGGGAGGCGGCCGCCTACCCCGACGTCGCACCGGCGGTGGGGGCGGTCGCCGCCCATGCTGGCCGGCCCGCGACGGAGGTGTTGGTGACGGCGGGGGCGGCCGAGGCGTTCACCCTGATCGCGCGGCTGCGGCCCTGGCGGCGGCCGGTGGTGGTGCATCCGCAGTTCACCGAACCCCATGCCGCGCTGGAGTCCGCGGGTCACCGGGTCACGCCCGTGCTGCTGCCCGCGGAGACGGGCTTCGCGCTCGACCCGGCCCTGCTGCCCGAGGACGCCGACCTTGTGGTCGTCGGCAACCCGACGAACCCCACCGGCGTGCTGCACCCGGCCGAGGCCGTGCTCGCGCTGCGGCGTCCCGGCCGTGTCGTGGTGGTCGACGAGGCGTTCATGGACGCCGTCCCCGACGAGGCCGCCTCGCTGGCACGGACGGCGCCGCCGGACGTCGTCGTGTTGCGCAGCCTCACCAAGCTGTGGGGGATACCCGGCGTCCGGGCGGGCTACGTGCTCGCCGGAGCCGAGATCGTCGCCGAACTGGCCCGCCTCCAGGTGCCGTGGGCGGTCTCCACGGCCGCGATCGCGGCCACCCGCGCCTGCCTGGCCCCGGAGGCCGCGCCGGAGGCACGGGCGCGCGCGGCCGACATCGCCGCGTGGCGGACCGAGCTCGTCGCGGCGCTCGCCGCGCGCGGTGTCGAGGTCGTGCCGTCGTCGACCTCCTTCGTGCTGGCCCGGCTCGGCGCCGGCACCCGTGAACGCTTGCGCGAGCACGGCATCGCCGTGCGCCGCTGCGACACCTTCCCCGGACTGGATGCGACCTGGTGCCGCATCGCCGTCCGTCCGCCCGCCACCACCGCGCGGCTGCTGGCCGCGCTCGAGGAATCGAGAGTCTGATGCCCTACGTGTCCCCGCCCTCCGATGTGACCCGCGAGCACGCGGCCAAGCGGCTGGCCGCGCTCGCCACCCCGCCCGGGGCGCTCGGCCGTCTCGGAGAGCTCGGCGTCTGGTTCGCCGCCTGCCAGGGCCGCGTGCCACCCGAGCAGCCCGACCGGCCCGGCGCGGTGCGGCTGGTGATCTTCGCAGGCGACCACGGCGTGGCCGCGCACGGCGTCTCGGCGTTCCCGCCCGCCATCACCGGCGCGATGGTGCGCACGTTCCTCGCCGGACGGGCCGGCGTGAGCGCGGTCGCGACCGCCCACGGGGTCGAGGTGCGGGTGCTCGACCTCGGCGTCGACGAGGACTTCGACGACCTGCCCGACGACGTCCGCGCAGCCCTCCAGGCCCACAAGGTGCGCCGCGGTTCGGGCGCGATCCACCTCGAGGACGCGCTGAGCGCCACCGAGGTGCGCGCCGCTCTGGACGCCGGCGCCGCCGTGGCCCGCGAGGAGATCGCCGCCGGAGCCCAGGTGCTGCTCAGCGGCGACATGGGCATCGGCAACACGACTCCCGCCGCCGCCCTCATCGCGGCCGGGCTCGGGCTGCCGGCCGCCGAGGTCGTCGGCCGGGGCACCGGTGTCGATGACGAGGGCCTGGCCCGCAAGGTCGCCGTCCTCGAGGCAGCCCTGACGCGGGCGGGGGAGCGGGTGGCCGACCCGATCGAGACCCTGGCCGCGCTGGGCAGCGCCGACCTCGCCGCCACCACCGGCTACCTGCTCGGGGCGGCCCAGGACGGCGTCCCGGTGCTGCTGGACGGCCTCATGAGCGTGGCATGTGCGCTCACCGCCGACCGCATCGAACCCGGTGCCGTGGCCTGGTACGCCGCCGGACACCGCTCCACCGAGCCGGCGCAGAGCCTCGCGCTCGCCAAGCTCGGCCTCGAGCCGCTGCTCGATCTCGGCCTGCGGCTGGGCGAGGGCTCCGGTGCGGTGGCCGCCGTCCCGGTGCTGCGCAGCGCGGTCGCGCTGCTGCGCGACGTGGCGCTGCTCAGCGAGCTCGGGGCCTGACCCGGCGATGGGCGCGGAGGCGGGCGTGCTGCGCGACGCCTGGCGGCTGGCCGTCGGCACCCTGACGGTGCTGCGGGTCGCCCCGCCTGTCGTGGTCGACCGGCGGCGCGCCGGGATCGCGATGGTGCTGGCGCCGCTCGCGGTCGCGCCGCTCGCCGTCCTCGTCGCTCTGGTGGCGTGGGGTGCTGTCGAACTCGACGTGGCGCCGCTCGTCACGGGGATGGTCGTGGTGGGGGTGCTGGCGCTCGGCACCCGGGCGCTGCACCTCGACGGGCTCGCCGACCTCGCCGACGGGCTCACCGCCTCCTACGACCGCGAGCGGTCGCTCGCGGTGATGAAGACCGGGACGGCCGGCCCCGCCGGTGTGGCCGCGCTGGTGATCGTGCTCGGACTCCAGGCCGCCGCTACGGGTTCCCTGCTCGCCTCGACCGGAGCGCGAGGGGCGGTGGTCGTGGGCGTCGCGACCTGCGTGTCCCGGGCTGCGTTGAGCCTGTGCTGCCTGCGCGGCGTTCCGGGGGCGCGTGCGGACGGACTCGGCAGTACCTACGTCGGCAGCGTCGCACCGGTGCTCACGGTCCTCGTCTGGATCCTCGCGGCGGCGGTGGCCGGTGTCGCCGTCAGCTGGGCCGGCGTCGGTTGGTGGCACGGCCCGCTCGCCGTCGCCCTCGCCCTCGCCGCCGTCTGCCTGGTGGTGCTGCGGGCGGTGCGACGGCTCGGCGGGGTGACCGGAGACGTGTTCGGCGCGTGTGTCGAGATCGCGTTCGCGGTGGTGTTGGTGGGGGTGCCGGTGGGGGCCGGCCTTGGCTGAGGCGGAGCGGGTGTCCTCCGCCCTCGGACTCGCCCTCGGCTTCGCGCTCGACCGGGCGTTCGGCGACCCGCGGCGCTTCCATCCGGTCGCCGGCTTCGGGCGGACGGCGTCCGCGCTGGAGGCCCGCTGGTACGCCGACGACCGCGCCCGCGGCGTCCTGCACACGGGCGTGCTCGTCGGCGGAGCGGTCGGCCTCGGCGTCCTGCTGGAGCGGCCGTCGTGGCGCGGGTGGCGGATCGGTGTGACGGCGGTGGCGACCTGGGCGGTGCTGGGCGGCCGCTCCCTGGAGCGCGAGGCGCTGGCGGTGCACGCCCACCTCGCCGACGGCGACCTGCCCGCGGCACGGCAGCGGCTCACGCACCTCGTCGGCCGCGACCCCTCCGCGCTGGGGCCGGGGGAGATCGCGCGGGCGGTGGTGGAATCGGTAGCCGAGAACACCTCCGACGCCGTCGTGGCGCCGCTGGTGTGGGGTGCGATCGCCGGTGTGCCCGGGCTGCTGGGCTATCGCGCGGCGAACACGCTCGATGCGATGGTCGGCCACCGCAGCGCCCGCTACGAGCGGTTCGGGTGGGCCTCGGCACGCGTCGACGATCTGCTGAACCTGCCCGGCGCCCGCCTCGCCGGGCTGCTGACCGCGGTGGCGGCCCCAGAGCGGGCCGGCGTCGTCCTGGCGACGTGGCGGCGCGATGCGGCCGGGCATCCGAGCCCGAACGCGGGGGTCGTCGAGGCCGCGTTCGCCGGCGCGCTCGGGGTGCACCTGGGCGGTACGAACGTCTACGGCGACCGTGTCGAGCACCGCGCGATCATGGGGTCCGGCCGCGCCGTCGAACCCGACGACGTCCCGCGGACGGCCGTCCTGGCCCGACGCGTCGGCATCGGCGCCGTGCTCGCATGCGCCGGCCTGCGAGCACTGCTAAGGTCGCCGAGCCAGTCCTAGGACGAGGAACCCGGTGAGAATCCGGGACGGTCGCGCCACTGTGAGCAGGACTTCTGCGAGTCAGGAACTCGGGGGCTGGTTCCGATCGGGACGCGTCATCCCGGGAAGGTGTGTGCGCTATGCATATCGCCGAGGGCTTCCTGCCCCCTCTGCATGCTGCGGCGTGGACGGCGGCGGCCGTCCCTTTCGTCGCCCACGGTGTCCGCGAGATCAAGCGGACGACCGCTACCCACCCCGAGTCGAAGCTGCTGCTCGGCGCCGTGGGGGCCTACTCGTTCGTGCTGTCGGCCATCAAGCTGCCCTCGGTCACGGGCAGCTCCTCGCACCCCACCGGCACCGGTGAGGGGGCGATCCTGTTCCGGCCGCCGGTGATGGCGGCACTCGGGTCGGTGGTGCTGCTCTTCCAGGCCCTGCTGCTCGCCCACGGCGGACTCACCACGCTGGGCGCCAACATCATGTCGATGGCGGTCGCGGGACCGTGGGCCGGCTACGGCGTCTACCGGCTGCTGCGTTTCGCACCGTGGAGCGTGGCGATCTTCTGCGCGGTCGCCGTGGCCGACCTGGCCACCTACGTGATGACCTCGACCCAGCTGGCGTTGGCGTTCCCCGACCCGCAGGGCGGTTTCCTCGCCTCGTGGGAGCGGTTCCTGGGGCTCTTCGCCCTCACCCAGATCCCGCTGGCGATCGTCGAGGGGCTCGTCGGCGTCCTGCTCATGAACGCCCTGCGCTCGTGGGCCGGGCCCGAGCTGCGCGGTCTCGGGTTCGGAGCCGATCGCGGTGAGGAGCCGGAGCTCGGCATCCCCGGCACCGAGGTCGACGGCGACGAGGTCGAGGAGGCCCGGCATGCGTAGGGCGATCATCAACCTCTCGTTGCTCGCGGCCGCGGTCGCGATCTTCGTGGTCGCGCTGCTCCTCGGCGGTCAGCGCGGCGACTTCGGCGGCACCGACTCCTCGGCCACCGGCTCGATCGAGGCGATCGACCCCGGCTACCGGCCGTGGTTCCAGCCGCTGTGGCAGCAGCCCGGCGGCGAGGTCGAGTCGGGTCTGTTCGCCCTCCAGGCGGCGCTCGGTGCCGGCGTCGTCGGGTTCGCGCTCGGCTCTTTCCGCGAGCGTCGTCGCGCGCGGGCCGCCGCCGACGCGGACGCCTGAGGTGGCCGGGCTCTCCCTCGACGACACCGCCTGGACGAACCGCTGGCGCCACCGTTCGGTGGCCGAGAAGTCCGTGCTGTCGTTGGGATTGCTGCTCGTCGCGGTGACGGCGCGGACGCCGGTCACCGGTCTGCTCGTGGTCGTCGTCGCCACTGCGGTGGCCTGCCTGGGTGCCCGCATCCCCGTCGGCACCTGGGTGCGGGTGCTGCTCGCACCGGCGAGCTTCGTGCTGCTCGGGGTCGTCGGCATCGCGGTCACCCTCACGCCGTCCTCGACCGCCGGGTCCTCCGCGGCCGAGGTGTGGTGGACCGGTGGCCCGTTCGCCGTCACCGCCGTCTCGGCAGCGCAGGCGGGGGAGACCGCCGTACGGGCGATCGCCGGTGCATCGGCGGTGATGCTGCTGGCCTGCACCACGCCGATGCCGTACCTGCTCGGTGCGCTCTCGCGCGTGCCGGGCTTCGCGACGCTCGCCGAGATCGGCGGCGTGGTCTACCGCATGCTCTTCGGCCTGCTGCATGCCCAGGCGCGGGTGCGGGAGAGCCAGGCTGCCCGGCTGGGCTTCCGGACGCCGTCGGTGGCACGCCGTTCCATCGGTCTGCTGGCCGCCACCACGCTCGTCCGCGCCTGGACCGGTGCCCGTCGCCTCGAGGAGGGGCTCGCCGGGCGCGCACCGGCCGGCGTCCCGTTCGGCGCCCCGGCCACCGATGCGCTGCGGTGGGCCTTCGTCGTCCCGGCCGCCGTCGTCGTGCTCGCGACCGGCGTCGTCGGGTGGTTCGCGTGAGGGCGCTGCTCGCCGCCGCCGGGGTCGTCGTCGACCATCCTGGGTCGCCGCGGGTGCTCGACGGTCTCGACCTCACCCTCATCGCCGGACGCCGACTCGCCCTCCTCGGCGCCAACGGCGCCGGCAAGTCGACGCTGCTGCGCTGTCTCTCCGGCGCGCTGCGGCCCTCCTCCGGTGCCGTGCTGGTGGACGGCGAGCCGTTGCGCCACGACCGCCGCGGGCTCGCCCGGCACCGGCAGACCGTGCAGCTGGTGCTCCAGGATCCCGACGACCAGATCGTCGCCTCCGAGGTGCGCCACGACGTCGCCTACGGGCCGACCAACCTCGGACTGGACGCCGCCGAGGTCGCGACCCGGGTCGATCACGCCCTCGACGCCCTCGGCATCGCCGACCTCGCCCGGCGGCCGGTGCATCACCTGTCGTTCGGGCAGCGCAAGCGGGTCGCCCTCGCCGGCGCCGTCGCCATGGCGCCCCGGGTGCTGCTGCTCGACGAGCCCACCGCCGGCCTCGACCCGGCCGGCACGGTCGCCCTCTTGGAGACGATCGAGGTGCTCGAGGCCCGCGGCGTCACGGTCGCCCTGTCGACCCACGACCTCGACCTCGCCTGGCGCTGGGCCGACGAGGTCGCCGTCCTCGTCGGCGGCCGTGCCGTCGTCGGGGACCCCGGCGTCCTGCTCGCCGACGACGACCTCCTCCGCCAGGCCGCGCTCGCGTCCCCGTGGCAGGCCCGGGTGCTCCGGGCCGCGGGCGCGGCCATCCCCACCCCGCGTCCCCGGGACGCCGAGGACGTCGTCGCGGCACTGGGCATCCGGGAGTCCGCGATCGGTTGAGGTGCCAGCTCAAGCGGGCGGCTCCGATGGTCGAGGTGCGAACGTGAGCGGGCCGTGGCGGTGGTCGAGGTGCGAGCGCATGCGAGCCGCGAGACCCCCGCACCCGCACGCTCTCTGGTACCGGCCGGCGGTCGTCTCGCCGGGTCTCGCGGCTCGGCGCCGGGGCGCCTCGCACCTCGACCACCGGAGGCTGACTCACGGCTCGGCCGCCGGAGGGGCTTCGGGGCCCTCGCCTGGGTCAGCGACCGGATGGGTGCCCCGACGAGTGTCTGGACGCTGTGGGGTCGCCGGGAGGATGCTGGTACCGGAGGAGCGGAGGCGCCGCAGGGCGAGCCCGAGGCGGTTTCGGGGAGGAGCGACGTGAAGACCTGGGGCATCGCGCAGACGATGTGGTTCACGATCGCCGTCCATCTGCTCGCGCTCGGGATCGCGGTCGTGATGGTGTTCGCGGTCCATCTCCCGCGGCTCGGCTGGCTACCGGTCGTGTCTCTCGCGGTCGGAGGCGTGGTCGGCTCAGCCGCTCTCGCTGGTTCGGACGTCCGCAGGTTCGGGGTCGGGTGCCTCCTCGGCACGACGGTCTCCGTGGTGGTGTTCGCCGCCCTGCTGGTGCTCTTCTTCGTGCAGTACTTCGTGATCGGCGGGCACGAGCTGTCCTGAGGCAGACCCGTTCGACGGCGTATCTCAACCACGAACGGCGCGTCCGGGCAGCACGACGGGCCCGAGCCCCGGGTGGGGTTCAGGCTGTCGTGGTCAGGCGCGTGGTGCCGGTGGTTGTGCGGAGGTAGTGCTGGCCGTGGGGGCTGGTCCAGAGATAGCTGGCGCCGCCGGTGCCGGGTGGTCCGCTGGTGTCGTTCGCATCGACGGGTGTGTAGGTCCAGCCGTGGTGGGTCTTCACACGGTGGTGGCGTCGGCAGAGCGCGGCGAGGTTCCTGTCAGGTTCTTAAGCTGACCGCCATGGGTGGGGTGGCTAGGGCGGGACTGTACGCGCGGATCTCTCAGGACACCGACGGGACGGGTTTGGGGGTCGCGCGGCAGTTGGAGGACTGTCACCGGTTGGCGGACTCGTTGGGGTGGCCGGTGGCTGGTGAGTACGTGGACAACGACATCTCGGCGTACTCGGGCAAGCGGCGTCCGGAGTACCAGCGGATGCTCAGCGACATCGCGGACGGGGTGATCGACGCGGTGATCGTCTACCACCTCGACCGGCTGACGAGGCGGCCGTTGGAGTTGGAACAGTTCCTCGCCGTGCTCGACCAGGCCGGGGTCCGCAACGTCCGGTTCGTCTCCGGGCCAGCGGACCTGAGCACCGGGGACGGGCTGTTGGTGGTGCGGATGCTGGCCGCGGTTGCTGCGAATGAGTCGGCGTCGAAGGCACGGCGGATCATGCGCAAGAACGACCAGTCCGCGGCCGCGGGTCAGCCGCATCGGGGCTCGACTCGACCGTTCGGGTACGAGGCCGACTTCGTGACCATCAACCCGACGGAGGCGCAGATCGTGCGCGAGGTCGCGGCCCGCTACATCGCTGGGGAATCGCTGCGCTCTGTCGCGACCGATCTGAACGCGCGTGGGATCCCGACGGTGCGGGGTTCGGAGTGGCGGACCAGCACGCTGCGCAACGTGCTGGTCAACCCGCGCTATGCCGGGCAGCGGGTCCACCGGGGGCAGATTGTGGGGCCGGGGATCTGGGAGCCGATCCTCTCGATGGAGGACCACCGCCGCATTCTCGCGGTATCGGCGGAGAAGCAGCGTGCCGGACGACGCACCCCTCAGCGGTACCTGCTGTCGGGGCTGTTGCGGTGCAGCCGTTGCGGGAAGCCCATGTACTCATCCGCACGGGTCAACCGGCGCCGCTACGTATGCATCGCAGGTCCCGACCACGGCGGGTGCGGGCGGATGACGATCTCAGCCGAGCCGGTCGAGGAGATCCTGGCCGAGGCGGTGCTCTACCGCCTCGACAGCCCCGACCTGATCGCGGCGATGACCGGACGCGACAGCACCGACGCCCAGACCCAAGCGGTGACCGCCGAGTACGACGCCGCGCAGGCAAGGATGGAAGAACTAGCCACCATGTACGGCGCCGGGGAGATCACCAAGACCGAATGGCTGACCGCGAAACGCCCCCTCCAGCAGCGCCTCGAACACGCCGCCCTGCGCCTGGCGAGGTTGACCAAGACCTCTGCGCTGACCGGGCTGGTCGGCAACGGCGACCAGCTCCGGGCCTCGTGGGCCGAGCTGAACCTGTCGCGTCAACACGCGATCGTGAAGGCAGTGCTCGACCACGCCATCATCAAGCCCGGCAGCCCCCGCGCCATGGTCGTCGAGCTCGACCGCATCGAACCTGTCTGGCGACTCTGACCCCGACAACAACCGCAGCCCGGAGACGTCAACGACTGTTGACTCGGTTGGACCGTCAACGGCGGTTGACGGCGACAGCCGACAGCCGACAGCCAGCGAACAGCAGGCCGCGGAACGCGATGCGCGGGTGATGTGTACCCGGGTCGGGGGTGTGGTCGGGCACGGGTCGGCGTTGCCGCTCCCCCACGCGGGGAAAGGCGCCCCGCGCGGGGCCCCTGCGGACCCGAGAGACGCCGCCCCGTCCCGCGCCCGACCACACGACCACACGGCATACGGCACACGGCACACGGGTAGTCGGGAGTTGGTGGCTGCGGGTCAGAAGCCTTCGAAGTGGGTCGGGCCGAACGCGCCGGTCGCACCGCACCGCACACACCGCCAGCAGTCCGCGTCCGCGCGTTCCTCGCGCGGCATCATCCCCAACAGCGACGCCGCCTCGCCCAGGCCGAGGACCCCGATCGCTTCCCGGCCGGTGAACCACGACAACACCCGACACCCGCAATCGGTGCACTCCGATCGGAACAACTGCGCCAACGCCAGATCCAGCCGGACCGGCTCACCGCCAATCCGCTCATCACCAGCACGCTCACTACCTGGCCGTTGCCCCGGTCCGGGCTGGTGCGGGCGGTAGTGACGTCGTGCTCGTCGGTTGCTCATGATGCGTGCCTGACTTCCCCGCGGTCCGGGGTCGGGGCCCCGTCCGCGCTGCGCTTGCCGTTCGGGTCCCCGACCCCGTTTCCGAGAAGGACCGCGACCTGGGCCACGACCCGCCGATCACCGATCCGCACCTCGACGCCCTGCGCCCGACACGACGCCTCGACCCACGCCGCGATCGCAGCACGGTCCGGGATGTCGCTTCGGCTGGTCATGCCCACTGCGCCCACACCGCCGGCGGTCCCTGCCACGCCGGCTCGAGGTCTGAATGCCACACCCGCAACGGAGAGACCTGCCCGAGCAGGTCACTGGCTTGCCCCAACACATCACGGGCGCTGATGCCCTCGACCCGGACCTTGACCGGGGTGAACCCCTGCGCCACGTCATAGCGATGACGGCCCTTGAGCCGGTGATCGTTGAACGACTTCGCCACGTACTTCGACAGATACCCCGCCGCCCGGCGTGCCTCGCCCCGCACCCCCTGACCCACTCCGACATCGGAGAGGAGCTTGATGTGGACGAACCCGTGCCCCCACGCAGCCTCGATGTCGCGGCGCCGCAGATACCGACCGGCTGCGAAGTGCAGATGCAGCCGCTGCCCATCGGCATGGAACTCCGGCACCCACGCGTACGGGAAGGGCTCACCCACGACCGCCCGCAACAGCCGAAAGAACACCCCCACATCCGCGCGCGCCTGCCCCGGATCGGTGCAGAACGGCGGAGCGTAGGTCAACGTCCCCAACCGGTTCAGCCCGTTCGCCACGCAGTAGCGACGAAGCCGACCCCGAGCACGACGGGCAGCCTCACGGCGTGACCGTTCCGGATCACCCACCCCCACCGACCGGGCGCCACCCACCGGCCGACGCGAGGGCACGAAACACCCGCCACCCTCAGCAGCCGCCGGGTACAGCGACAACAACCACCCAGCCCGACCCGCATCACGATCAACCACCACCGGCCGACCAGACGCCGCAGCCCCACCCGAACCGGGAGAACCGGACCCCGCACCAGGAGGACCGACCGGAGGCGAGTCAGACGACGGGACAGACGGTGGGACAGATGGTGGGTCAGTAGGCGTAGACGGGACAGACAACGAGACCTCGCACGAGCGCAGCGACAGGGAATCGCTGGTCCCGTGCAGTGCCCCTACGCCGATCGGTACCACCAGCCGCGCCGTGCACCACCAACAGCGCCACTGCCGATGCCCTGCCCGCGGACTCACCATGGGTAGCAGGGCCGAATCTCATCATCTACGCCCGGGCTCTCCCCGGCCTCTTCGAACCAAGCCCGACCATCATCACCCCAACCCGCCTAGACCACAACCACCAACACGGAACGACCCAACCCCACCACGGGAGCAGGCCGTTCCGAGTTGTGTTGCTGATTCAAGTCAAGGAGCTACGGCGCGCTTGCAACCAGCGGCGTACGCTGAGACCTCGAGAACATGCAAGAAGTGTCGCAGACTTCTGCTGTGCATTGCGGCGCGCCGAACATCAAGTTTCCGGCAGACTCTTTCGGCGTCCGCGACTTTGTCGTAGTCCTTACCGATCGCCATCTCCTTCATGAGCAGCAGGCCGTCGACCGCATCAGCCTTGTTTGGTTCAACCTTTCGCCTGCGTGCAGCTGTCACGGCGAATCGCTTTGGCTGAGCAGAAAGCGAATCCATGTCAGCGACTAGCCAATTCTCGAAAAGCCGATCCTTGTAGACAACACGAACCCGTGTTCCCGCGCCGCAGTGAGTCGCCAACGCAGTCTCAACATCGGCTGCAAGCTTTCCCGGGAGGTCGCTTTGCTGCTCACGATCCAAGAGCACGATGACTAGGTCCGCTCCTTGGGCCACAGCGATCGCCACGCGCGACTTGCAAGACCTCGCAATCGTGCCCGCAGGGGCATCGGGCTGGACGGGAACCTTCAACGGCTTCAACACCGTGTGCGGGCTAAGGGAATTGAGCTGATCTACAATTAACGGAAGAGCGCGAAACTCGGCGTCGCCTTCAGTGAGAACCACAACTTTCACTCGTCATCCCTGTCCTCGTGTCGAGAATCAGCGAATCCCCGCGGTACGGCCTCCTGGATTGCCCCGCTGTCATAGAGTTCAAAGAGCTCAAAATTGCCATTTGCGACCGCTTCCCGCAACTGAGGAGCGAACTCAAATAGAGGACGAATGACGCTTCTTCCGCTCTTTATGGTCATTAGCCGTACGACTGCAGGGTTGACGTAGTTTAGAAGTACAGGTGAGTGCGTGGTCGCTATAATCTGCTTCGGCGAACCGTTGCGCTGGCAGATGTCGATGATTCGACGAAGGATCCACGGGTGGACAGCATTCTCCGGTTCCTCAATCGCGAGAAGCGGATGCCTCGTATCAAATAGCGCAATGAACAGAGCCAGACTCTGCATGGTGCCGTCCGACACCTCATTGGTGTTCCATGGCCTCCCGACGCCTCTTTCACGGAACTGCAAAGCGAGACGACGATCCTCGGTGTATGCAACCTCGATCTCCTCTAGGCCCGGCATGATGTCGCGCATCGCCTGCTGAACTTGGGCCCACGAGGATCGGTCATTGCGAAGAAGGTGGTTCGCCGCGCCAGGAAGGTTCTCCCCGTGTCGTTCCAACACGGCATTAGGCGTCGGCACACCGGAGGTTCTGCACTGGTGGGGCGAGAGTTGGAAGACGCGGGTTCCTCCTACAGCGTGCCGAATCTCGGAGAATAGGCCACTATAGGCAAAGTTCGTGGTGATCAGCTGCGTCGACGTTCGAGGACGCTCGGAGATGAATTCCGAAAACCGAGTATCAAAGAACGGATCCAGCAATTCTCGAATGTAGGGATTGAGTTTCGCCCTGGTTCGGTGAATCGCAACTTTCCCGTCCCGCTCGCGCTCAACTCGGAGTAGGCGTCGGCCCCGGCTGTCATGGACTTCGAAATCGTCCGAGACGATCTCGAAGTCCGAGACCAATGCCTGGCTCGCCGTTCCCAAGGTAAACCGGTGGCGATATGTGAGGAACTCGCCAACGTCGAGAGGATTTTCACTATTCAATTTGTGGAGCCATGGATACTTTTTCGGAATGTCGTCTAGGTCAGCCCTCGAAACTTTCACTTCGATCTGCAGTGCAACAGGTCGCTTGGCGCGTCGGGTGCGTCGATGTGCGATGTTGTCATATCCGCCCGACCGGCCCACGGCGAACTCCAGCCCGTCTTCATAGACCTCTCCAATGAAGTTAAGGCCGTCGATGAAGTTGCTTTTTCCTGCCCCGTTTGGGCCCGTTATCACGGTGAATTTGTCGAGTTTGCACGAGACGTCGTACAGCGACTTGAAGGCTTCGAACCTCACGTTGGTGACGTGCATAGAACCGACCGTAGTCGTCTGGACCCCTGCTTCCGAGCAGCTTCTGGTCCTAGATGTGGGTGTACGTGCAACTTGCGAGGTTGTCTGTACTGGTGGTTCCGCCTTCGTCCCACGGGACGATGTGGTCGATGTCGGCGCTGCGTGCGGGCCTGGTGCAGTGGGGGAAGACGCAGGTGACGTCTCGCAGGATCACCTGCTCGCGGAGGAGTGTGGGGATCTCGTAGGACTCACTCGACCGCTGCTCTGCGAGGTCGAGGACGGGTCGGACGACGATCTGGGTGTCGGGGTCGGTGCACCAGGACCGGAGGGTGTCGAGGTCGAGGGCGGTGCGGGTGTTCTCGACGCGGGCGATTGTTCCGAAGGGGTTCTGGCCGGGTGCGTGGTTGATGTGGACGTAGAGCTGGAGGGTCCGCTTGGACCGCACCGGCTCAGCCGTTCCAACCGAGTCGAAGGTCAACGAGGCTTCGCGTCGGGCGAGTTCGCCGAGTGCCATGGCCCGGCGAGCGTCCAACGACTCCTCGCAACCCAGGTCCTTCAACTGGGCGGCGACCGCGGCGAGGGCGTCCTCGAGGTCCAACGCGTCGGCCAGATCGAGGGCGCCTTCGATGTCGACCCTGCCGTGGAAGTCGACGTGGCGGGAGTAGATGGTGACGTGTCGTTTGTCGTCAGCCGCTTCGCGCCTGGCCTTGAGGAGCTCGGGGTCGGCTTCGGCTTCAGCTGCTCTGACGGTCTGCTCGATGCCGCGTCCCCCGATGGAGTGCGCGAACGACGCCAACCGCTGGTCCACAAGGTCGACGGCTTCGGGTGAGAGCAGTCGGGTGGCTTGGGCGATCTTCCGCGCCCGCCACACCGGCACCTCACCGGCCTCCACACGTCGCCAGCACCGCGGCAGACGGGCAGCGAGTTCGAGGGCGTCGCCGATGTAGTAATGCCCGGCATCAGTGGACAGGCCGATCGCGGCGGCGAACTCATCGATGCAGAACTCCGCCACCAGAGGAGCGCCTTCACCAGCGATGGCCACCTCGCGTTCGGTGCCGGGCACACACGCGCTGTCCCACTCATCAGTCGCGGGGTGGGCGAGAGCCCACTGGGCGGCGGCAATGAACACGGATCGTTCGGCGTCGTCGGCCACCACCCGCGCGTCACGCGCGAGGACCAGGAGGGACCGCGGGTCACGCGGGTCCAGTTCTTCCTGGTGTGGAGTGGTGGAGGCCATGCCTCAGTCTACTCGAACAGGTGTTCGAACACAAGGTTCTGAGCGACTGAATGTCGCGAGTTTCGGCTGCCTTCCGGCTTGCTGGGCTTCGAGGCCCTCGCCCGGGGGCTCGGGCACCTCAGCCACCGGTCGGGGCCCGGAGATCGCTTCATGCAGGCGGTCGGGTCGCCGGGTCTCGCGGCTCGGCGCTGGGGCGCCTCGCACCTCGACCACCGGAACTGAGGCGGGGCCGCGACGCCGCACCCGAGAGACAGCGGCAACAACCCACCCGCGTAGCCAGCGCCTTTCACCCGGAGCAGACGGCGACCCGAACACCGAGCGCAACCCGGCACCTCCGTAGCCGGCGCCTTTCGACCGAAGCAAGGAGGGAGCCGGGGGCATATACGCAGTGACGACGGCGTCCCCGCCGAAGCAGCCCGCCTCACCGGGTCTCGCGGCTCGGCGCTGGGGCGCCTCGCACCTCGACCACCCGAAGCGGCTCGGCGCCGGCGCGCCTCGCACCTCGACCACCATGCCCACCTACAACCTGAGCACCCGCCCCGCCACCACCAGATGCACCTCGTCGCACACGCCGGCGACGGCCTGGTTCACCCGGCCCAGCTGGTCGCGGAAGATCCGGCCGGAACGGTGGGCGGGGATGACACCCCAGCCCACCTCGTTCGTCACCAGGACGACGTCCCGGTCGGCCGGCAGTGAGCCCAGGGCCGCACTGAGGACGCCGGTCGCGGCACCGACCACCGCGTCGATCTCGGACGACGGCGCGTCCCACAGGCCGTGGTCGTCGAGCAGCCGGGTGAGCCAGGTGCCGAGGCAGTCGACCAGCACGGCACCTGAGGTCGCGGTGAGCGCCGCGGCCACGTCGCCGGTCTCCAGCGTCGTCCAGGACGCCGGACGCGCGGCGCGGTGGGCGTCGATGCGAGCGGCCCAGTCGGGGTCGGCGACGGGATCGGGCACCGGCCCGGGAGCCACGTAGGTGACGGCGGCGGCGTCGGCGAGCAGGGTCTCCGCGTGGCGCGACTTGCCGCATCGCACGCCGCCGGTGACGAGCACCCTCATCGCAGGGATCCCAACCAGGCAAGGGCTTCGGGCACCGAGGCGACCAGCGGGACGCCGGCCGGCGGGGCCGGGCGACGCACCACCACGACCGGCAGGTCGAGGCGGGTCGCCGCGTCGAGCTTCGCCTGCGTCATCGCTCCTCCGGAGTCCTTGGTGACCAGCACGTCGACGCCATGCTCCCGCATGAGAGCGAGCTCCCCGTCGAGCGTGTACGGCCCGCGGTCGAGCAGCAGTCGCCAGGACGACGGCACCGCGACCTCGGGCGGGTCGACGACCCGCGCGACCACCGAGTGGGTGGCGAGGGGGCCCGCGAACGCACCGAGATCCTGACGCCCCACGGTGAGGAACGGACGCCGTCCGAGTTGCGCCGTGCGTCGCGCGGCTGATGGATGGTCGTGCACGATCCGCCAGCCCGGCCGCGGCTCCCAGCCCGGCCGCGCCAACCGCACCAGCGGGACGACGTCGCACGCGGCGGCCGCGTTCGTACTGATCCGCCGCGCGAACGGATGGGTGGCATCGACCACCGCATCGAAGGACGCAGCCACCTGCCGCAGCCCCTCGGCGCCGCCGAACCCGCCGATGCGCACCTCGCCGACCGGAAGCCGCGGCCGTGCGACCCGGCCGGCCAGCGAGCTCACCACGTGATCGCCCCGCGCGACCAGGGCGGCGGCGAGATCGCGCGCCTCCCCGGTGCCGCCGAGCACCAGCACCCTCATGCGTCCTCCCGCGTCGATCCGGGCGGCAGCACCGGCAACCCCGACGGCGCACCCGACTGCGCCAGGGCCAGCAGGCCCTCGACGTCGAGGTGCTCCTCGACGAGGTCGCCGAGCAGGTCCAACCGTGCTTCCCGCGCCGCCTCGAACGAGACGGGATCAGCAGGAGCGGGGCGATCGAGCATCGCCGCGAGCAGTGCCGTGCGCAGCGCGTCGCCCTCCAACGCCCCGTGCCACATCGTGCCGAACACCCGCCCGGCACGCGCACCGCCGAGGAACGGCTCACCGCCGTGGACGGTGATGCGCCCGTGGTGGATCTCGTAGCCCGACGCCGGCACACCCAGCGCCGAACCGGTCGGCAGCCGCAGGTTCTTCTCCACGGCGAAGTCGGTGCGCACCTCCAGCAGCCCCAGGCCGTCGACGACGGCACCGGCCGCGCCCTCGACGCCGTGCGGGTCGGCGATGACGCCCCCGAGCATCTGGAAGCCGCCGCAGATGCCGAGTACCGGCCGACCGCGCGCCGCATGGGCGGTGATCGCCGTATCGAGGCCGCGCGACCGCACCCAGGCCAGGTCGCTGATCGTCGCCCGCGTGCCCGGCAGCACCACCAGGTCGGCGTCCGCGACATCGCGCGGATCGGAGGCGAAGACGACGTCGAGGTCGGGCTCGAGCCCGAGGGCGTCGACGTCGGTGAAGTTGCTGATGCGCGGCAGGCGCACCACCGCCACCCGGTAGCGCGAGCCGGACGACGAGGCCCGCCGCGCGTCGAGCTTCAGCGCGTCCTCCGAGTCCAGCCACAGCGACGGATGCCACGGCAGGACGCCGTACCCGCGGCGTCCCAGGAGCCCCTCGATGTCGCGCAGACCCGGCTCCAGCAGCGACAGATCGCCCCGGAACTTGTTGACCACGAACCCCGCCACGAGCCGCTGATCGGCGGGGGAGAGCAGCGCGACCGTGCCGTGGAGGGCGGCGAAGAGCCCGCCGCGGTCGATGTCGCCGACCACCACGACCGGCAGGTCGGCATGCCGGGCCAGCCCCATGTTCACGAAGTCGCTGGAGCGGAGGTTGATCTCGGTGGGGCTGCCCGCACCTTCGGCGACCACCACCTCCACCCGGGCAGCGAGGTCGTCGTAGGCGGCGTGCGCGGCCACCGCGAGGTGACGGCGTCCCTCGACCCAGTCGCTCGACGACACCGCACCCGCAGGGCGTCCCATCAGCACGACATGGCTGCGCCGATCGGAGCCCGGCTTGAGCAGCACCGGGTTCATCGCGGGCTCGGGTTCGATGCGCGCGGCCCGGGCCTGGATCCACTGCGCCCGGCCGATCTCGGCCGTCGTGCCGTCGGGCGCCGCGCACACCATCGAGTTGTTCGACATGTTCTGCGCCTTGTACGGCGCCACCCGCACCCCGCGGCGCGCGAACGCCCGGCACAGTCCGGTGGTCACGATGCTCTTGCCGGCATCCGAGGTCGTGCCGGCGATCAGCAGCCCGCTCACGCCGCCCCCAGCGGGAAGGACGCGAGCACCCGGCAGTCGTCGTTCGCCCACCACTGCAGGTCGATCCGCTCGACCGCGAGGTCCACCGGCAGCAGGTCGGCGATCGCCGCGTGCACGGTCTCGGGTGTCACCTCGGGCCCGCGCCGATCGAGCGTCACGTGCGGCACGACGTCGTCGTACGCCCCGCCGTAGGGCGGATAGGCCGGGAACGCCTCGACGAGCCGCGCCGTCAACGCCCGCAGGCCGTCGTCCGGCTCCGGCACCAGATGCAGGACGCCGTCGGGGAACTCGCCGATGCGCGCCAGCCGCACCGAGAAGGACGCCGTCTCGCGGGCGATCCGCTCGACGACGCCGAGGTCGGACGCCGTCGGCTCGGCGATCCACGGCGCCAGCACCGTGAGGTGCGCGTGCACGAAGGTCGGGTCGGCGGAGACGAAGGAGGGGTCGTAGAAGGCGGTGCGCTCCCGCACGAACGGCTCCAGCGCGGGCACCGGGATCGCCAGCACGGTATGACCGTCGGTGCGGCTGCCGTCGGCGCTCATGCCGGCGGCCGCAGCAGCGCGAGGTCCATCACCCAGCCGGCCGCGGCCCGGGCCCGAGCGCGCGCGGCACCCATCGCCGGCAGCAGATCGCCGACCCGCCCGTGCAGCAGCTCCTCCGTCGGCGCGCCGAGGTTCGCGCCCCACCACGCCGTCCAGTCCTCGGCGCCGGCGTAGTCGGGCTCGCCGGTCAGCATGACGACGACGTTGGGATGGCGCGCGGCCACGGCCTCCGGCAGCCGGCGCGCGGTCGTGACGACGACCGGTTCGCCGACCCCGTGCAGCACCACGCCGTGCCGGGCGGCCAACGCCTGCGGAGCGCTGATGCCGGGCAGCACCTCGACCTCCAGGGGCAGCACGACGGCGATGCGCTCCAGCAGACGCAGCGTGGAGTCGTAGAGCGACGGGTCACCCCACACCAGCAGCCCGGCCACGCCGCCGCGCGCGGCCAGCACCTCGCCGAGAGCGGCCGCCCGCGCGTCATGCCAGGCCGCCACCGCGTCGCCGTAGGCGGCGTCGTCGGCCACGGTGCGGTCGCGCGGGGGATCGGCCACCACCACCGTCGGCACCCCGGCGGCGTCGGCGATCGTGCGGCGCACCGCGAGCAGCGGGTCGTCGTCCCGCTTCTCCAGGGCGGCCACGTAGTCGCAGCCCGCCAGTGCGGCGGCCACCTCGGGGGTGACGTGCTGGGGACCCATGCCGATGCCCAGCACCCGCACGACCGTCACGGGCGCTCCTCGGGCCCGCCCTCGAGCTCGCCCTCGACCTCGAGGTAGACCGCCTGCATCGCGGCGAGCACGTCGGGGTCGGGCTCGGCCCACAGCCCGCGGTCGGCCGCCTCGTGCAGCCGCTCGACGATGCCGCGCAACGCCCACGGGTTCGAGCGGCGCAGGAACTCCTGGGTCTCGGCGTCGAGCACGTACTCGTGCGCCAACTTGTCGTACATCCAGTCCTGGACGACGCCCGCGGTGGCGTCGTAGCCGAAGAGGTAGTCGACCGTGGCGGCCAGCTCGAAGGCGCCCTTGTAGCCGTGGCGGCGCATCGCGCCGATCCAGCGCGGGTTCACCACCCGGGCCCGGAACACGCGCGCGGTCTCGGCCGCCAGCGTGCGGGTGCGCACGGCGTCCGGCGTCGTCGAGTCGCCCACGTAGGCGGCCGGTTCGACGCCGGTGAGCGCTCGCACCGTGGCGATCATCCCGCCGTGGTACTGGAAGTAGTCGTCGGAGTCGGCGATGTCGTGCTCGGCGGAGTCCATGTTCTTCGCCGCCACCTGGATGCGCTTGAACGCGGTGCGCATGTCGTCGGCGGCGGGTCGGCCGTCGAGGTCGCGGCCGTAGGCGAAGCCGCCCCAGGTCGTGTAGACCTCGGCGAGGTCGGCGTCGTCGCGCCACGAACCCGACTCCACCACCTGGAGGATGCCGGCGCCGTAGGAGCCCGGCTTGGAGCCGAAGATGCGCGTGGTCGCCCGGCGCTCGTCGCCGTGCTCGGCCAGATCGGCCTGGGCGTGGGCCCGCACGTAGTTCAGCTCGTCCGGCTCGTCGAGGCCCGCCACGAGCCGGACGGCGTCGTCCAGCATCGCCACGACGTGCGGGAAGGCGTCGCGGAAGAAGCCGGAGATGCGCACGGTCACGTCGATGCGCGGTCGGCCGAGCTCCTCGAGGTCGACGACCTCCAGTTCGCGCACCCGACGCGACGCCTCGTCCCACTGCGGACGCACACCCAGCAGCGCCAGCACCTCGGCGACGTCGTCGCCGCTGGTGCGCATCGCCGAGGTGCCCCACACGCTCAAGCCGACCGAGGTCGGGAACGCGCCGGTCTGCTCGACGTGGGTGCGCAGCAGCGACTCCGCCAGCGCCTGCCCGGTCTGCCAGGCCAGCCGCGAGGGCACCGCACGGGGGTCGACGGTGTAGAAGTTGCGGCCGGTGGGCAGCACGTTCACCAGGCCGCGCAGCGGCGATCCCGACGGTCCGGCCGGCACGAACCCGCCGTCGAGCGCATGCAGGACGCCGTCCAGCTCCTCGGTGGTGCGCCGCAGTCGCGGCACCACCTGGCGGGCCGCGAAGTCGAGCACCTGCTGCACCGACGGGTCGTCGTGCAGGGTCGGGACGACGGCCGGGTCCCATCCGGCGGACTGGAGCGCGAGCACCAGCTCGCGGGCCCGGGCCTCGGTCTCGTCGACGGCCGCGAGCTCCGCGCCCTCCTTGAGTCCCAACGCCGCCCGCAGACCGGGCACCGCGTTGCCGACCCCGCCCCACACCTGCGCGGCGCGCAGGATCGAGAGCACGAGGTTCGCCTCGCCTGCGTCGTCCGGCGCCTGGCCGAGCACGTGCAGCCCGTCGCGGATCTGGGCGTCCTTGATCTCGCACAGCCAGCCGTCGACGTGCAGCAGGAAGTCGTCGAACTCCTCGTCGTCGGGGCGCTCCTCCAGGCCGAGGTCGCGGTGCATCTCGGCGCTGCGCATGAGCTGCCAGATCTCCCCGCGCACCGCCGGCAGCTTCGCGGGGTCCATGGCGGCGATGTTGGCGTGCTCGTCGAGCAGCTGCTCCAGGCGCGCGATGTCGCCGTAGCTCTCCGCACGCGCCATCGGCGGCACGAGGTGGTCGACGATGGTGGCGTGCGCCCGGCGCTTGGCCTGCGCGCCCTCGCCGGGGTCGTTGACGAGGAAGGGGTAGATCAGCGGCAGGTCGCCGAGCGCCGCGTCGGTGGCGCAGGACGCCGACAGCGCGGCGTTCTTGCCCGGCAGCCACTCCAGCGACCCGTGCTTGCCCAGGTGCACGATCGCGTCGGCCCCGAAACCGCGCTCGATCCACCGGTAGGCGCCGAGGTAGTGGTGGCTCGGCGGGAGGTCGGGGTCGTGGTAGATCGCCACCGGGTTCTCCCCGAAGCCGCGCGGGGGCTGGATGAGGATGACGATGTTGCCGGCCCGCAGGGTCGCGAGCACCAGGTCGCCGGCGTCGTCGACGAAGAGACGTCCGGGTGCGGGGCCCCACGCCCGCTCCATCGCCTCGCGCAGGTCGGCGGGCAGGTGCGCCGTCCACTCGCGGTACTCGGCAGGGGAGATGCGGGCGTGCGCGGCTCCGAGCTGCGCGGTGGTCAGCCACTCCTCGTCCTGGCCGCCGGCGGCGATGAGGGCGTGGATCAACGCGTCGCCGGCCTCGGCATCGTCGGCGTGCCCGTCGAGGTCGAGGAGGCGGTGGACGTCGAACTCCCCGCCGCGCGGGCCGAGGTCGTAGCCGGCGTCGCGGAGGCGGCGCAGCAGCCGGATCGCGGAGACCGGGGTGTCGAGGCCGACCGCGTTGCCGATGCGGGCGTGCTTGGTCGGGTAGGCCGAGAGCACGAGCGCCAGGCGCTTCTCGGCGTTCGGCAGACGCCGCAGCCGCGCATGGCGCACCGCGATGCCCGCCACGCGAGCGCACCGCTCGGGGTCGGCGACGTAGCGCGGCAGCCCGTCGGCGTCGAACTCCTTGAAGGAGAAGGGGGCGGTGATCAGGCGCCCGTCGAACTCGGGGATCGCGATCTGGGTGGCGGCGTCCATGGGGGAGACGCCGTCGTCGGAGGCCTCCCACTCCTCCCGGCTGGAGGTGAGGCAGAGCGCCTGGAGCACCGGGATGTCGAGGGCGGCGAGCCGCTCGACGTCCCACGACTCGTCGTCGCCGCCGGCGCTGGCGGCCGCCGGCACGCTGCCGCCCGCGGCCAGCACGGTCACCACGAGCGCGTCGAGGGTGCCCAGGGTGGCGATCAGCTCGTCTGGCGCGGCGCGCAGGGATCCGGCGAAGACCGGCACGCCGACGGCCTGCCCGGTCGCGTCGATCGCATCGGCCAGCGCGTGCACGAACGCGGTGTTCCCGCTCGCCTCGTGCGCCCGGTAGTACAGGACGCCGACGCGCGGCAGGTCCGTGCCGTCCACGGTCGCGGACGACGACCGCGCAGCCACCCCCCACTCCGGGACGACGGCGGGCGGGTCGAAGCCGCGCCCGGTGAGCAGCACGGTGTCGGTGAGAAACGCGTGCAGCTGCGCCAGGTTCGCCGGCCCGCCCTCGGCGAGGTACCGGTGGGCCTCGGCGGCGACGCCGACGGGCACGGTCGAGAGCTCCATGAGCGCGGCGTCGGGGGTGCGCTCACCGCCGAGCACCACGATCGGCACCCCGGAGTCGCGGGCCGCGGCGAACCCGCGGCACAGGTCGTGCGGCGAGCCGAGGATGCGGGCGACCACGAGGTCGCAGGAGCCGAACACCTCACCCATCTCCTGGTGCCCGGGGCGGGCCGGGTTGGCCGGCACCCAGGCGGCGCCGCTGGCGCGGGCCGAGAGCAGGTCGGTGTCGGAGGTGGAGACCAGCGCTATGCGCAGGTCCTCCGAGAGCGTGCGGTCGGGCAGGGATGCAGGCATGCGCCGGTGATCCTCCTTCGGGGTTCTCGCCCCGTCGAACGGTGGGAATCACTCGTGCGCAGTATCTGGCTGGTCGTGGCCGGAGCCTCGACATCACAGTGGCGGAACCGCCCCGGAATCGCACCGGGTTCCTGTCCGCACGAGCGTGGTCCGCACCCTACGGGATGCGGACCCTGCGTGGTGCTTCGCTGCTCCTCAGCCCAGGCCGAGCAGGCGCAGCGCGTTGGTGCGCAGCACCGGTTCGTGCACCTCCGGGGGTAGGTCGAGGGCGGTGAACGCGGCGATCCAGCGCTCGGGGGCGATGAGCGGGTAGTCGCTGCCGAAGACCACCCGGTCGCGCAGGTAGGGGATGGCCGCCACCAGTTCGGCCGGGAACCGCTTCGGTGACCAGCCCGACAGCTCGAGCACCACGTTCGCCTTGTGGGTGGCCATCGAGATCGCCTCGGCCTGCCACGGCACCGATGGGTGGGCCAGGATCACGGTCAGTCCGGGGAAGTCGGCCGCGACGTCGTCGAGCAGCAGCGGATTGGAGTACTTCAGCTTCAGGCCGCGCCCACCGGGCAGGCCCGCGCCGATGCCGTTCTGGCCGGTGTGGAACAGCGCCGGGACGCCGAGCTCCTCCAGCGCCGACCACAGCGGCCGGAAGGCGGCGTCGTCGGGGGAGAAGGCCTGCAGGCTCGGGTGGAACTTGAACCCGCGGACTCCGTGGTCGACCACCAGGCGTCGTGCCTGGGCCACGGCCTCGGCCCCGCGATGCGGATCGACCGAGCCGAACGGGATGAGCACGTCGGCATGCTCGGCGCACTCCTCGGCGATGCGTTCGGAGGAGAGCGGCCGATGCCCGGTGGCGGTGCCGGCGTCGACGGTGAACACGACCGCCGCCATCTGCTGGGCGCGGTAGCGCTCGGCCAGGTCGGCGACGGTGGGCGTGCGGTTGTCGCTGGAGCGGAAGTAGGCGGCCGAGGCGTCCATGAGCTCGTCGTCGAGCGAGAGGTGCCGGTGGCCGCAGGCGTCGACCTCGGCCTCGACGTGCACGTGGAGGTCGATCGCGGTGAGGGCCGCGGTGTCGAGGCGCGGTTCGTAGCGGGTCATCGCGCCGCCACCAGTCGACGCACCTGCTCCTTGGCGAGCTTGCCCGAGGCCGTCAGCGGCAGTGCGTCGACGACCTCGAGCAGCCGCGGCATCTTGTAGCGCGCGAGCCGACCCTCCAGGTGCGCGCGCAGACCTGTGAGGTCGAGGTGCGCCTCCGGGCGCAGCACGAGGACGGCGCAGCCGACCTCGCCCCACTGCGGGTCGGGCACCCCGATGACGGCGCATGCGAGCACGTCGGGGTGCGTGAGGCAGGCGGCCTCGACCTCGGCGGGGTACACGTTCTCGCCCCCGGAGATGAACATGTCCTTCAGACGCCCGGTGATGCGCAGGTGCCCGTCGGGCTCGCGCACCGCGACATCGCCGGTGCGCAGCCAGCCGTCGACGAAGGCCGCCGAGGTGGCTGCGGGGTCGCGCCAGTAGCCGGGGCTCACGTGCGGGCCCCGCACCCAGACCTCGCCCGGCTCGCCCTCGAGGTCGCGGCCGGCGGCGTCGACGACGCGCACGTCGGTCAGCAGGCAGGGCGTGCCGGCCGAGCCGAGCCGTTCGACGGCGTCCGCCGCGCGCAGCATCGTGACGCCCGGCGAGGCCTCGGTCAGTCCGTAGCCCTGGAGCACGGGCAGGCCCCGGTCGGCCCAGGTGCGCAGCAGCACCTCCGGCAGCGGGCTGCCGCCGGACAGGGCGCTGCGCAGGCTGGAGAGGTCGGCGCTGTCCCATGCGGGTTCGGCGGCCAGCGCCTGGTACATCGAGGTCACCCCGAAGAGCATCGTGACCCGCTCGGACTCGATGAGCGCGAGCACCCGGGCGGGGTCGAAACGCGGCTCGATGATCGCGGTGCCGCCCTTGAGCAGCACCGGCAGCAGCACCTGGTCGAGCGCGGCGGTGTGGAACAGCGGCGCGGTCACCAGCGCGATCTCGCGGCTGATGACGTCGACGTCGAGGAGCAGGTTGACGCAGTTCCACAGCACGTTGCCGTGCGTCAGGCACACGCCCTTGGGCTGGCCGCTGGTTCCGGAGGTGAACTGGATCATCAGCAGGTCGTCGGGATGGCTGCGGTGCACGGGCGCGGGCGGGAGCGCGTCGTCCCACAGCACCGCCAACCCGGCACCGCCCCGGCCCTCGTCGACCTCGAGGGCCTCGATGGCCTCAAGGGCCTGGGCGCCCCGGGACGGCGCGACCGGTGCGGGCCCGACGTGCAGCAGCAGCGCCGGCTCGCAGCGCTCGAGCACGGCCGCCGTCTCGGCCTCGGCGAGGCGGGTGTTCAGGGGCACGCTGATCGCGCCGACCCGGGCGATCGCCAGCAACGCCACCACCATCTCGATGCTGTTGGCGCCCCACCAGGCCACCCGGTCGCCCGGGTGCACGCCGCGAGCCAGCAGACCGGACGCCGTGCGCTCGACGAGGGCGTGCAGATCGGCGTAGGTCACGTCGTGCCAGCCGGTGCCGCTCTGCTGGCGCAGCGCGACCGCCCTGGGCGTCATCACGGCCCGGCGCGCGGCCCAGGACCCCACGCCGTCCGGCGGTGTGGGCAGCGACAGCGGCAGCGGCTGGTACAGGGGAGAGGTCGTCATCGTCGTCGCCTCGGTCTCGGTGCGGGTCTCGGTGCGGTTCGGGGTGCGGGTGGTCGTGCGGATCGTCATCGGGTGGCGAGCCCCAGCTCGCTCTTGAGGGTCAGCAGGCCGAGCAGCGCCCGATCGCGCCGGGCGCGGGCCGCGGCCTCGCCGCCCTCGATGCCCTCGATCTCCTCGGCGACCCCGGCGACGAGGGTCGCCACGAGGTCGTCGGTGAACTCGGGGGTACCGAGGTCGTGCCACCACTCGACCATGGGTGGGCCCAGGTGGTCGAGCACGTGCTGGAGGCCGCCCGGTCCGCCGGAGAGGTGCTGGGTGAGCAGCGGGCCGAGCAGCGCCCAGCGCAGACCGGGTCCCTCGGCCACGGCGACGTCGAGGTCGGCGGCGCTCACCACGCCGGTGGCGACCAGGTGGTAGGCCTCGCGCCACAGGGCGGCCTGGAGACGGTTCGCGACATGGCCGGGCACCTCGCGATGCAGCCGGATGGGACGCCGTCCCCAGCTGCGCAGCAACCCGTCGAGGTGCTCGACGGCCGCCTCGGAGGTGGCGCGGCCCGGCACGATCTCGACGAGCGGCACCAGGTGCGGCGGGTTGAACGGATGCGCGACGAGCACCCGCTCGGGATGCCGGGCCGCGCTCTGGAACGCACTGGGCAGCAGGCCCGAGGAGCTGCTGGCGATGACGACCTCGGGTGGGCAGGCGGCGTCGAGGGCGGCGATCAGCTCGCGCTTGAGCTCCAGCCGTTCGGGCCCGGCCTCGAGGACGACGCGGGCGTGGGACCCGCCCTCGGCCACGCTCACGCCGGTGACGATCCGCTCGAGGGCCTCGGGCGAACCGAGGTCGGCGAGGAACGTGCTCGCCTGCGAGCGGAGCCGGTCGTGGGCGGCGGGGTCGGGGTCGGTGACGAGCACCTGCCAGCCGTGGTGGGCCAGCAGCGCGCTCCAGCTGGCGCCGATCGCCCCGGCGCCGACGACCAGCGCGGTGCGGTCGTCGGTGGGGGCGCTCATCGGCCGGCCCCGATCGGCGTGGCGGTGCGGCTCGGGCGTTGCGCCGCGAGAGCGACGTAGGGAGCGAGGCTGTCGGGGTCGGCGAGGGCGTCGCGGCTGGCGACGGCGTCGGGCTCGGCGCCCTGGAGGATGCGCTTGACCGGCAGCTCGAGCCGCTTGCCGGTGAGGTTGCGCGGCACCACCGGCACCTCCAGGACGGCGTCCGGCACATGCCGCGGGGAGAGCTCGCTGCGCAACCGGGCCGCGATCTCCTGGCGCAGGGCGTCGTCGACAGTGAGCCCCGGGCCGGGCTGCACGAAGAGCAGCAGCTCGCCGTTGCCGCCCTCGGGGTCCTCGAGGTGCACCACGAGGCTGTCGGCGATCTGCGGCACGGTCTCCAGGACGCCGTACAGCTCGGCCGTGCCGAGCCGGACGCCGCCGCGGTTGAGGGTGGCATCGGAGCGGCCGGCGACGTGGCAGCTGCCGCGCTCCTCGAACCGGATCCAGTCGCCGTGGCGCCAGATGCCCGGCCAACGGTCGAAGTAGGTGGCTCGCAGGCGGGCGCCGTCGGGGTCGCCCCACAGGCCCAGCGGCATGGAGGGCATCGGGGCGGTGACGACGAGCTCGCCGAGCGCGCCGACGACCGGGCGGCCCTCGTCGTCCCACGCGGCGGCGGCCACGCCGAGAGCGGCGCCGGAGATCTCCCCGGGCCACACCGGCAGCAGCGGATCGCCCTGCACCAGACCCGAGCAGACGTCGGTGCCGCCGGAGCCGACGGCGAGCTGGACGCCGGGCAGCTCCTCGGCGACCCAGGTGTAGCCCTCGGGGGCGAGCGGGGCGCCCGCAGACCCGAGCACGCGCAGCGCGTCGAGATCGCCGCCGACCGCACGGGCCTCCTCGACCGGGTGCACGCCGGCACGGCGGCACGCGGTGAGGAAGCCGGGGCTGGCGCCCATGAGCGTGGTGCGGGTGCGGGCGGCGAGCCGCCACTGGTGGCCGAGGTCGGGATGCCCCGGGTCGCCGTCGAGGAGGACGATCGAGCCGCCGACCAGCAGGGTGGCGACCAACGCGTTCCACATCATCCAGGCGGTGGTGGAGTACCAGAGCATGCGGTCGTCGGGGCCCAGGTCCCACAGCAGGCCGTGGCTCTTGGCCTGCTCGAGCAGCAGGCCGCCGTGGCCGTGCACGATCGCCTTCGGCAGGCCGGTCGTGCCGGAGGAGAAGAGCACGACGAGCGGATGGTCGGCCGGCACCTGCTCGGCGACCAACGGCGCGGCGTCCCCATCGAGGAGGTCGCGCCACCCGAGGGAGTCGGGGACGGCGCCGCCGTAGCCGACGTCGATCACGCTGCGCACCGTGGGCAGTTCGGCGCGGATCGCGGCCACGTGATCACGGCGGTCGTGGTGGCGGCCGCCGTAGCGGTATCCGCCGGCGACGAGCAGCACGGTCGGCTCGATCTGGGCGAACCGGTCGATGACCGCGCGGGGTCCGAACTCCAGGGCGCAGGAGGCCCAGACCGCGCCGAGGCTGGCGGTGGCGAGGAAGGCCACGACGGTCTCGGGGATGTTCGGCAGGTAGGCGGCGACCCGGTCGCCGCGGCGCACACCGAGGGCGCGCAGCGCCTGGGCGGCGCGGGCGACCTCGGTGCGCAGGTCGGCGAGGGTGAGGTCGAGGTCGTCGCGGGTCTGGCTGCGGCCGAGCAGCACGACGCGGTCGGGGCGCTCGGCACGGTGCTCGGGGTCGTCGACCGCGCGCGGCGGGTGGAGCAGCTGGTCGGCGTAGTTGAGGGTCGCTCCCGGCAGCCAGCGCGCCCCCGGCATGCCGGTGGGGCCCGGGCCCGGCTCGAGGATGCTGCCGGGCGTCGTGGAGGCCGGGTCGATGCGCAGGCCCTGGAAGCTCGCGACGGCGCGCCAGAAGGCCTCCAGGTCGGTCGTCGACCAGGCCTGGAGGTCGGCCCGCACGGCGGCGACGTCGCCCGGGCGACGCAGCACGAGACCGTGGTGGGCGGCCGCGTAGGTCGCGAAGCGCCCGATCCGGCTGGCCGTCAGCACGTCGGCCGGCGGCGTCCAGACCGGCCTCGCCGTGGCGGGGCTCCCGGCGCTCACCGCTCGACCTTGGCGGCGCGACCATCGAGGAAGGCGCGCATGCGCTGCTTGGCGTCGTCGGTGCCCTGGGCGACCGCGGCGGTGAGGGCCTCGAGCAGGTAGGCCTCGTACTCGCCGGCCTGGGCGATGCGGGGGAGCACCTGGAGGACCGCGAAGACGGTCTGCGGCGGCACCTCGGCGACGCGGGCGGCGAGGTCGAGGGCGGTCTTGAGGCCGGCGCCGTCGGGGACGAGGTACTGGGCCAGTCCGACGGCGTGGGCCTCGGCGGCGTCGTAGCGGCGGCCGGTGAGCATGAGGTCGGTCATCCGGGCCACACCGATGAGCCGGGGCACGCGCACCGAGGCGCCGCCGCCGACGAAGAGGCCGCGCAGCCCCTCGGGCAGGGCGACGAAGGTCGACTCCTCGGCGACGCGCAGATGGGTGGCGGCGGCGAGTTCGAGACCGCCGCCGACGACCGCGCCCTTGAGCACCGAGATCACCGGCACGGGTCCGTGCTCGATCAGACCGAACGCGCGGTGCCACATGCGGGAGTGCTCGATGCCGGCGAAGGTGTCGCGCTCGCCGAGCTCGCCGAGGTCGAGGCCGGCGCAGAAGTGGTCGCCCTCGGCGTCGAGGACGACGACGCGGACCCCGGCGGGCAGGTCGGCGAAGAACGCCTCCAGACCACGCACGGTGGCGTCGTCCAGGGCGTTGCGTTTGGCGGCGCGGGTGAGGGTCAGGACGGCGATCGGGCCGTCCACGGTCACCGTCAGGCTCCCGGGAAGCGTCATCGGAACTCCTCATATGATCAGGAATCCTGAACATAAGCCACGCGGGCCGCCGGGGCAAGGGCCCTACGATGCGGTGCGTGCCGACCTCGCCGGAGCCGCCCACCCTGCTCTACCTGATGAAGCAGCTCGAGCTCGCCGTGCGGGCGCGACTGGACGATCTCGTGCGCGGGGACGGCCTGACCGCCCTCCAGTACACGGCGCTCACCGTGCTCGAGCGGCATCCCGACCTCACCTCCGCCCAGCTGGCGCGCCGCTCGTTCGTGACCGCGCAGACGATGGCCGAGATGGTCACCGCGATGGCCGAGCGCGAGCTCATCGACCGCCACCGCGACCCGCGCGACCGGCGGCGCCTGGTGCTCAGCCTGACCGACCATGGCCGACGGTTGCTGGCACGTCATCGCGACGACGTCGCGGCCCTGGAGGCCGAGATGCTCGCCGACCTCAGCGCCGAGGAGGCGCGGGAGCTGCGGCGCTCCACATTGCGCTGCCTCGCGGCGCTCGGCATCCCGACCGGCGGCGCGGCCGCCGAGGGGGAGGCCTGACGTGCTGGCGTGAGCCGCCCGTGAGCCGTGCGAGCCGTGCGGCCGAGGGGGCGGACTGGTCCGGATCGGAGAAATTCATCAGGAACCCTGTACATCAGGGTCCCTGATGTGATTCCGTTCACAGTCATGACCTCCACCTCGCAGGCGCCGGCGGATCCCCGCACCGCCGGCCGCGCCCTCACGGCGGGAACCCTCCTGGCCGCGGCCCTCGCGGTCGCCGTCGCCCAGATAGGCGTCTCGATGCCGGCCGTGCTCAACGGCGTCATCCAGCGCGATCTCGGCACCACCTCGACCGAGCTCACCTGGGTCTCCGACGCCTTCCTCGTGCCGATCACGCTGCTCGAGCTGACCTTCGGCGTGCTGGGCGACCTCTTCGGTCGCAAGCGGCTGCTCATCATCGGCGCCGCGCTGATGACGGCGGGCGGCGTCCTGACCGCCCTGACGCCCGGACCCGACGCCGCCCACGGCCAGCGGGTCGCGATCATGCTCGGCGGCCAGGTCGTCGCCGGCATCGGCGCCGCTGCGATCTTCCCGACCTCGGTGGCCCTGCTGGCCGCCGCGACGACGACCGTCAAGGAGCGCTCCCACGCGCTCTCGGTCTGGGCCGCGGCCCTGACCGGCGCCGGCGTGGTCGCGCCGGTGGCCTCCGGCCTGCTCGTCCGCCTCGACCACGACGGCGGCCCGTTCGCCTCGTGGCGCTGGCCCTTCCTCGCCCTCGCCGGGCTGGCCGCCGTCTCTGCCGTCGTCACGCTGCTGCTCAGCCAGGACTCCCGGGCTCGCGAAGGACGCCGACTCGACCCGATCGGCCAGATCCTCGTGTCGGCCGGCTTCTTCGCCCTGCTCTACGGCGTCATCGACACCGAGGAGCACGGGCTGCGCGACGCCGGCGTCCTGCTCTGGCTGGCCGCGGGTGCCGTGCTGCTGACGGCGTTCGTGCTCTACGAGCGCGGCCGCGAGCACCCGCTGCTCGACATCAGCCTGTTCCGCAACCGGGTCTTCGCCACCACGGCCGCCGTCACGGTGATCGGCATGTTCGCCTACCTCGGCACGGCCTACGCCACCAGCATCCGGGTCTCGGCGATCCAGGGGTACTCCCCGCTCAAGACCGCGGTCGCCTTCGTGTGCCTCAACATCATGGGTGTCGTGCTCTTCCCGGTCAGCAGCCGGCTCATCGAGCGCCACAGTCCCGGCTGGATCCTCGCCGGCGGCATGGCGCTGATCAGCGCCGGCGACGTTGCGATGGCGCTCATCCCCGCCACCCACGTCTCGATCGCCGCGGTCGCCGTCCCGCTGCTGGCGATCGGCGCGGGCTTCAAGCTCGCGGTCACCGCGGTGACCGTCGTCGCGGTCAACAGCGTGCCGGTCGGCAAGGCCGGCATGGCCAGCGGTGCCACCAGCATGCTGCGCGACCTCGGCCTCACGCTCGGTCCGGCGATCATCGGCGCCGTCAGCCTCTCGCGGGCCGGCGACGCCATCGCGGCACGGCTCGCCTCCGACCCGCAGCTGGCCTCGGCGTACCAGTCGTTCCTGGCCTCGCCCGCCAGCGCGCCGCCGGAGGCCAAGGGCGAACTGGCGGCCGCCGTGGGCGCCGTCCAGTCCGGGCCGCTCGGCGCGAACGCCGTCCCGGCCGCGATCAACCCGCTCAAGGACGTCGCGTTCCACGCCCTCAGCGACGCCTACGCGACCGGCTACCTCATCTGCGCCGTCGCGGCGGCCGTGGCCGCGATCATCGCCGCGGTGATGATCGGCGGTCGTGGTCCGGTCACCACCTTCACCGAGGAACTCCCCGGCGAACTCCCCGACGCCGACCGGACGGCCGCCGGGTGAACCGAGGAACCGTGCAGCACGTCGCGGGCGGCACCCATGCGTGGGTGCCGCCCCGCGGCGGCTGGGGGCACAGCAACACCGGGCTGATCGTGGGCGAGGGCGCCTCGCTGCTCGTCGACACCCTCTTCGACCGGCCCCGCACCGAGGCGATGCTCGGCCAGATGGCACCGCACCACGAGGGCGCGCCGATCACGGTCGCCGTCAACACCCACGGCAACGGCGACCACTGGTTCGGCAACGGCGTCCTGCACGCGGACGTCGAGATCGTGGCGTCGGCGGCCTCTGTGCTCGACATGGAGGCGGTCGGCCCGGCGACGGTCGCGTCCCTGCCCGGCATCCCGGGCCCCATCGGCGCGTTCACGGCGTCGTGCTTCGGCGACTTCGCGATCGCCGAGCTCGTCGAGGACCCGCCCCGGCTGCCGGGCACCACCTTCACCGGCAGCCGCGAGCTGTCGGTCGGCGGCGTCGAGGTGCTGCTGCTCGACCTCGGCCCGGCCCACACCCGCGGCGACACCGTCGTGGTCTGCCCGCGCGACGGCGTCGTCCTGGCCGGCGACCTCGTCTTCGCCGAGGGCACGCCGATCATGTGGGAGGGCCCGGTCGAGCGCTGGATCGAGGCGTGCACGCGGTTGCGGGCCCTCGGTGCCGACCACGGCATCACGCAGGTCGTGCCCGGCCACGGGCCGGTGCTGCCGCTGGCGCGCGTGGGGGAGATGGCCGACTATCTGTCCTTCGTCGCCGAGGAGGCGGGGGAGCGGCACGCACGGGGCCTGACGGTCGAGGAGGCTGCGCGCGACATCGACCTCGGCCCCTTCGCCCACCTGCCCGAGAGCGAGCGGCTCGCGGCCAACGTGCTGGCGATCTACCGGCAGCTCGAGGGCGGCCCGGCCCCGACCGGTCCGGAGATGTTCGGATGCATGGCGCAGTGGGCGCGGGCCACGGCCGGCGCCGAGGAGGGGGAGTGACATGCGGATCGTCCGCTTCCGCACGCAGGACACGTCGGCGCCGCGGGTCGGCGTCCTCGACGAGGCCGATGTGGTGCATGCGCTCGCCGACGGCGTCCGCGTGCTCGACCTCGTGGCGTCCGGGGAACTCCTCGCGGCGGCGACCGAGGCCCTGGGGACGGCGCCGGTCGGTGCCGTCGGGGAGGTCGAGCTGCTCGCGCCCATCGAGACGCCGCCCTCGGTGCGCGACTTCATGGCCTTCGAGCAGCACGTGCTCGGGATGGGGATGCTCATCGAGGGCCGCGAGACCGCGCCCGACGTCTGGTACGAGCAGCCGCTGCACTACTTCTCCAACCCGGCGACGCTGACCGGTCCGGTCGGCGAGGTGCCGATCCCGCCCGGCTGCCGGGCCTTCGACTTCGAGCTCGAGGTGGGTGCGGTGGTCGGCCCGCTGACCGGCATGCCCGATCTGAGCGACCTCACGATCGAGGAGGCCGCCGCCAGCATCGCGGGCTACGTGCTGCTCAACGACTGGTCGGCCCGCGACCTCCAGGCCCGCGAGATGGAGGGGCCGCTCGGCCCGGTCAAGGGCAAGGATTCCGCGCTGAGCCTGGGGCCCTGGCTGCTGACGGCCGACGAACTGCCCGGTCTCGCCACGGGTGAGGGCAGCGGGGTGCAGCTGCGTGCGCGCCTCGACGGCGTCCTCTTCGGCAGTGCGCCACTGGACTCCATGGCCTGGTCGTTCGCCGAGATGATCGCCTACGCCTCACGGGGCAGCCGGCTCAGTCCCGGCGACCTCATCGGTTCGGGCACCTGCGGCGACGGCTGCCTGGCCGAGCGTTGGGGGCGCCAGGGCCGCGATGCCGTGCCGCCGCTGGCCCCGGGCGCCCTCGTCGAACTCGACGCCGGTCCGCTCGGCGCGACCGCCCATCGGGTCGGCGCGCCGCGACCGGTGCGGCAACCGCTGGCCCCGCGGCGCCGCGCGGACGCCGATTGATCGGCGCCGCGCGGCGGTCGGCCCGTCGGGCTCAGACCTCGCTGCGGGTCTCGCGCACCGTCTGGGTGCCGTCCGCGTGGGTCGTGGTCGCGACGGACCGCGCACGACGTCCGCTGGTCATCGTGATCGCGGTCAGCAGCAGCAGGACCGCTCCGACGGCGGTCAGAATCCAGCCGACCGTGACGAGGTCGACGCCCTGCACCGTGTCGTCGACCGCCAGGGCCAGCACCAGTCCGACGGCGACGAGAAATCCTCCGGCTCCGTATCCCATCTCGGGTCCTCCTCGGGGTGGCGGACCGGGTGTCCGCGATGGGTCCGGTCTTCCCGCTCGGCATCGACCGGCACACGTGCCCTCCACCGCCGGGTGAGTCGACCCTCGCCCATCCGGATCGCGGACGGCTCCGAATCGTGCCTAGGTATTGCCTAGGAAACACGATAGGAAGAGCGCATGCTCCGACCGACCCCCCGCCGCGCGTCCCGCGCCGCCGTCCTCGCCGCCGCCGCGGCGGCCGCAGGTCTTTCGCTGGCCGCGCTCGCCGCCGTGCCGACCGCCTCGGCCGCCGACCCCGAACCGTTCGTCGTCGTCGGCACCAGCGACGTCTTCGACTCGTACCTCGCCCAGAAAGTGCTCGAACCGGGCTTCGAGGCCGCCTACCCGCAGTACGACTTCCAGTACGTCAGCAAGGGCACCGGCGCCGCGATCGCCTACGCCCAGGCCGGCACGGCCGACGCGATGATCGTGCACGCCGCCTCTCTGGAGAACCAGTTCGTCGACCAGGGCTACTCCCTCGAGCAGTACGGTCGCGCGATCTTCTGGGGCGACTACGTGCTGCTCGGGCCGGCGTCCGACCCCGCCGGCGTGCTGACCGGAGCGCCCCACGACATCGCGACCGCCTTCGAGAAGGTCGCCGCGGCCGGCGCCGCGGGCACCGCGAACTTCGTCTCCCGCGGCGGCACCCCCGGCACCACGGTCCAGGAGCACGCGATCTGGGCGCTGACCTCCGGCGTCACCACCTGCGACGTCAGCGCCGCGAACGGCGGCGGCACCAGCCCCAGCACGACGACCGGTGCCTGCCCCAGCAGCATCAGCTACCCGTCGTGGTACCACGCGACCGGGCTCACCCAGGGCCCCAACATCCTCAACGCCTCCACCTGCAACTACCCCGGCGGCAACTGCTACGTCCTCACCGACCGCGGCACCTTCAACTACCTCCAGTCGACGGGGCAGGCCACCAACCTCCAGATCGTCACGCGCGACAACGACGACACCGCCCGGGGCGGTCAGGCCGTGCTGGTGAACTCCTTCCACGCCTACGGCATCAACCCCGCGAAGTTCAGCGACAGCCCCAATGTCGACATCAACACCGCGGCCGCCACGGCGTTCCTCAACTGGGTCACCAGCCCCGATGTGCAGAAGGAGATCGGCTCCTACCTCGCCGACCAGGGCGCGCCGTTCCTCCCGTCGGCGGCACCGACCATCACCGGTGAGCCGAGCGCCACGAAGGTCGCGACGGGCAAGAAGGTCAAGCTCAGCGGCTCGCTGACCAACGTCGTCCCCGGCACGCCGGCACTGGCCGGGGTCACGGTGCGGATCTTCCGTGTGCTGCCCGGCACCGGGCTCCCGGCGCCGAAGCTCGTCGGCAAGGCCGTCACGGGCGCGAAGGGCCGCTTCAGCCTCACGCTGAAGCCCACGAAGACGGCCTACTACATCGCCAGCACCCAGGCGATCAGCCAGATCGAGGACGCCAGCCTCGATCCGGTCTTCGGCGACCTGCTCGCCCCCGCCTCGGCCCGCATCGGCAAGGTGAAGGTCACCCGGAGATGACCCGAGGCCGACTCACGACGGCGCTGTCGCTCGTCCTCCTCGCGGGGACGACGGCAGCGCCGTCGGCGTCGGCTCGTGAGGGCGGACCGCAGGTCGTCGTCCGCATCGTCGACCATGGCCGCCAGGTCGCCCAGCAGGCCTTCTCGCTCGCCGAGGTGGGGTCGTGCAGCGGCGAGGGATGCGTGGCCGCGACCTACACCCTGCGCACCGACGACGGCCGCGAACCGGCCGCCGGCCAGTGCCCGAACGGCGTCTCCCTCGCCGCGCTCATCGAGCGCACCGACCCCGACGCCACCGCCGACGCCGTCACCTACACCCAGGTGCTCGACGCCACCGGCGTCTCCCACCCGCTCGACCAGGGCCAGCTCGGTCCGACCGGCGCCGACGGCCTGCCGCCCGCCGTGTGCTCCGACGGCTCCTCGATCACCTACATCCGGCCGCTGCGCGACGGCTCCGACGCGAACGTCTCCGCCGACCCCGACCGCAACGGCTTCTTCCAGACCTCACCCGGCCAGGGGCAGACCCTCGAGGTGATCGCCCACCTGACCGGACGCCTGCTGCGCCCGACCATCACGGCGACCCCGCGGGGCACCCGCTCCTACGACTTCACCGCCACCGTCCCCGACGCCCCGCCCGGGGTGAGCGCCACCTGGGACTTCGGCGACGGCACGCAGGGAAGCGGCCCGACGACGTCGCACCGCTTCGCACCGACGCGGGAGCAGAGCTCGTTCACGGTGACCCTGACGGTCTACGCCGACGACGGCTCGTCGGGCCGAGCGCAGCGGGCCGTCTCCTTCACCGTCGCTCCCGATCAGGACGGCGGCGGTGGCGGTGGGGGCGACGGCGGCGACGGCCCGCCGACCGGAGGGGCGAGCGACGACACCGGCACGACCGGCGGCTCCCGCGGCACCCCCGGACAACCCACGGCGTCCCCGTCCTCGGGTGGCACCGCTGCGGCCCCCGGCTCAGGAGCGGAGGCCGGCGGTGCCGGGGCGACCGCTCCGCCGCCGCCGGAGTCGACCCCACGCACCGATCCGTCACGCCCGGACGGCGTCCGGGTGCGGGGCCGGGTGCTCACCCTGGCCGCTGCTCCGGCGCCCGCCACCGGGATCACCCCCGACCCGGCGCCCGCGACGTCCGGCAGCGCCGACGACACCGTCCTGCGGCTGCCGCGCTGGCTCCTGCTGACCCTCGTGGGCGTGGCGCTGTACGCCGCCGGCGCCGCCATGGAGATGATGGGCCCGCGCCGGCGCCGTCCGGCACGGAAGGGCTGATTCATGGAGCGCATCTACGACGTGGTCTTCGCGGCTGCCGACGCGCTGGAGGGCCCGGTGGTGATCCTCGCGATCCTCGCGCTGGTCGCCGTCGTCGTCGAGGCCGGCATCTTCTCCGTCGAGTACGCCCGCCGCGCCCGTTCGCGCCGTCGCCTCGCCGACCTGGACGCCGCGGCCGCCGCCGCGCGTGCCGCGCTCGCCGACGGCGACCCGTCCGCGGCGGGCACGGCGCTGGCGGCGGTCACCCGCAGCGTGGCGATGCACGACACCGCCGCAGCCCTGGTCGAGGCCTCGAGCCGCGAGAACCCCGAGGCCGCCGTCGCGAAACGGCTCGCCGACTTCGACTTCGACTGCGAGCGGCGTCTGGCACGTACCCGACTGCTGGTGCGCTTCGGCCCGGCGCTCGGCCTGATGGGCACCCTCATCCCGCTCTCGCCGGCGTTGGAGGGGCTGGCGGGCGGCGACGTGCAGACCCTCGCCGACAACCTCCGCGTCGCGTTCTCGATCACCGTGCTCGGTCTGCTCGTCGGCGCGCTCGCCTTCGCCCTCAGCCTCGTGCGCGAACGCCTCTACGGGCAGGACTTCTCCGATCTGGAGTACCTCGCCGCGCTGCTCACCGACGAGGCGGCGTCGCGCCCCGGGAGCATCCGATGACGTCGGTCAGCCGCCGGGCGCACCGGCGTCACGACCGCGCCGGCGACCCGCTCGACGGGCTGGTCAACCTCTTCGACCTCGGCATCGTGCTGGCGGTGGGCTTCCTGCTCGCGGCCCTGTCCTCCCTCGATCTCACCGACGCGCTCTCCCGCGGCCAGGACCCGGCCCCCTCCGACCGCATCACGGCTCCCTCGGACGCCACGGTCGACGACGTGCCGGCCGACGGGCGGCAGGTCGTCGGCAACGGCGAGCGGGTCGGCGAGGTGTACCGACTCGATGACGGGCGCCTCGTCTACGTCGTCCCGAAGGACGCGCGGTGACGGGTCGGGTGAGCCGGCGATGAGGTTCTTCCTCGACGGTCTCGCCGAGGCGTGGCGCATCGTCATCGGAGGCGAGCCGTGGCTGTGGCAGCTGGTGACGGTCACCCTCAAGGTCTCGCTCATCAGCACCGGCGCGGCGATCGTCCTGGGGCTGCCGTTGGCGCTGCTCCTGGGCCTGGGCCGGTTCCGGGGTCGCGGCGCCCTCATGGTCGTCGCGAACGCCGGCCTCGGGCTGCCGCCCGTGCTCGTCGGGCTGGTCTTCGCGCTGCTGATGTTCCCCGAGGCTCCGCTGGGCCGTTTCCACCTGCTCTTCACCCTCAACGGCGTGATCATCGCCCAGACGGCACTGGCCTTCCCGGTCATCGTGGCGCTCGGCGCCGCCGCGCTGCGAGAGGTGCCCGCCGGGCTGCTCGACCAGGCGCGCGCGTTCCACGCCTCGCGGTTCCGCGTGGCGGCGCTGGCGGTGCGCGAGGCCCGCACCGGCCTGCTGGCCGCGATCATCGCCGCGGTCGGGTCGGGTCTCTCCGAGGTCGGGGCGGTGGTGCTCGTCGGCGGCAACATCGAGGGCCTCGACCAGACGCTGGCCAGCGCCGCCCTCCAGCGCGTCGAGGCGGCCCGGTTCGCCGACGGTCTCGCGATCGGCATCGTGCTGCTCGGCCTCATCCTCATCATCACCGCGCTGCTCACGATCGTGCAGGCCGGGCGCGGCATGCGTCGGGTCGGGTGGTCGTCGTGACCGCCGCCGATCTGGCCGGCTGGCCCGGCCCGGTGGCGCATCTCGCCGACGTCGAGGTCCGCCGCGGACGCCGCACGGTGCTGCACGGGATCGATCTCGAGATCGCCGCGGGGGAGACGGTGGTCGTGCTGGGCCCCAACGGAGCCGGCAAGAGCACGCTCCTCCAGACCCTCGGCGGCATCCTGCCACCGGCCTCCGGCAGGATGGGCATGGTCGGTCGCAGCGCGACGGTGCTCCAGGACGCCGGCCTCGCCCGCCGCTCGGTGCGCGCCAACGTCGAACTCGCCCTCGCCTGGTGGGGAGTGCCCCGACGCGAGCGCCGCGCTCGGGCCGACGCCGCGCTCGAGCTGCTCCGGGCCGGTCACCTGGCCCGTCGTCCTGCCGGTGCGCTGTCGGGAGGCGAGCGACGCCGTGTCCACCTCGCTCGCGGGCTCGCGGTCCGCCCCGAGCTGCTGCTCCTCGACGAGCCGTTCGCCGGCCTCGACCCCGACGCCCACGACCGGCTCACCCTCGACCTCGCCACCGCGCTGCGCGAGGCCGGCACCGCGGTGGTCGTCGTCGTCCACGAACGCCGCGACGCCTGGGCGCTGGCCGACCGCATCGGCGTGCTGCTCGACGGGCGGCTCGCGGCCCTGGCCACGCCCGACGAGTTGGAGGTCGCCCCGCCCACCGAGGAGGTCGCGCGGTTCCTCGGCTTCACCGGCGAGGTCAGGCTCCCCGACGGCCTGCTGCTGGCACGCGAGATCGACCTCGCGCTCGTCCCGCCCGCCGACCGGCGTCCCGACGACCTCGACGCCCGCGTCGAGCAGGTGCTGCGTCGCGAGCACGGACGCCGCGTGCGCGTGGCCGGCGAGTCCTGCTCGGCCTGGGTGGAGACGACCGCGGACGTCGCGGCGGGCGAGCAGGTCGTCGTCCGGATCGTCGGCGGCGCCCGCTTCCCGACGCCTACGATCCGCACATGAGCGCCTACCTGCGGATCGGCGAGGTCGCCTCGGCCCTCGGCGTCAGCGTCGACACCCTGCGCCGGTGGGAGACCGACGGCCGCGTCTCCTTCGAGCGCCGCGGCAACCAGCGGGTGCTGCCCGCCGAGGACCTCGCAGCCCTCAAGGCCTCGATCATCCGCGGCGACAAGCTCTCCAGTGCCCGCAACCGGCTCACCGGAATCGTCACCTCGGTCGAGAAGGACCGCATCATGGCCAAGGTCGAGATCGCCTGCGGCGACTACCGCATCGTCTCGCTCATGAGCACCGAGGCCGCCGAGGAGCTCGGCCTCGAGCCCGGCAAGCCGGCCACCGCGGTGGTGAAGTCGACCAACGTCGTCGTCGAGGTCGACCGGGGCTGACGGGCTGAGCGACCGGGCTGCGTGTCCGGGCTGGGTGTCCGGCTTGGCGTCCGGGGGCACTGTGGAGGTACTCCCCGGATGCGAGGCGGCGCCGCGCGTCCTGCCCGACCGAGAGGAAGCCCCGCCATGACCGACCTCGCGACCGATCCCCGCAGCCCCCGATGGCACGAGGCGGTCTTCACCACGGGCGGCTTCGTGCCCGCCGGCAGCAGTCTCGCCGTCCGCGCGCCGGCCACCGGCGACGTGGTCGCCGAGGTCGGCCGGGCCGACGCCGCGCTCCTCGACGCCGCGGTCAGCGCGGCCGCGCGGGCGCAGGTCGCCTGGGCCGGCGCGCCCTACCCCGAACGCGCGGCCGTGTTCACCCGCGCGGCCGCCCTCCTCCAGGCCGACCCCGATCGGCTGCTGCGCTGGCTGGTGCCCGAGTCCGGCTCCGCCCAGGGCAAGGCCGCCTTCGAGGTCGGCCTCGTGGTCAGCGAGCTGTCCGGTGCGGCCGCGCTGTGCGCGGAGCCCTACGGGTCGCTGCTGCGCTCGGAGAAGCCGCGCCTCTCCCTCCAGCGGCGGGTGCCGATCGGTGTCGTCGGCGTCATCAGCCCGTTCAACTTCCCCGCCGTCCTGGCCATGCGGTCGGTCGCCCCGGCACTGGCGGCCGGCAACGGCGTCGTCCTCAAGCCCGACCCCCGCACGCCGGTGTCGGGCGACCTGTTCGCCGAGGCCGGACTGCCCGATGGTCTCCTGCACGTGCTGCCCGGCGACGGGGAGCTGGGGGCGGCGCTGGTCGAGCACCCCGGCGTCGGCTGCCTCTCCTTCACCGGCTCCACGGCGGCCGGACGCCGTATCGGCGAGACCGCCGGCCGGCTGCTCAAGCGCGTGCATCTCGAACTGGGGGGCAACAACGCCCTGCTGATCCTCCCCGATGCCGACCTCGACGCCGCGGTCTCGGCCGGCGCCTGGGGGTCTTTCCTGCACCAGGGGCAGATCTGCATGACCACCGGCCGCCACCTGGTTCCGCGGTCCCTGCTGGCGGACTACTCCCGGGCACTCGCCGCCCACGCCGACGCGCTGCCGGTGGGCGACCCGACCGACCCGGCCTCGGCGCTGGGGCCGCTCATCTCGAGCAGCGAGGCCGACCGGGTGCAGGCCCTGGTCGACGAGGCTGTGGCGGCCGGCGCCACCCTGCTGGCGGGCGGCACCCACGAGGGACCGTTCTACCGCCCGACGGTGCTGCGCGACGTCCCGACCGACACCCGCGTCTTCGCCGAGGAGGTGTTCGGCCCGGTCGCCCCGATCGTCGCCTACGACACGGTCGAGGAGGCGATCGAGCTCATCAACGCCAGCGAGTACGGACTCTCGGTCGGCATCCTCACCGGCGACGCGTTCGGTGCCCTCGCGGTCGCCGAGCGCATCCGCTCGGGCATGGTGCACATCAACGACCAGACCGTCGACGACGAGACCGCCGCCCCCTTCGGCGGCGTCGGGGCCTCCGGGGTCGGTGGCCGGTTCGGGTCCTCGACGAACCTCGACGCCTTCAGCGAACTCCAGTGGGTGACGATGCAGGGCGCCGCCGAGAGGTATCCGTTCTGATCCTCCCGACGGCGCCCGCGTCGCGCTGCCATGCTTAGGGCGTCATCGACCGGCCCTCGCCTTCGCGCCCGTGGCCTTGACCGTGCCGTTCGAGCGCAGCAGCACCGGGGCGAGGTGGCGGTGGGAGAAGTCGAACAGCGGGGTGATGGTGCCCGCAGTGTCGGCGAAGGAGCCGCCGCCGATCGTGCCGAGCGACCAGTTGTCCTCGATGAAGCGCACCACCGAGCTCTGGGTGATGAGCGAGGAGCCGACGTAGTTCTGCTTGGCGTAGGGCGAGATCACGAGGAACGGGATCCGCTGGCCGGGGCCGCAGCGGTCCTGCAGACCGTTCAGCATGGGCACCCCGGCTGCGGCCGGCGCGGTGCAGGTCGAGGTGTCGTCGGCGGTGGTGGAGGAGTTGGTGATCGTCGGTGCGACGTGGTCGTACCAGCCGTCGGAGTCGTCGTAGGTGACGACGATCGCGGTGTCCTTCCAGTAGGACGACTTCATGACGGCGTTGATCGTGCGGGTGAGGAAGTGCTGCTCGTCGATCGGGTCGGAGTAGGCCGCGTGCCCGTCCTCGACGTTCTTCGCCTTGAGGTAGGAGACGGCCGGGAGCGAGGCGCCGTCCTTGTTCGCCAGGGCGTCGTAGAAGAGCGAGAGGTCGTACTGATGGTTGGCCTGACCGTCGTGGCCGATCTCGGCCGGGCTGGCCGGCGCGAGGTGGTGGGGGTTGGCGGTGCTCTTGTAGTACTGGAACGGCTCGTGGTGCGGGTTGTAGTCGACGTCCGGGGTGCCGTCGATGTTGGTCGAGGTGTGCGTGCACTGGGCGTAGGTGCCGGCGCCCGCGTAGGGGACGTCGGGTGCGAAGCCGCCCTGGAACCAGCCCCAGCTGACGGACTTCGCGTCGAGGAGGTCGCCGATGTTGCGGTCCTCGGGCACCATGCCGGCGAGCGCGCTGGTCTTGGTGTGGTTCGCGTCGGCGCAGTCGTCGTAGACCGGGTCGGGGTCGCCGATCACCGTGCCGACGCCCGAGGCGTCGGGCGCGTGCACCGCGTAGGAGTCCGGCGTCGAGGTGGGCGTCGGGTTCTCGGTGCCCGACGTCGGGTCGTAGCTGCGCACACCGTGGGTCTGACCCGAGACGACCTCGAGGGCGCCCGGCGTCGAGGGTCCGAAGGTGTCGCTCCACGCGTTGTCGCTCATCGCGAAGTGCTGGGCGTAGTTCCACAGACCGGTCACGGTGTTGCCGTCGAAGTAGCCCATCGTCTGCCCGACCCGGTTGAGCAGGCCGCAGGTGTCGCCGGAGACGCTCTCGACGAACTTGTCCATCGCGCCGCCGTCGATCGCCTTCTCCTCGGGGGTGTAGCTGTGCCCCTGGTCGCAGGTGACGGCCTCGTCGGGGGAGAACCGGAAGGGCGGCATGGCGTTGGGGTTGCCGTCGGGGTGGCGCGCCGACTTCGCCTTCAGCAGCTCCGGGTGGGCGAGGTAGTCGTCGACCGCCGGCGTGTGCTTGGCGGCGGTGAACCGGACGCCGTCGGTGTTGGCGGCCTTCGGGTAGGTGCCGAAGTAGTGGTCGAAGGAGACGTTCTCGTCGAAGAGGACGACGAGGTGCTTGATCGGCGTGCTGGTGGTGGAGGTGGCCGGGCTGGCCGGGCTGGCCGGGCTGGCCGGGCTGGCGGGGCCGGCTGCGGAGTCGCCGGTGCGTGCGGGGGAGTCCGCGGCGACGGCGGCGCTGGCGGCGAGGCCGGCGCCGAGGAGGCCGGTGACGGCCATCGCGGCGACGGCGCCGCGACGCCGGGGGAGTGTCGTCCTCATCTGGAGGAGGTCCTTTCGACGGTGGTGACGGGTGTGCTGCAGGGCGGCGGAGGGTGCGTCAGGTCCCGAGCACGGCGCGTGCCCATCCGCCTTCGCCGCTGCCGAGGCCCGGCAGGGCGAAGTAGAAGCCGCCTCCGAAGGGGGAGACGTAGTCGCTGAGGGCCTCGCCCTCCAGGCGCCGCTGGATCGCCGTGAACTGGCGCTCGAGGTCGGCGTTGAAGCACGTGAAGATCAGGCCCATGTCGAGATTGCCGGCGGCGTCGAGGCCGGCGTCGTAGTTGAAGCCCCGGCGCAGGATCCGCTGGTCGGGCGCCGTCCCGCTGCGCGAGGCGCGCCGGATGTGGGCGTCGAGGCGGATCGCGCCGCCGCCGCTCTGGCCGGTGTAGTCCGGCGGGTCGAACTCGTCGGTGCCGGTCAAGGGTGCGCCGCTCGACTTGTCGCGGCCGAAGATCGCGTTCTGCTCGCGCACCGAGACCCGGTCCCAGAACTCCACGAACATCCGGATCAGGCGGACGACGTGATAGCTGCCGCCCTCCACCCAGTCCGGCTCGCCGCCCCCACCGTGCGTCCAGACCAGCCGGTCCATGAGCGCGTCGTCGGAGACGTCGGGGTTGGCGGTGCCGTCCTTGAACCCCAGCAGATTGCGCGGTGTGCCGCTGGGGCGGGGCGGGGAGGTGAAGCCGTCGCGGCGCCACCGCACCTGCAGGTCGCCGCGGGTGGCGCGGAGCAGGTCGCGCACCGCGTGGACGACGACGTCGGGTTCGTCGGCGCAGACCTGCACCAGCAGGTCGCCCCCGCACCAGGCCGGGTCGAGGGCGTCGTCGGCGAACGCGGGCATCGGGACCAGCCGGGCCGGCCGTCGTGGCGCCAACCCGAAGCGGCGGTCGAACAGGCTCGCGCCGACGCTCACGGTGATGGTGAGGCCGGCGGTCGGCAGGTCGTCGCCGAGGATGCCGTTGTCGGCGGCGGTGCGCACCAGGCCGTCGTCGCCGACCGGCCCGCCGGCGGTCAGCGCGCGGATGCGTGCGGTGAGCGTGTCCAGGAGTCGCCGGAGCCCCTCGCGGTCGGTGGTCACGTCGCCGGCCAGGTAGCAGGCATGGCGCTGCACCGGGGTGAGGATCCCGGCCTGGTGCGGACCGTCGGCGGAGTAGCGCAGGTCGCCCTCGTCCGGTGTGGTCGTGTCGTCGCGCGCCATCGCGAGGCCCGCGCCGGCCGCGAGGGCGGCACCTCCGGCGGCGCCGGCCGCGCCGCCGAGCAGCCCGCGTCGGGTCACCCGTCCGGTGCCTGGTCCGGTGCCTCCTCCGGGCGCATGTCGGGTCACGGCGCGACCTCCGGCATCGGCTGCACCGGGTCGGTGATCACGGCGACGTCGGCGAGCAGTTCGAGGGCGCCGTCGAGGCGGGCCTCGAGGGTCTCCCGGGCGGCGCGGGGCAACGAGGCGAGCCGGACGCCGGCCGGGTGTGCGCGGCGCAGCTGCCGGAGCGTGGCGCCGAGGCGCGCCAGCGCGCGCGTCAGCCGGCCGAGGCGGGGGTCACGATCGCGCAGCAACGGCAGCAGCGGGGCGAGAGCGGCGCGGGTGCCGGCGAGATCGGCTGTCAGGAGCGCCGGGCCGAGGCGGGACGGCGTGTCGAGCGCGCCCGAGGCCAGGTCGCGGTCGGCGTCCTCGAGGATCTCGTGCGTGCGCAGGCCCAGGTCGATCGGGGCGAGGGCGAGATCGGTGCCGAAGTGCTCGCGCAGGCCGCGGACGGCGGCGGCGAGTCGATCGACGGCGGGGAGGATGCTGCGCGGGGGACGCCCGGAGACGAGCAGCTCCTCGATGAGCGGGAGGCCGGTGGTGCGGGTGCCGGGCGGCGGGATCCCGCTGAAGGGCCGCCCGTCGATGGCGGCATCGAAGCGTCCGAAGGCGCCGTACGCGCCGCCGACGCGGCGGTACAGCAGGGTGGCCGTCCACCAGGCCGTCACGGCGGCTGCGTGGTCGCCGTGGGCGAGCGCGCGCCGCAGGGTGCGCACGCGCCGCTGGAGCCGGTGGAGGTGCCCCGCGACCCAGTGCTGGTAGCGGCCGACCGGCCCCACCAGGTCGGCGGAGGTGATCGGCAGGACGCCGGCGGTCGCGTGCTGACCCGCAGGCAGGGCGCCGCTGACGGTCGCGGTCGGTCCGCCGACGCTGCCGGCCTCGGTGCTGGCGCACACGAAGCGGTACGTGCCGGCCGCCAGCGTCACGCTGGTCGTCCGCGAGGCCTGCGAGCCGAGGGACTCGACGTCGAGCACGATGCGTCCGGTCGACGGCTCCTGAAGGTAGACGTCGACGGCGGTGGGGCCGTCGTTCCAGACCGTCAGGTCGCGGCGTCCGGCGGCGCTGTCCGACCAGCCGGTTCCGCAGTCGGCGGGGCCGACGTGCACGCCGGTCGCCGTCGTGCCGGTCGGCGTCGATGCCCCGTGCGCCGGCAGCACGGCCGGGACGGCGGCGACGAGCCCGAGGCCGAGGAGCAGGACGCCGGCCACGAGGCCGGCGAGGGAGGGGACGCCGACGGCGAGCACGCGCCACTTCCCCTGCCGCATCCGACCCTCCCGAACGGTTCCCGACCGCTGGGAAGGTTGATCCGGTCAAGCAACATCGCGCCGTCGCTCGTCCTGCGACGCCGTGACCGTTCGGTGAACGGGAGGGTCAGTCCCCCCACATGGTCAGACCTCGTGCACGAACTGATCGCGGTCGAAGCGCAGCTGCGGCCAGAAGACGCCGTCCGCCGCCCGCTCCCCGGCGCCGACGACCATGATCGGCAGGGCGGCATCGGGGAGGTCGAGGAGCTTGCGCACGCGCGCCTCGTCGAAGCCCTCCATCATGCAGGTGTCGAAGCCGTGGGCACGGAAGGCGAGCACGAGGTTCTCGCAGGCGAGCGCCGTCGACTTCGCCGCCCACAGGTCGAGGTCGGCGGAGCTGAAGGGGCCGCGCGGCATCGGGCGCACCAGGCCGACCGCGCTGTAGACCACCCGCTTGACCCGGGCGGCCACGTCGAACGGGCCGGGGGAGTAGTGCCACGGGATGAGCTGGTAGTAGCGACGCACGAGCGGGTTCATCGTCGGCATCGGCCACTCCCGCAGCGTCTGCTGGGCGTGCTCGCGGATCCGGTCGGTTCGCGAGACGCACACGATCAGCTCCGCGGCGGTGCGGGCCGCCAGCTGGCTCATGCACGCCTTCACCAGCGCGGCCTTCTTCTCCGGCGAGCGGACGACATAGAACTCCCACATCTGCAGGCCCGAGGAGTTGGGCGCCAGCATCGCGAGGTCGAGGCAGTCGTCGAGCACGTCGGGCGGGATCGGCCGGTCGGTGAACTTGCGCACCGAGCGCCGCGAGCGCACCACCGCGCGGAACGCTTCGACGTCGGTGGCCTCGGCGGGCTCGACGTAGCGCTGCTTGCCGTCGATCTCGACGGTGGGGAGGTCGTGCTGGCTCATGGGTCCTCGCCTTCGGCGGTCCGGTCGGACTGTTATGGCGATGATGCCGCATGGGCGGCGAGCGGACGCCGGGCGGTCGGCGTCCGGGACGGTGGCGGGGGGACGCCGCTTGGCGGCCGACCTAGCCTGGCACCCATGTCAGAAGAGACCGCGGAGAACCCGCGTCAGAACGTCACCTTCGCCAGCAACGGTCACCAGGCGCACGGCTACCTCGCCGTGCCCGAGTCCGGGTCGGGTCCGGGCGTCGTCGTGATCCAGGAGTGGTGGGGTCTCGACGACCACATCGCCGACATCTGCGACCGCCTCGCCCGCGAGGGCTTCGTCGCGCTCGCCCCCGACCTCTACGGCGGTCGGGTCGCCCACGACTCCGACGAGGCCGGCTCGATCATGATGTCGCTGCCGGTCGAGCAGGCCGCCAAGGACCTCAGCGGCGCCGTCGACTACCTGCTCGCCCACGACGCCGTGACCTCCTCGACCGTCGGGACCGTCGGCTTCTGCATGGGCGGCGGCTTCGTGCTGCTGCTCGCCGTCGAGGCCGGCGAGAAGGTCTCGGCCGCCGTCCCGTTCTACGGCGTCGGCCCGGCCGTCCCGGACGCCTACCGGGGCCTGACCGCCGCCGTCCAGGGGCACTACGCCGAGGAGGACGGCTTCTACCCCGTCGACCAGGCGCGGGCCCAGGAGGCGCAGATCCGCGAGGAGTCCGGTGCGGAGGTGGAGTTCTTCTACTACCCGGCCGGTCACGCCTTCCACAACGACCTCGACCGCATGGGCACCTACGACTCGGCCTCCGCCCAGCAGGCCTGGAGCCGCACCCTGGAGTTCCTGCGCGCCCGGGTCGTCTGACCACCTGCGACCGGCGATCGCCGGGGTGGCTGCGGCACCGTACTCAGCAGCCCACCCCGGCGATGTCGAGGTCGCGTCGCCCGGCCACGTCGTAGGCCGAGCAGTAGTAGAAGCTCAGCAGGTCGTCGCGGCGCAGCGTGACCGGTGCCCACACCCCGCCGCCCTGCGGCTCGAGGTAGCGGAACCGGCCGCCGAGCAGGACCGGCAGGTCGTCGGCATGCTTGAGGTAGCGATCGAGCCAGGCCTGCACGTAGACGCTGGTGAGGTCCTGCCCGTAGCGGCTCGCCGGCAGCACCAGCGGGATGTCGGTGTACTCCAGGTGGGTGGAGGCCCGCGGCACCACGAGCATCGTGTCGAGACCGGCCTTGCGCCAGGCCTCGAAACCGGTGCGTCGCTCGCGCATCGGGTCGGGTCCCGACGGCGAGGGCGCCGGGGTGATCCCGCCGCCGCCCAGCCACCAGGGCTGCACGGTGAAGCCGTACTCCGACTGCACCGCGAGCGCCGGGACGCTCGGCCGGACGCCGCCGTCCCCGCGGAGCTTGTCGAGGGCCACGACCGCCGCGACCCGCTCGTCGCGTCCCTGGACGAGCGAGACCGCCTGGGCGCCCAGCGAGTGGCCGATGATCGCGATGCGCGTCGTCCGGCCGGGCGTGGCCGGACGCGGGTCGGGGCTGCGGTCGAAGAGCCGCCAGAACGGGTTGTACGGCGTGGTGGCCCCCTCGCCGCCGGGCGCGACCTTCGCCGGCGCCGACGGGGTGGAGACGAAGAAGTCCAGGGCGTCGCGGGTGCCGACGGTGAAGTTCGACAGCTGCTGGAACGGCACGCCCGGGCACCCGGTCGTCTCGTCGGCGACCGGGGCGGCGAAGACGTCGCAGAACGGCGTGGCCTGGCCGCTCGTGTGGGGAAGCGTCTCGCTGCGGCCCTGGCCCTGCACGTCGTAGGTCAGCACGACGTAGCCGCGTTCGGCGAGGTCCTGGGCCAACCACTCGTACATGCCCTCCGAGCCGCCGACCGATCCCTCGGTGATCACCACGCCGGGGTAGGGGCCGCGCAGCCGTTCGCCGGTGTAGGGGTCGCGGGCGTCGGCGGCCGGCGCCCAGACGGTGCCGTGCAGGAGGGCGCCGTACCGGTTGGTGAAGGCGACCTCCTCAGCGCGACCCCGCGTGCCGACCCAGCCGGCCCGCAACGGGTTGCCGACGTTCCAGCCGGGCACCAGCTGGCCGGGCGTGATCGCGAGCCGCAGCGGGTTGGCGGCCTGGGCGAGCATCTGGGCCACCGCGCGGCGTCCGATCTCGGCGGTGAGCGCGGGCAGGTAGGCCGGATTGCCGAGTTGCCCTGAGGTCACGCGCCCGTATGCGGCGGCGATGTTCTGCAGGTCGCGCACCTGGTAGGCCGGATCGGACGGTCCGGCGGGTCCGGCACCCGAGGCGCGCGCGTCGAGGGCGACCGGGAGCAGCAGGGCGGCGGCAGCCGTGGCGGCGGCCGCCCGGGCGACACGCGAGGGACCGGGACGGCGCGGACGGCGCGCGCGGCGGGGGAGGGAGCGCATGTCGAGGCAACGAGCCGGGGGTGCGGAAAGTGACGGCGGTCACGCGAGAGCGGGAAGCGGCGTACCCTGGAGCTGATCGTCCGAGGAGGACCGCATGACCGCATCCGAGCGCCGCCGCCGCGACGGGTCCGTCGACTACACGCACCTGCCCGCGGCCGTCGATCCGGACGACGTGATCGCCACCCACGACCCCGACCCGGTACCGGACGCCGGTCCGCGCCGCGACCCCGACCTCGAGGCCTTCATCCGCTACGGATTCTGAGGCCGCGAGCCGGTAGCCCCCTTGCGGCGACGGCACGCCCACGACGGTCTCGTCGCGGCACCGTTCTCCTGCTAGCGTTGTCCCCAGTTGAAGGGGCTCCGGCCTCCCGGGCGTCGGCAGATGGACGCCCGGCTCATCTGTTGCTTCGCTCCTCGGTTTCGCTGGACAAGCTTCACCTGGATGTCTTCAGCGAACGACTCGGGCACGGTGCCCGAGGCAACACACCGAAGGAAACACGAGCATGGCTCAGGGAACCGTCAAGTGGTTCAACGCCGAGAAGGGCTTCGGCTTCATCTCGCAGGATGGCGGCGGCGACGACGTCTTCGTCCACTTCTCCGCGATCCAGACCAACGGCTACAAGTCGCTGGACGAGAACCAGAAGGTCGAGTTCGAGGTCACGCAGGGCCCCAAGGGTCCGCAGGCCTCCAACGTCGTTCCGCTCTGATCGTCTGACGCGATCTCGCGAGGGGTCCGCTGCTTCGGCAGCGGGCCCCTCGTCGCGTTCCGAGGGACGTCCGGGGGAGCCGGCTCCCGGACGCGGCGCTCAGACGAGCCCCGTCGCGTCGAACATCCAGCTCATGTCGGCGGCCGCCAGCCCCTCGAGCCACCCCGGCGGCGCGGCGTTCACGACGGTGCCGAAGTCCCAGTAGTCCTTCCACAGGGTGATCCGACCCTCCCGCACGCGGTGCACCGAGACGAACGGCAGCTCGACGACCTCGCCGGTGGCGAAGGTCCACGTCTCGGCATGCTCGTACATGACGACCTCCCCGTCGGCGACCAGCAGGCCCTCGTGGTTGCGGTAGTCGGCCAGCGGCTCCAGCCCGATGCGCAACCTCTTCACGACGTCGACCGGGCCTCGCGCGGCCGCGGTCGGACCGACCGGCACGTCGATGTAGAGGCCGTCGTCGGCGATGTGGTCGGCCACGGCGTCCCACTCCCGCCGTGCGAGGGCGGCCCACAGGCTGCGGACGACGGCGGCAGGGCCGGTCTCGGGTGCGGGCATCGTCGTCTCCTCGGCTGGTTCGGTCGGGGCGCGGGTGTGGGCGGGGTGCGGGCGAGCCTCGGGTGCGGGCCGAGACCTGTCAAGAGGTGCCCGGTCCCGGGCTAGGGTGATCGTGGTCGCCCGCCACCCGACCGATCCAGCGGAGGACTCGCGATGACCCGCCCCGACGACCTCGCCCCCGGCGACCTGCAGCACGCGCTCGACGAGATCGCGGCCACCGTGGCCGCCGATCCCGAGTTGGCCGCGTCGCTGCGCGGCGTGCTGCGCCACCTCGGCTCCCAGCCCTTCGACGTGGCCTGCTACCCGGAGTAGGGCTGACCCAGGGCCCGGCCGACCGGGCCCACCGGCCCGCGGCGAGGGCGACGTCGTCCCCTGACCGCGCCGGGCAGCGCACCGCGAGGGTGGTCGTGACCGAGAGGAGCGACCCATGTCCGCCACGCCTGTCACCACGCCCGTCATCACGCCCGTCACCCACGCCCTCGCCCACCTGGGCTCCACCTACACCCCGCTCCACCACGGCGGCGACGCGCACAGCGCCCTGTGGTGGATCTCCTTCCTCGCCGTCGTCGTCACGGGGCTGGTGGCCGCGATGGTCGTCTGCATCGTCCTCGCCGTCCGCGCCGCCCAGGTGACGGCCGCCGACGTCGAGGCGCGCGCAGCCCGCCGCAGCGCGGGGCGGCGTTGGGCGGGGGCGTGACCCGCCGTCCACGGTGCGGACCCCGGCCGGACGGCGTCCGGGGGAGCGGTCGCGATTGGCTAGATTGCGCGCCATGCTCGGCACCACACGCGACGGCTCCGTCTCCCTGATCGAACTGCGGCGCCCCGAGCGCCGCAACGCCCTCGACCTGGCGCAGTGCCGCGATCTGCACGAGGCGGCGGCCGCCGAGGTCGAGGCCGGCGCGCGGGTCATCGTGATCACGGGCGAGGGCACGTCCTTCTGCTCCGGCGCCGACCTCACCGGCGTGTACGGCGATGAGTTCCTGCACGCCCTCTACGGGATGCTGCACAGCTTCACCCGCCTCCCGGTGCCCCTCATCGCGGCCGTCAACGGCCCCGCCATCGGCGCCGGCACCCAGCTCGCGCTGGCCTGCGACCTCCGGGTCGCGGACGCGACGGCGAAGTTCGCCGTCCCCACCGCCCGCAACGGCATGGCCGTCGACGCCTGGACGATGCGCGCCCTCGCGGCCGTGGCCGGCGGAGGGATGGCGCGGCGCCTGATGCTGGCCGCCGAGACCATCGACCGCGAGGAGGCGCTGCGCTGCGGTCTGGCCGACCGGGCCGGCGACCTCGACGCCGCGCTGGCCTGGGCCCAGGAGATCGCGACCCTGGCGCCGCTGACGCTGGCCCACAACAAGCTGGTGCTCAACCGCCTGGTGGCCACCGACCAGGACCCCGACATCGAGGCCAGTTTCGCGGCCTGCTGGGCCAGCGACGACGTCCGCGAGGCCGCCCTGGCCCGCACCGAGAAGCGCACCCCGGTCTTCCGCGGGCGCTGACCCGGCCCGTCCGGGGTCGGCCCGGGTCACGGGTCGGGTCACGGGTCGGGCACGGGCGCGTCACGGCGGGGTCGCGATCGCGGCGAACCTGAGTTTCCCCTCTCCGGGGCGTCACCTGCGGACCACCCGGGTCGTTGCGCAGTCGTCCGCGGGAGGGCGGACGTGTTCGACGACCCGACGAAAGGCTCCCCGTCCCCGTGCTGCGCTCCCGGACCACCCGTATCCAGGCCTCCACCTCGACCTCCGCCCGTGCCCAGGACCGCACCCCGGTCCGCCGCAGCCGGGTCCTCGCCGTCCTCCTCGCCACCGGCGCGTCGGCCGCCGTCCTCACGGCCGCGCCGTTGGCCGGCAGCGCGAACGCGGGCACGACCAAGGCCCCTGTCGCCGCGCCGTCCTGCGTCGACCTCCTCCTGCTCGGCGCCCGCGGTTCGGGCCAGTGGGCGGCCGGGCACGACGACGACCGCGGCTACGGTCCGCAGGTGCGGATCGCGGTCGACCGGCTCGTCGCCGACCTGCGCGCCGACGGCGTCACGACGCTCGACGAGCCCGTCGACTACCCGGCCGAGGGCATGCAGACCTTCGCGGTGAACCCGAAGAAGTACTGGGCCGGCGTCGAGAAGGGCGTCACCTGGGTGCAGCAGCGCGTGTCGAGCTTCCGCGCCTCGTGCCCGACCAGCTCGGTCGCGCTGCTCGGCTACTCGCAGGGCAGCATCGTGATGCACCGCGTGCTCCAGCGCGGGGTCGACGGCACCTCCAACCGGTCGTGGCTCGGCGCCGCCGTCCTGATCGCGGACGCCGACCGGGTCGCCTTCGACAACACCACCAACCACGGCTCCGCGGGCGCCGGCACCACCGGCATGGCGCAGAAGGCCGGATCGGTGTCGGGCTCGTCGTCGACGAAGCTGGCGTCGTGGTCGAGCGATCTCGTGCACTCGGTGTGCAACGAGGGCGACACCTTCTGCAGCAACACCGCCAACAACAGCACGCACTACGGCTACAAGGGCACGCCGGAGGTGCTGGAGGCCCTCGCCGAGGCCGAGGAGTCGCTGGTCGCACGCGCCGGGCAGTGAGCCGTCGACCCTCCGGGACGGCGTCCCGTCGGGTCGCCGGGTGGACCCCGAGGGTGACGAACGCCGCCCGCTGAGACATGCTCTTCCCGGCGTGGCCTCACACGCCGACCGGATCTGTGCCGGACAACGGAAGGACATCATCGTGAAGCGCACCCTGGCCATCGCAGCCGTCAGCGCCGTGCTCTCGACCGGCCTCGTGGCCTGCGGCGGGGACGACAGCAGCAGCGCCTCAGGCGACTACTGCGACCAGCTCAAGAACGCCGACTCCGCGTTCTCCGCCCTCGACGGACAGGACGTCAGCAAGCTGGAGGACGCCGTCGACGCGGTCAAGGAGTTCGCCGACAGCGCGCCCGACAGCGTGCGTGACGACTGGAAGGTCCTCGCCGACACCTTCGCCCAGCTGGAGAAGGCCCTGGCCGACGCCGGCATCAAGCTCTCCGACCTCGCCGACATCCAGGCCGGCAACATGCCCCAGGGCGCCGACATGGACAAGCTGATGGCCCTGGGCGAGCAGATGCAGGACCTCGGCGGCGAGGAGGCCCAGAAGGCCGCCGACGCCATCGAGGCGAACGCCAAGAGCGAGTGCGACATCGACCTCGGCGCGAGCTCCTGATCCAGCAGCGCTCCGCCGCCTGAGGGCGGCGGGCACCGCACGGGCGGGGAGCCTCCGGGGCGCACCCGGTAGGCTCCTCGCCCATCAGGTCCCGACCAGCGGACCCCACCAGTGAAGGAACCAGCACCGCCCCCATGGACGGTCCCCGAAGGCCCCTGCTCCCTCGACATCGGCGTCGACCCGCGCTCCCCGGCGCGATAGCCGTCCGCCGGAGGGAGCGCCCGTGACCGCGGCTCTGCTGCTGCTCATCGCCATCCTGCTCGTGCTCGCGTGCGGACTCTTCGTCGCCGCGGAGTTCTCCTTCGTCACCGTCGACCGCACGAAGGTCGACCAGGCCGCCGCCGCGGGGGACAGCGGCGCGGCCGGCCTCCAGCAGGCCCTGCGCTCGCTGTCCACCCAGCTCTCCGGCGCCCAGGTCGGCATCACCGTCACCAATCTGGCGATCGGCTTCCTCGCCGAGCCCGCCATCGCCGATCTGATCCGGCCGCCCCTGGACGCCGCCGGCCTCCCGGACGGCGCGGTCGACCCCATCGCGCTGACCATCGGCCTGGTCGCCAGCACGGTCGCGACGATGCTCTTCGGCGAGCTCGTGCCGAAGAACCTCGCCATCGCGCGTCCGATCGAGGTCGCGCGGGCGACCCAGCGTCCGATGCGGGTCTTCACCGCCCTCATGCGCCTGCCGATCAGGCTGCTCAACGGCAGCGCCAACGCCCTCGTGCGCCGGTTGGGCATCGAGCCGCAGGAGGAGCTGCGCTCGGCGCGCAGCTCGACCGAGCTGGCCTCCCTCATCGCGCGCTCCGCCGACGAGGGCACCCTCGACGCCGACACCGCCGAGCTGATGGAGCGGTCGGTGGAGTTCGGCACCCGCACCGCCGGCGAGATCATGACGCCGCGCGTGCGCACGCTCTCGCTGGAGGAGACCGACCGGGCCTCCGCCGTCATCGAGCTCGCCCGTCAGACCGGCCACTCCCGCTTCCCGGTGCTCGACGCCGAGGACGCCGTCGTCGGCACCGTGCACGTCAAGAACGCGGTGGCGCTCCCCGTGCACGAACGGTCGACGACGCGGGTCAAGCACCTCATGGCCAAGCCGATCGTCGTGCCCGACTCCCTGCGCCTCGACCCGCTGCTCGCCCTCCTGCGTCAGGACGGCTTCCAGATGGCGATCGTGCTCGACGAGTACGGCGGCCACGCCGGCATCGTCACCCTCGAGGACGTCATCGAGGAGATCGTCGGCGACATCGCCGACGAGCACGACCGGCTCAACTCCCGCGGCCGTCAGCGCCGCGACGGCAGCTGGAGCCTGTCCGGTCTGCTGCGCCCCGACGAGGTCGAGGACCTCACCGGCATCGCGCTGCCCGAGGGCGAGGACTACGACACCGTCGCCGGTCTCATGCTGCGCATGCTGGGCCGCATCCCCGTCGTGGGCGAGCGGTGCGAGGTGCCGGTGCCCGACCTCAGCGACCCCGAGGAGCCCCGCGAGCAGCTCGCCGTGCTCACCGTCGACCACATGGACGGCCTGCGCATCGACCGGCTCACGCTGCGCCTGCTCGACGGGCTGAGCGAGGAGGAACGATGAGCGACACCGCCGCGATCGTCCTGACCGTCGTCCTGCTCGGTTTCAACGCCTTCTTCGTCGGCGCCGAGTTCGCCCTCATCTCCGCGCGGCGCAGCCAGATCGAGCCCCGGGCGCTGGCCGGCTCGCGCATGGCGCGCACGACGTTGCGCGCCATGGAGCACGTCTCGCTGATGATGGCCGGTGCCCAGCTCGGCATCACGATCTGCTCCCTCGGCCTCGGTGCCGTCGGCGAACCCGCCGTCGCGCACCTGCTGGAGCCGGTGTTCGAGGAGCTCGCCGTGCCGCACGGGCTGGTGCATCCGATCGCGTTCACGATCGCGCTGTGCCTGGTCGTCTTCGCCCACGTCGTCTTCGGCGAGATGGTGCCGAAGAACATCGCCATCGCCGGCCCCGACCGCGCGGCCATCCTGCTCGGCCCGCCGATGCTGGCGATCGTCACCCTGCTGCGCCCGGTGATCGTCGTCCTCAACGCCTCGGCCAACCTCATCCTGCGCGCCCTGCGCGTCGAGCCGAAGGACGAGATCACCTCCGCCTTCACCCGCGAGGAGGTCGCGGCCCTGGTCGAGGAGTCGCGCGGCGAGGGCCTGCTCGAGGACGACGAGTACGACCGGCTCGCCGGGGCGCTCGGCTTCACCGAGAAGACCGTCGACGCGGTCCTGCTGCCGCCCGCGAGCCTCGCGACCGTTCGTCGCGGATCCACCGCGGCCGACGTCGAGGCGCTGTGCGCCAGCACCGGCTTCAGCCGTTTCCCGGTCTGCGACGACGACGGGGAACTCGTCGGCTACCTCCACATCAAGGACGTCCTGGAGACCGACGAGGAGCGCCGCGCGCGCCCCATCGAGGACAAGTGGGTGCGCCCCTTCGCGCCCGTGCGCCCGCAGGACCTGCTGCACGACGTCCTCGAGCAGTTGCAGCGGCGCGGCGCCCACATGGCCCGGGTCGTCGACGGCGAGGGCCGCACCCTGGGGGTCGCGACCCTCGAGGACGTCATCGAGGAGCTGATCGGCATCATCCGCGATGCCGCCCACCACGAATCACCGGTCGAGGACCTCGACGCGGCGCGTTGAGCGTCGCGGGCGAGTGCCGCGGACGGCGGCGGATAGGGTGCACGACGTGGGTGACGGATCGACGCGGCCAGGGGCTCGGGGCGCTGGCGTCCCGCTCGCGGGCGCGCCCGGCGGGACCGAGCCGCAGACCGCACCCGCGGTCGACATCCACAGCGACCGGGTGTTGACGCTGCCCAACGCGCTCAGCGCGCTGCGGCTGCTCGGCGTCCCGCTGTTCCTCTGGCTGGTGCTCGGCCCCGAGGCCGACGGCTGGGCGCTGCTGGTGCTCGTGCTCTCCGGCGCCACCGACTTCCTGGACGGCTGGTTGGCGCGACGCTGGAACCAGACCACCCGGGTCGGCCAACTGCTCGACCCGGTCGCCGACCGCCTCTACATCCTCGCGGTCGTCGTCGGGCTCGGTCTGCGCGAGGTCATCCCGTGGTGGCTCGCGCTCTCCATCCCGCTCCGCGACGCCCTCATGTGGGGTCTGGTGCCGCTGCTGCGCACCCGCGGCCTCTCCTCGCTGCCCGTGCACTTCCTGGGCAAGTCGGCGACCTTCAACCTCCTCTACGCCTTCCCGCTGCTCCTGCTGGGCGACGGCGAGGGCACGGCCGCCGAGCTGGCGCGCACCTTCGGCTGGGCCTTCGCCATCTGGGGCGTCGGCCTCTACTGGTGGGCGGGGGTCCTCTACACCTGGCAGGTGCGCCGCCTGCTGGCCACGACCGAGCGGGTCCGCACGCGTGGCTGACCCGGCCGGCCCCGACCTCCGCGATCCTGCGCCGCTCCCGTCGCGGGTGACGACGCCGCTGCTCACCCTCATCACCCAGCAGTCGCTCGACGAGGACTACCTCCACGTCGCCGAGCGCCGCGCCGCGGGGCACGGCCGTGCCCCGACCGCACGCCCGCAGGTGCGCGCGGCGATCGTGCTCGCGCTCTTCGGGCTGATCGTCATGACGGCCGTCATCCAGACCAGCCGCAACTCCAGCACCGACCAGGCCGGCCGGGCCAGCCTGATCGAGCGGATCAATGCCGAGCGCGCCGTCGGGCGGTCGCTCCAGACCCGCATCGGCCGGGTCACCGCGTCCAACACCGCCGCCGAGGAGACCCTCTCGGCGGTCACCGCAGCCGCGGTCGCGGCCCAGACCCGGCTGCGCCGCGTCCAGATCCGCACCGGCTACCTCGCCGTCACCGGCCCCGGCGTCCGGGTCACCGTCACCGACCCGGAGAGCGGCGAGGAGGCCGTGCGCGACACCGATCTGCGCCGCCTGGTCAACGGGTTGTGGCAGGCCGGTGCGGAGGCGATCGCGATCAACGGTCAGCGCCTGACCGTGCTCACCGCCATCCGCAACAGCGGCCCGGTCGTGAACGTGAACTACCAGCCGCTGCGGCCGCCCTACGTCGTGACGGCGATCGGCGATCCGCGCACCCTCCAGGCCGATCTGCTCGACTCCGAGGGCGGCGCGGAGTTCATCGGCCTGGCTCGTCAGTACGGCTTCGGCGTCGACGTGCAGAATGTGGACGACGACGGTCTGACCCTGCCGGCCGCGACCCAGCGTGGTCTGCGGTCGGCCCAGATCGCCGCTCCGTCCCGCCCCGATATGGAGGACCTCGCCCCGTGATCGCCCTGCTCGGACTGCTCGTGGGCGTCGTCGTCGGTCTGGTCGCGCAGCCCGACGTCCCCCTCTCCCTCCAGCCCTACCTGCCGATCGCGGTGGTGGCCGCCCTCGACGCCGTCTTCGGCGGCTTCCGCGCCTTCCTCGACGGCATCTTCGACGACAAGGTCTTCGTCGTCTCCTTCCTCAGCAACGTCGTCATCGCGGCGGCCATCGTCTGGGTCGGCGACAAGCTCGGGGTCGGCGGCCAGCTCTCGACCGGCGTCATCGTCGTGCTCGGCATCCGGATCTTCTCCAACGTCGCCGCGATCCGTCGGCACCTCTTCCATGCCTGAGTCGCAGGAGCCGCAGGAGCCGCTGGAGCCGGGCGAGCGGCCGGGGGAGGGGTCCCCGGTCGCCCCCGATGACACGGCCGACCCGGCTGCGTCGGCTCCCGACCAGCCCGCACCCACCGGCCGCGACCGGCTGCTCCAGGCGTTGCGGCGTCCCGCGCGCAGCCAGCTGATCGTCGCCGTCCTGCTCGCGGCCATGGGCTTCGCGGCGGTCACCCAGGTGCGCAGCAACGAGGACGACACCACCTACGCCGGCTACCGCGAGCAGGACCTCATCGACGTGCTCAGCGGTCTGGCCGGCACCTCCCAGCGGGCCCGGGCCGAGCTGAACCGGCTCGAGGCGGCGCGTCGCCAGCTCGAGTCCGACACCAGTGCCCAGCAGGCGGCGCTCGAGCAGGCCCGCAAGGAGTCCGACACCCTCAACGTGCTCGCCGGGCTGGTGCCGGTCACGGGTCCGGGCATCCGCGTCACGATCACCGAGGTCACCGGGTCGGTGAACGCCGACGCGTTCGTCGACATGGTCCAGGAGCTGCGCAACGCGGGAGCCGAGGCGCTCCAGATCAACGGCACCGTGCGGGTGGTCGCGCAGAGCTCGTTCACCGACGTCACCGGGGGCATCCGGGTCGACGGGCAGACCCTCAACGCGCCCTACGTCGTCGACGTCATCGGCGATCCCAGTGCACTCTCCGGGGCGATGTCGATCCTCGAGGGTCCTCGCGTCGACCTGCAGAACCAGGGCGCGCAGGTGCAGATCGACGAGCTGACCTCCCTCGACATCGAGGCCGTGCGCGAGCCGACCCAGCCGGAGTACGCCCAACCGGCCGACGCGCAGTAGCCTCGGCACGTTCGCGGCGGCCAGCGCGCCGTCCCCACCATCCGGAACCGCGAGGAGACCCGTGTACCCCGACGACCTGAAGTACACCAGCGAGCACGAGTGGGTCCGGGTTCCGGGCGAGCACGAGGGCGCGGTCCGCGTCGGCATCACCCAGTACGCGCAGGACGCGCTCGGCGACATCGTCTACGTCTCGCTCCCGGCTGTCGGCGACGCGCTGGAGGCGGGCTCGACCTGCGGCGAGCTGGAGTCGACGAAGTCGGTCAGCGACGTCTACGCACCGCTCACCGGCGAGGTCGTCGCCGTCAACGACGCGCTCGACGCCACCCCCGAGCTGGTCAACAACGACCCGTACGGGGCCGGGTGGCTCTTCGAGGTCGTGCCGGCCGACGCCGGCGCCGTCGACGGACTCCTCGACGCCGCCACCTACGAGGCCGGGCTCGAGGGCTGACCCCAAGCCCTGCCGCCGGTGCGTCGGACAGGCAGGGGCAGGGCTGGTAGGTTCGACCCAACCGTCACCCTCTACGTCGCGTTGAGGGTTTCGCCGCTGAGGGAGCGGGACGGGACCGACGCCGGAGGAGAGATCGATGCCGTTCTGCACCGCGTGTGGCAGGCAGAACCCCGACGACGCCCGCTTCTGCGCCCAGTGCGGCACCCGCCTGGTGCAGCCGACCGACCTACCGCCCGCACCGGTCTCGGGTGAGCCCGTCGTGGAGTCCACCGCGACCATCCAGCTCGGACTCGACGTCCGCGACACCTCCGACCGGGCGCTCAACCCGGTGGAGGCCGCCGCCGTCGACGCCCTGCCGGCCGGACACGCGCTGCTCATCGTGCAGCGTGGCCCGGGTTCGGGCAGCCGGTTCCTGCTCGACGCTCCCGAGATCTCGGCCGGACGGCACCCCGACAGCGACATCTTCCTCGACGACGTCACCGTCTCGCGTCGCCACGCGACCTTCGAGCTGACCGGCGACACCTTCACCGTCTCCGACGCGGGCAGCCTCAACGGCACCTACGTCAACCGCGATCGCATCGACACCGTCGTGCTCAGCGACGGCGACGAGGTGCAGATCGGCAAGTTCCGGCTGGTCTTCTTCTCCGGGCACTCCGCACGCTGATGGCCGCCGACGCTGCTCCGGGTGGCAGCCCGGGCGCCGCCTCGGCCGCGGCGCGGATGAACATCGGCGAGGTCCTCGACCTGCTGCGCCCCGACTTCCCCGGCATCACGATCCCCAAGATCCGCTTCCTGGAGGACAAGGGCCTCATCAAGCCCGAGCGGACGCCGTCGGGCTACCGCAAGTTCTCCGTCGCCGACGTCGAGCGGCTGCGCTACGTGCTGACCATGCAGCGCGACCACTACCTGCCGCTGCGGGTGATCGGCGAGCACCTCGACGCCATCGACCGTGGCCTCGAGCCGCCGCCCATCGAGTCGGTGGTGCCGACGGTGCCGAAGGTCGCGCTCGCCGCCGACGGGCTGCCGAGCCCCGAGAGCTTCCGGCGCCGCGACGGGTTGAGGCTCTCGCGCAAGGAGCTGCTGAAGGTGGCCGAGGTCGACGACGACCTCCTCACCGAGCTCGAGCGCTTCGGCCTCATCACGGCCCGCTCCTCGGGCCACTACGACACCGACGACCTCGTCGTCGCCCAGACCGCCCGCGAGCTCGCGGAGTTCGGCATCGAGCCGCGCCACCTGCGCGCCTTCAAGGCCGCCGCCGACCGCGAGGTCGGGCTGGTGCAGCAGGTCACGGCGCCGCTCGCCAAGGGTCGCGACGCCGCGGCCGCCGCCCGGGCCGAGGACGCCGCCTCCCAGATCGCCGCGCTGTCGGTGCGGCTGCACGCCACGCTGGTCAAGGCCGGCCTCGGTCACTGATCCCACCCCGCGGATCCCACCCGACGGATCCCACCCGGTGAGGCCCGTGGTGCCTGCGGGACGCGGAGTAGGGTGAGGACATGCGCGAAGTCGATGTCATGGGTGTGCGCGTCGAGATGCCGTCGAACCAGCCGATCGTGCTGCTGCGCGAGGTGAGCGGCGACCGCTACCTGCCGATCTGGATCGGGGCCGTCGAGGCCACCGCCATCGCCTTCGCCCAGCAGGGCGTCGTCCCGCCCCGGCCGCTGACCCACGACCTGCTCAAGGACGTCATCGAGGCCACCGGCAACGAGCTGACCGAGGTGCGCATCACCGACGTCAAGGACGGCATCTTCTTCGCCACCCTGGTGCTGGCCTCGGGCACCGAGGTGAGCGCGCGTCCCTCGGACTCCATCGCCCTGGCCCTGCGCACCGGCTCGCGCATCGTCTGCGCCGAGAGCGTGCTCGCCGAGGCCGGCCTCGCCGTCCCGGCCGAGCAGGAGGACGAGGTCGAGAAGTTCCGCGAGTTCCTCGACCACGTCACCCCCGAGGACTTCGAGTCGCTCTGATCCCTCCCCGTCGGCTCAGCTCACCCTCAACCTGAGATTGAGGGTTGCGACACGCCGGGCGCGTCTTTGACCGGGCCCGACGACGGGCCTACCTTGAACTGTCTTCGCTGTAACTCCACCGCTGTCGTTGGTCCTCGGAAACAACCCGGCTTCTTCCCCTTCGGAGTTACGCTCGTGCGAAGTAAAGATGCGGAGGACCGTGTGAACGAGCACGACCAGCAGTCCCAGGACGCCGAGGAGATCGCGCGCGCCGAGGAGATCGCCGAGGAGCAGGGCCTGCTCTTCACCGACGACGTCTCGCCGCTGCCCAGCGACCTCGGCTACCGCGGCCCGACCGCCTGCAACGCCGCGGGCATCACCTACCGCCAGCTCGACTACTGGGCGCGCACCGGCCTGGTCGAGCCGACCGTGCGCGGCGCGTCCGGCTCGGGGTCGCAGCGGCTCTACTCCTTCCGCGACATCCTCATCCTCAAGGTCATCAAGCGGCTGCTCGACGCCGGCATCTCGCTCCAGCAGATCCGCACCGCGGTCGAGTTCCTGCGCGAGCGCGGCACCGACGACCTCACCCGCGTCACCCTGATGTCCGACGGCGCCTCGGTCTACGAGTGCACGAGCAACGACGAGGTCATCGACCTGCTCCAGGGCGGCCAGGGCGTCTTCGGCATCGCGATCGGCGGCGTCTGGCGCGAGATCGAGGGCACGCTCGCCGAGCTGCCGAGCGAGCGCGCCGACACCGAGGCCGGCGCTGCTGCGGTGGCCGGCGACGAGCTCGCCGCCCGGCGCGCGGCCCGCAACGCCGTCTGAGCTCGAGCTCAGCGCCCTCCACGAACCCCGCATCACGACGACCCGCCCGGCCACGCCGGGCGGGTCGTCGTTTTCGGTGCACCAGCCGGTAGGCTTGCCCGCGCTGACCATCCCGCGTGGGAGAGCTCCGGCCCGACCGGAGCGCCGAAGGGGCAATTCCTCCCGGAACTCTCAGGCGCCAGGACCACGCGGGGGAGGCGACTCTGAAGCGGCGACGACGCCGCGACTGAGGGGGAGGGACGTCCTGTCCTCCACACCCAGGAGCGCCTCGCGATGACCTTCGTCGACCGGCACATCGGCCCGCGTGACCACGACGTCCAGCAGATGCTGGTCGCCGTCGGCTATGACTCCCTCGAGGCGCTGATGGACGCCGCCGTCCCCGACAGCATCCGCCTGCACGACCCGCTCGACCTGCCCCAGGCGGCCTCGGAGTCCGAGGTGGCCGCCGCCCTGCGTGCACTGGCCGCCGGCAACCGGCCGGGGGAGTCGATGATCGGCCTGGGCTACCACGCCACGGTCACGCCGCCGGTGATCCGGCGCAACCTGCTCGAGGATCCCTCCTGGTACACCACCTACACGCCCTACCAGCCCGAGATCTCCCAGGGCCGGCTCGAGGCGCTGCTCAACTTCCAGACCGTCATCGGCGACCTCACCGGCCTGCCGACGGCCAACGCCTCGCTGCTCGACGAGGGCACCGCGGCCGCCGAGGCGATGACGCTGGTGCGCCGCGCCCAGCGCAAGGCCGAGGGCCCGTTCGTCGTCGATGCCGACGCCCTCCCGCAGACCATCGACGTCGTGCGCACGCGGGCCGAGGCGATGGGCATCGAGGTGCTGGTCGCCGACCTCACCGGCGATCTGCCCGCGGGCCCGTGGTCGGGTGTGCTCGTGCAGTACCCCGGCGCGTCGGGCGCCGTCCGCGACCCGCGACCAGTCATCGAGGCCGCCCACGAGCGCGGGGGATTGGCTGTGGTGGCGGCCGATCTGCTCGCGCTCACGGTCCTCGAGGCGCCGGGCGCCCTCGGCGCGGACGTCGTCGTCGGCTCCTCCCAGCGCTTCGGCGTCCCGCTCTTCTACGGCGGTCCGCACGCCGGGTTCATGGCGGTCTCCGCGGGCCTCGAACGGCACCTGCCCGGTCGCCTCGTGGGCGTCTCGATCGACGCCGAGGGCCGCCCCGCCTACCGCCTCGCGCTCCAGACCCGCGAGCAGCACATCCGCCGCGACAAGGCGACCTCCAACATCTGCACCGCCCAGGTTCTGCTGGCCAACGTGGCCTCGATGTACGCGGTCTACCACGGGCCGGAGGGGTTGAAGGCGATCGCCGAGCGGATCGCCGACCACGCCTCGACGATCGGTGCGCTGCTCGAGCAGGCGGGCGTCGAACTCGTCCATCGCGCCTACTTCGACACGCTCGTCGCCCACGTGCCGGGTCGCGCCGAGAGAGTGGTCGAGAACGCGCGGGGGCGCGGCATCCACCTCCGCCTCGTGGACGCCGACCACGTCGCTGTCAGCGTCGGCGAGACCTGCGATGGGCGCATCGTCGCCGAGGTGCTCCGTTCCTTCGACGCCTACCCCGAGGGCCAGTCGGTGGCCTACGGAGGTCCGCCGGGACTGCTCCAGGCGCAACCCACCCGTACCACGTCGTACCTCACCCACCCGGTCTTCCACGAGCACCGCTCGGAGACCCAGATGCTGCGCTACCTGCGCAAGCTGTCGGGGCGCGACTACGCGCTCGACCGCGGCATGATCCCGCTCGGCTCGTGCACGATGAAGCTCAACGCGACCACCGAGATGGAGCCGGTCTCGCTGCCCGGCTTCGCCGACCTGCACCCCTTCGTACCGGCGCAGGACGCCGAGGGCTACCGCACGATGGTCGACCAGCTCGAGGGCTGGCTGGCCGAGGTCACCGGCTACGACAAGGTCTCCATCCAGCCCAACGCCGGCTCCCAGGGCGAGCTGGCGGGCCTGCTGGCGATCCGCGGCTACCACCGCTCGCGCGGCGACCTCGGCCGCGACGTCTGCCTGATCCCGAGCTCGGCACACGGCACCAACGCGGCGTCCGCCGTGATGGCCGGCATGCGGGTCGTCGTGGTGAAGTCGGCCGCCGACGGCACCGTCGACCTCTCCGATCTGCACCAGCAGTGCGAGAAGCACGCCGACGACCTCGCCGCCGTCATGGTCACCTACCCCTCGACCCACGGCGTGTACGAGGGGTCGATCACCGAACTGTGCGACATCGTGCACCGCTACGGCGGCCAGGTGTACGTCGATGGCGCCAACTTCAACGCGCTGCTCGGCTACGCCAAGCCCGGGAAGTTCGGCGGCGACGTCTCCCACCTCAATCTGCACAAGACCTTCTGCATCCCGCACGGCGGCGGTGGCCCCGGCGTCGGCCCGGTGGCGGTGCGCGCGCACCTCGCGCCGTTCCTGCCCAGCCACGCTGACCACCCCGAGCTCGCCAAGCGGGAAGGGATCGGGCCGATCTCGGCCGCCCCGTACGGCTCGGCGGGCATCCTGCCGATCTCGTGGGCCTACGTGCGCATGATGGGCGCCGAGGGGCTCACCCGCGCCACCGCGGTCGCCGTCCTGGCCGCGAACTACGTCGCCGCCCGGCTCGACGGGTACTTCCCGGTGCTGCACCGCGGTGAGAACGGGCTGGTCGCCCACGAGTGCATCCTCGACGTCCGTGGCATCACCAAGGACACCGGCGTGAGCGTCGACGACGTCGCCAAGCGGCTCATCGACTACGGCTTCCACGCCCCGACGATGTCGTTCCCGGTGGCGGGCACCCTGATGGTCGAGCCGACCGAGTCCGAGGACCTCGCCGAGATCGACCGGTTCTGCGAGGCGATGATCGCCATCAAGGGCGAGATCGACCGGGTGGCCGCCGGCGAATGGACGCCGGAGGACTCGCCGCTGCGGCACGCCCCGCACACCTCGCGCGTGCTCGTCGGCGAGTGGGAGCGGCCTTACAGCCGCGAGCTCGCGGTCTTCCCGCGCGGTGTCGACCCCGACAAGTACTGGCCGCCGGTCGGGCGCATCGACCAGGCGTACGGCGACCGCAACCTCCAGTGCAGCTGCCCCTCGCCGGAGGTCTTCGCCGAGGCGGAGTGAGCCTGGGTTCCTCGATTCAGCGTGAGTCCGGAGCTCAGCGGATGCGGGTGTCGTCGGGGTCGTAGGGCGATCGCGTCGACACCCGCACCGGGGTGAGGACGCCGGCCACGTCGATCTCGTAGCGCCCCTCGCGCGCCCAGGCCGGCGTGGCGGTCACACCCGCCGGTGCCGCGAGGTAGCCGAGGCCGACACTCGCGCCCAGCGTCGCGCCGAAGGCGGCGGAGGTGACCTGGCCGACCGGCACGCCGTCGCGGCGGATCAGCTCGCCGCCCCACAGCGTCACGGCCGGGTCCTCGGCCACGAAGGAGACCAGTCGGCGCCGCGCACCCTCGGCACGGGCCCGTTCGACGGCGTCCCGACCGAGGAAGTCGATGCCGGTGCCGAGCTTGCAGGTGAACAGCAGGCCCGCCTCGACCGGGCTGCGGTCGGGGGTGAGCTCGCGCCCCCACGCGCGGTAGCCCTTCTCCAGGCGCAGCGCCTCGATGGCGTAGTACCCGGCCGGGCCGACACCGAGGTCGCGTCCGGCCTCGCGCAGCAGTTCGTAGACCCCCGCGGCGAACTCGACCGGCACGTAGAGCTCCCAGCCGAGCTCGCCGACGTAGGTGATGCGGGTGGCGCGGACGACGGCGTGGCCGAGGTCGATCTCGCGGCTGGTCGCGAAGGGGAAGGCAGCATCCGCCAGGTCGGCGCCGGTCAGGGCGCCGAGCAGGTCGCGGCTGCGCGGGCCCATCACCCCGAGGACGGCGTACTGCGTCGTCACGTCGGTGAGGTGGACGTCGAGCCCGGCCGGGACGTGGCGTCGGATGTGGTGCTGGTCGCGGATCGTCGAGGCAGCGCTGCTGACGATGAGGAACTCGGTCTCCCCGGTACGGGTGACGGTGACGTCGGCCTCGTAGGTGCCGCGACGGTTGAGCATGCCGGTGTAGACGACCCGTCCGATCTCGACGTCGACGTCGGCGGTGCACAGCCACTGGAGGGCCGCGACGGCGTCCGGCCCGCTGAGGCGGTACTTCGAGAACGAGCTCTGGTCGAACAGCGAGACGCCGGTACGCGTGCGGGTCTGCTCGGCGGCGACCCACGGCGTCCAGTTCTGGGCGCCCCAGCCGTACTCGATCACCGGCGGCTCACCCGGCGGCGCGAAGAAGTTGGCGCGTTCCCAGCCCATGCGGGAGCCGAAGTTCGCGTTCTCAGCCTCCAACAGGTGGTGCACCGCCGAACGCCGGAACGGTCGCGCGGTCGTGAACTCGCGGTTGGGCCACGGGACGGCGTAGTGCAGGCCGAGCACCTCGGCTACCCGGTCGCGCAGCCAGCGCACGTTGCCGTTGAACGGCGCGAAGCGGCGGATGTCGACCGCCGTGAGATCGCTGGTCGGCTCGCCCTCGACGATCCACTCGGCCAGGGCCCGTCCCGCGCCGCCGGCCGAGGCGATGCCGACGGAGTTGAAGCCGGCGCCGACGAAGAAGCCGTCGACCTCGGGGGCCTCGCCGAGCACGAACTGGTTGTCGGGGGTGAAGCTCTCCGGGCCGTTGTAGAACTTGCGGATGCCGACGTCCCGCACCGCCGGCAGCCGATGCAGCGCCGACTCCATGAGGACGCCGAAGTGGTCCCAGTCCTCCTCCAGCAGCTGGAACTCGAAGGGGTGGGGCAGCTCGTGCGGGGAGACCCAGGGCTTGGCCTCGGGCTCGAAGCCGCCGATCACCAGTCCGCCGACCTCCTCCTTGATGTAGGTGTAGCCGTCGGGATCGCGCAGCACCGGCAGGTCGGGGCGCACGCCCTCGAACGGCTCGGTGACCACGTAGAAGTGCTCCGCGGAGTGCAGCGGCACGGTCACACCCGCCATCGCGCCGACCGCCTTGGCCCATTGGCCCGCGCAGTTGACGACGATCGCAGCGTCGATCGGGCCGGCGTCGGTCTCGACGCCGGCGACCTGCCCGTGCTCGACGCGCACGCCGGTCACCCGCACGCCCTCGAGGATGCGGGCCCCGCCCTGCCGGGCGCCCCGGGCCAGGGACGCCGTCAGGTCGGTCGGGTTCGCCTTGCCGTCGCCGGGCAACCAGATGGCTCCGAGCAGATCGGCGGTCTCGAGCAGCGGGTACCGTTCCCCCGCCTCGGCGGGGGAGAGGAGGTGGCACTCCATGCCGTAGGCGTCGGCCGCCGCGACCGTGCGCTTGAGCTGGACCAGCCGCTCGGGGGTGCGAGCGACCGTGAGGCCCCCGCACTGCTGGTAGCCGGTCGCGAGACCCGTGCGGCGTTCGAGGTCGGCATACAGCTCGACCGAGTACTGCACCAGCCGCGTGCCGCTCTCGGAGGCCCGCAGCTGGCCGACCAGGCCGGCGGCATGCCACGTCGTCCCGCAGGAGAGGCGGCCCTGCTCGAGCAGGACGACGTCCGTGCGGCCCAGCTGGGTGAGGTGGTAGGCCACCGAGGTGCCGATCACGCCCCCGCCGATGATGACGATCTCGGCGCGGTCGGGCAGGTCAGGCATGCGCGACATCCTCCAGGAGCCGGGTGAACGAGGGGTGCCCGAAGGCGGCGGCCGCGAGCTCGTAGCGCTCGAGCCCCCAGGCGTGGAAGTCGAAGTCGAGCGGGCTGGTCGCGGCCTGGATGAAGCCCCACAGTGACCAGCCGTAGCGGCTGCAGATCATCTGCAGCCGCGTGCGGGCCACCTCGGCCCGCGTGGGTGCACCGGTGTAGGCGGCCACCCAGGCCTCGACCAGGTCGTCGTCGAACCGGCACTCCGCTGCGGTGTTGCCGAGTTCGAAGAACGGATCGTTCATGCCGCTGTACTCGTAGTCGATGAGCCATACCCGCTCGCCGTCGTCGAGGAAGTTGGCGGCCAGCAGGTCGTTGTTGCACGGCACCCGCTCCGGCGGCTCGAGCGCCAACGCCTTGCGGACGGCGTCCCAGGCCGCCGCGTGGTCGTCGTAGTCCGCGGGAAGCGCGAAGCCCCGCTCGGCGATGCAGGCCCGGTAGGAGGCCTGGCGGGCGAACATGTCGAAGACCCCCGCGAAGCTCGGGCCTGCATGCAGGCGCCGGACGGCGTCCGCGGCACGGGCCAGCACCGCCGGATCGGTGAAGTCGCCGTCGTCGAGGGCCCGAGCAGGCAGGTAGCCGATGACGAGCATCCCGAGGTCGGGCCGGTACTCCACCACCGGGGCGCCGACCCCCGCCACCGCCGCCGCACCGGTGTTGATGTGCTCGGCGTCGCGATCGATGCCCAGCAGTCCGGCGTCGCTGGAGGTGCACCGCACGACGAGGTCGAGCGGCTCGCCGTCGTCGGTGCTGACGACCCGGACGTTGTGGTTCGTCAGCCCGCCCGGGAGTTCGGTGACCGACCAGGACCGCCCCACCAGCACGGCGAGGCGGCCCAGGTCGGCGAGGTCGCCCATCGATCAGTCGTCGAACGCTGCCACGACCGCAGGGTCGATCGTGTGCTTCGGGCCGGTGAACCACTTCTTGGCCGAGAGGTTCCACCAGATGGCGAGCACGATGAGGGTGCCGATCGTGAGGATCGGCGCGTAGTTCACGCTCGCCCACGCGAAGTCGTCACTGAACGGCACGCCGGCAGGCGTGAAGGGGAGGATGAAGTAGACGCTGATGATCGCGATCTCCAGGCAGGCGATCGGGTTCATCCACTTGTACTTCGCGCCGTTGGTCCATTCGCCGGCCTCGAAGGCGTCCCCGATCCGCCAGCGCAGGAAGATGGGGATCAGGAAGGCCAGGTAGAGGCCGATGACCGCTACCGAGACGACGGCGTAGAAGGCGATCGGGACGCCGCCGATGCTCTTGAGCGCCGGCAGGGTGATCAGGACGCCGATGATCGCGACGAACACGACCGCGTTGGCGGGAACCTTGCTCGAGGCCCTGACCGTGCTCAACCAGGCCGAGCCGGGGATGGCTCCGTCGCGGCTGAACGCGAAGGTCATGCGCGAGGCGCTGGTGAGGCAGGCCGTCGCGCAGAAGAGCTGACCGACGGTCGAGATCAGCAGCACCGTGAAGTGCGCCTTCTCGCCGAGAGCCTGACCGAAGATCACGTCGACCCCGCCGAAACCCGCCGAGACACCCTCGGGGTCCTGGACCGCGAAGAGGAAGGCCAGCAGCAGGACGTACCCGCCGATCGCCGAGTAGAAGATCGACTGCCAGATCCCCTTGGCCGCACCGGTCGCCGCACCCTGGGTCTCCTCCGAGAGGTGGGCGGAGGCGTCGAACCCGGTGATCGTGTACTGCGTGAGAAGCAGGCCCAGAGGCAGCACGAGGAACCAGTAGAAGCCGCTGTCGAACCCGGAGTTGTTGATCCGCTCGGTGAAGACGAAGCTCGGACTCTGGTGCGTGTCGGGAACGATGATCAGGATCGCGATGACGACCGCCGCGCCGGCGACGTGCCACCACACGGAGATGTTGTTGATGAGTGCCAACAGGTGGCTGGAGAAGATGTTCGCGACCGAGGCCAGCGCCATGATGATGATGAAGATGACGAAGGTCCGGTTGAGCGAGTAGTCCTCCGCCCATCCGGTGCTGATCGTCGACAGCGTCAGGTCGAAGAAGGTCGCAGCGCCGTACGCCACTGAGGCGGTCACCGCCAGCAGGCCGATGAGGTTCAGCCAGCCGGTGAAGAAGCCGGCGGCGGGTCCTCCCATCTTCGCCGCCCACCAGTAGATGCCTCCGGAGGTGGGGTAGGCGCTGACGAGCTCGCTCAGGGTGAAGCCGATGATGAGGATGAAGATCGAGACGATCGGCCAACCCCAGGAGATCGCGACGGGTCCGCCGTTGTTCCAGGCCTGACCGAAGGTCGTGAAGCAGCCGGCGAGGATCGAGATGATCGAGAACGAGATCGCGAAGTTGGAGAAGCTCGACCAGGTACGGGCGAGCTCCTGGCGGTACCCGAGACGAGCGAGGTGGGCCTCGTCGGAGCTCAGATGCTCCGCGATCGGCTCATGTGCTTCGGGCATGCGAGACACCTTTCGGACGGCACGTGGCTGTGGTGTCTCGGGACGCTAGACCTGCCATGTGACGTTGTAAATCACCTCGTGTTAAATGGTCTGAACTCAGACCTTTACCTTTCCTCAGGCGGTTGACAGCGACGTGACGGGCATCCCATCGTGAGCGGCATGGCGGCTCGTCCGGACGCGCATCTCCCCGAAGCGGTGATCCGGCCCGTGCGCGGGCTGCATGCGTTCGAGACCTGTGTCGAGCAGCTCGCCACCGCCATCCGGCTCGGCGTCTATCCGCGCGGCTCCACGCTCCCGCCCGAGCGCGATCTCGCCGAGATGATGGGCGTCTCCCGGGCGACGCTGCGGGAGGCGATGGCCGCGCTGCGCCAGGCCGGCCTCGTCGAGACCACCCGTGGACGCGGCGGCGGCACCGTCGTCACCCTCAAGCCGCGGACGCCGTCCGCCCGGGCCGCTGCGCGGATCAGCGAGAAGAAGCGGCGCGACTGGCTCGACGCGCTGGAGTACCGGCGCATCGTCGAGCCGGGCGCGGCCGCACTGGCCGCCTCCCGCGAGCTGGACGACGTCCGGCTCGCGCAGCTCCAGCAGGCCCACGACGACCTGGTCGCAGCGGCCGGAACGCCCGAGCACCGACAGGCCGACTCGCGTTTCCACCTCACCATCGCCGCGCTCACCGACTCCCCGCGCACCATCGAGGCCGTGACCTCGGTGCAGGCGGTGCTGCACGAGATGCTGCTGGCGATCCCGGTCATGCCTGCGAACATCAGCCACTCCGCGCGTCAGCACGCCGCCCTGTATCGCGCGATCCGTGCCGGCAAGCCGACCGCCGCACGGCGCGCCATGGAGTCGCACTGCGACGACACCGCCGCCCTCCTGCGAGGTCTCCTCGGCTGACCTGACCGACCCTGCCCGCCCTGATCGACCGTTCCGCCACGACCCAGGAGATCCGATGACCCGCAACGACCGGCATCTGAGCCTCGACGCCCTGCGTGCCCTCATCGAGGCCGGCACGATCGACACCGTCATCGTCGCCTTCACCGACATGCAGGGTCGTCTTCAGGGCAAGCGCCTGCACGGCCGCTACTTCCTCGACGTCGTGCTCGACCACGGCACCGAGGGCTGCAACTACCTGCTCGGCGTCGACATCGAGATGAACACCGTCGACGGCTACGCGATCACCTCCTGGGAGCGCGGCTACGGCGACATGGAGTTCGTGCCCGATCCCGACACGGTGCGGGTGCTGCCGCACCTGCCGGCCACCGCGATGATCCAGTGCGACCTCATGTGGCCCGACCACACGCCGGTGCGTCCCTCACCGCGGTCGGTGCTCAAGGCCCAGCTCGACCGCGCCGCCGCGATGGGGTTCACCGCACTGGCCGGCACGGAGCTGGAGTTCATCCTCTTCGACGACACCTACGAGGACGCCGCGAACCGGAACTACCGCGGGCTCACGGCGTCCAACCAGTACAACGTCGACTACTCGATCCTCGGCGGCACCCGCGTCGAGTCGGTCATCCGCGACATCCGCAACGCCATGTACGGCGCGGGCATGAACGTCGAGGGGTCGAAGGGCGAGTGCAACTTCGGCCAGCACGAGATCGGCTTCCTCTACGACGAGGCGCTGGTCACCGCCGACAACCACGCGGTCTACAAGACCGCCGCGAAGGAGATCGCCGCCCAGCACGGCAAGGCGCTGACCTTCATGGCCAAGTACGACCAGCGCGAGGGCAACTCCTGCCACGTGCACCTCTCGCTGCGCGGGCAGGACGGCTCGATCGTCTTCTGGGACGCCGAGTCCGGTCGCCGCACCCCGCTCTACGACAGCTTCGTCGCCGGACTGCTGGCCACCATGACCGAGCTGACCCTGCTCTACGCCCCGAACATCAACTCCTACAAGCGGTTCGCCGACGGTTCCTTCGCCCCCACGACGATCGCCTGGGGCGAGGACAACCGCACCTGCGCCGTCCGGCTCGTCGGTCGAGGCGCCGGTGCCCGGTTGGAGAACCGGGTGCCCGGTGGCGATGTGAACCCCTACCTCGCGCTCGCCGCGATGCTCGCCGGGGGCCTGCACGGCATCGAGGCCGGCCTCACCCTCGAGCCGCCGCTGGAGGGCAACGCCTACACCTCGGGTCGACCGAAGGTGCCGGGCACGCTGCGCGAGGCGCGAGAGGCCTTCAACGCCTCGGCGATCGCGCGCGCCGCCTTCGGCGACGACGTCGTCGACCACTACACCAACATGGCCGACGTCGAGATCGCCGCCTTCGACGCCGCCGTGACCGACTGGGAGCTCCGCCGGAGCTTCGAACGTATGTGAGGGAGCAGCAGCAGCGATGACCAGCTTCACCGTCCTCAACCCCGCCACCGGCGGCGTCGTCTCCGAGGTACCGCTCGCTTCGGTCGAGGAGACCGACGAGCTGATCGCCCGGGCCCAGGCGGCCTTCCCGGCGTGGCGCGACGTGGCACCGGCCGACCGCGGCCGCCTGTTGCGGGCCTTCGCCCGGGTCGTCGACGAGCACCTCGAGGAGCTCGCCGAGCTCGAGGTGCGCAACGCCGGCCACACGATCGGCAACGCCCGCTGGGAGGCCGGCAACGTCCGTGACGTCCTCACCTACTACGCGGCCGCGCCCGAACGGCTCTTCGGCCGGCAGATCCCCGTGCCCGGCGGTCTCGACGTCACCTTCCGCGAGCCGCTCGGCGTGGTGGGCATCATCGTGCCCTGGAACTTCCCGATGCCGATCGCCGGCTGGGGCTTCGCGCCCGCGCTCGCGGCCGGCAACTGCGTCGTCCTCAAGCCGGCCGAGCTGACGCCGCTCACGGCGATCCGGCTCGCCGAGCTCGCGCTGGAGGCCGGCATCCCCGAGGGCGTCTTCACCGTCATCCCCGGCGCCGGCCCGGTCGTCGGCGAACGGTTCGTCACCCACCCCGGTGTGCGCAAGGTCTGCTTCACCGGCTCGACCGCCGTCGGCAAGCGGATCATGGCCGGCTGCGCCGACCAGGTGAAGCGGGTGACCCTCGAGCTCGGCGGGAAGAGCGCCAACATCGTCTTCGCCGACGCCGACATCGCCAAGGCCGCCGCCACCGCGCCGTATGCGGTCTTCGACAACGCCGGCCAGGACTGCTGCGCGCGCTCGCGGATCCTGGTCGAGCGCTCGGTGCACGACGAGTTCCTCAGCGCTCTCGAGACCGCCGTCCAGGGGGTTAAGGTCATCGACCCCACCTCGCCCGAGGCGGAGATGGGTCCGCTCATCTCGGCCGGGCAGCGCGACCGGGTGCTCGGCTACCTCGACGGCGCCGAGGTGCTGATCCGCGGTGCGGTGCCCGACGATGCCGCCTTCGCCGGCGGCTTCTGGGTACCGCCCACGGTCGTCGCCGCCTCGGACGTGACCGCTCCGGTCTGGCGCGAGGAGGTGTTCGGACCGGTCGTCGCCGTCATGCCCTTCGACACCGAGGACGACGCCGTCCGGCTCGCCAACGACACCGACTACGGCCTCTCCGGCTCGATCTTCACCCGCGACATCGGCCGCGCGCTGCGGGTCGCCCGCGGCGTCGAGGCCGGCAACCTCAGCGTCAACTCGCACTCCTCGGTGCGCTACTGGACGCCGTTCGGCGGCTTCAAGCAGTCCGGCCTCGGCCGCGAACTCGGCCCCGACGCCCCGCACGCGTTCACCGAGGAGAAGAACGTCTTCATCGCCCACGACTGACGCGATCGCGTCGTCGTCCCCGAACCAGGAAAGGAACCACCATGGCAGGACGTCTCGAGGGCTTGGTCGCCGTGATCACCGGAGGCTGCTCCGGTATCGGGCTGGCGACCGTGCGCCGCTTCCTCGAGGAGGGCGCGAAGGTCGTCGTCGGCGACCTCGACGACGCCCGCGGCGCCGAGCTCGAGACCGAGCTCGGCCTCACCTACGTGCACACCGACGTGACCTCGAAGGAACAGGTCGACGCGCTGTTCGCGACCGCGAAGGACACCTACGGGTCGGTCGACATCGCCTTCAACAACGCCGGCATCAGCCCGCCGGAGGACGACTCGATCCTCGACACCGACCTCGACGCGTGGCGCAAGGTGCAGGAGGTCAACCTCACCAGCGTCTACCTGTGCTGCAAGGCCGCGCTGCCCTACATGATCGAGCAGGGCAAGGGCTCGATCATCAACACCGCCTCGTTCGTGGCGGTGATGGGTGCGGCGACCTCGCAGATCTCCTACTCCGCCTCCAAGGGCGGAGTGCTGTCGATGACCCGCGAGCTCGGCGTGCAGTTCGCCCGGCAGGGCATCCGCGTCAACGCGCTGTGCCCCGGACCGGTCAACACCCCGCTGCTCCAGGAGCTCTTCGCCAAGGACGCCGAGCGCGCCGCCCGTCGCCTCGTGCACGTGCCCATGGGCCGGTTCGGCGAGCCCGAGGAGATGGCCAACGCCGTCCTGTTCCTGGCCTCCGACGAGTCGTCGTTCATGACCGCCTCGACCTTCCTGGTCGACGGCGGCATCTCGGGCGCCTACGTCACGCCGCTGTGAGCCGACCGGTCATCGGGCTGAGCGTCTACCGCGAGGACGCCCGGTGGGGGGTGTGGTCCGAACAGGCCGACCTCCTGCCGGCGTCCTACGCGCGGGCGGTCGAGGCAGCGGGCGGCGTCCCGGTGCTGCTGCCGCCGGTCGAGCCGTACGGCGACGCCGCGGTCGGCGTCCTGGAGCGGCTCGACGGGCTGATCATCAGTGGGGGAGCCGACGTCGACCCCGCGCGGTACGGCGCCGACCCGCATGTCACCACCGGAGCGCCGCGGGTCGACCGCGACGCCTGGGAGCTCGCCCTGCTCGACGCCGCCGGCGCCATCGGCATGCCGGTGCTGGGGATCTGTCGCGGGATGCAGGTGATGGCCGTGCATGCCGGAGGCGCGCTGGAGCAGCACGTGCCCGACGTCGTCGCCCATGAGGACCACAGCCCGGGCGGCGATGCCTACGGACGCACCCCTGTGCGGCTCGCTGCCGGCAGCCGGCTCGCCACCCTCGTGAAGGCGCCGCCGACGGTCGCCTGCCACCACCACCAGTCGGTGCGGTCGCACCCGGGGTTCGAGGCCGTCGGCTGGGCCGCTGACGGGCTGCTGGAGGCCATCGAGGACCCCGGACATCTCTTCCGGCTCGCCGTCCAGTGGCACCCCGAGGTGGACGCCGACCGGGGGCTGTTCGCGGGACTGGTCGCCGCGGCAGGGGAGTGGCGGGACGCGGGCCGCTGGGCTCGATGAGGCGCCGGCTACCGCCGGTGGTCGAGGTGCGAGGAGCGCCAGCGACGAGCCTCGAGACCCGGTGAGCAGACAGGTGGCCGGTACCGGTGAGGTGTTCGGGTGCGGGGGTTTCGAGGCTCGCTTCGCTCGCACCTCAACCACCGGCAGGGCTCGCTGTGCTCGCACCTCGACCATCGGTCGTCAGAGGGCCTGCGACACGCTCGACATGTTGAAGTCGGGGATGCGCAGGGCCGGGGTGGCGGTGCGGCTGAAGTAGTCGTCGCCCCACTCGCGGCTGAAGCTCGGCACGGTGGCCGAGGCGTGGCTGAAGCGCTGGAGCAGGTCGATCGGGCTCTCGTTGAACCTGAAGTTGTTGACCATGCCGGTGATCTCGCCGTCCTCGACGAGGTACACGCCGTCGCGGGTGAGGCCGGTCAGCAGCAGGCTCTGCGCATCGACGACGCGGATGTACCAGAGACAGGTGACCAGCAGGCCGCGCTCGACACCGCGCACCAGGTCGTCGAGATCGCCGTCGGCGCCCTCGACCTCGAGCACGAGGTTGTCGACGTAGGGAGTGGTGGGCTGACCGGTGAGGCCGGCGGAGTGGCGGGTCTGGACGAGACCGGTCAGCACGCCGTCGTCGATCCAGGTCGTACGGTCCAGGGGGAGACCGTTGTCGAAGACCGAGGTCGTGTTCGACGACGCCGCGGTGGCGGTGAACGGCGCGCACGCCAGGCCCGGATGGGCGGGGTCGGAGAGCAGCCGGGTGCCCGGCCGCGCGATGCGCTCGCCGATGCGGGTGCCGCCGCCCGGTCGGCTGAACGCCGACTGCCCGTCGTGGGCGTCGAGGGCCCCGGCGTACCAGTAGGCGTCGATGAGCAGGTCGGCAACGGAGCCGGGCGGCAGGATCGTGTCGTAACGCCCGGCCGGGAGGTCGACGCGCCGGCGGCCCCAGTCGAGCCGCCGTCCGAGTTCGGCGTCGAGGGCCAGCGCGTCGACGCCGGCGAAGTCGCGGGTGGCCCCGCCGACCCAGGCCGACTGGGAGAGGTCGTCGGGCTTGCCGGTGCAGGCGTAGTGCCCCGTGGGCTGTTCGTGCCGCAGCCGCAGACCCGTGCTGGAGGCCAGGTAGGTGGTGGTGACCTCATGGTTCACGAAGCCGTAGAGCACCCGACGGCCCGCCGTGGCCCGGGAGAAGGCCTCGCCCAGCGCGGGGGCGAAGGCGTCGTAGACGTGGATGTCGGTGGCGCCGGGGGCGGCGTCCCAGTCGGGGGAGACGCGGTCGGCGGTCAGCTCGGCCGCGTCGGGAGCGGGCGAGGCCGCCCGCGCGGCCGCGTCGGCCTCGGCCACCAGCCTGCGGACGCCGTCGGCCTCGGCGGTGCTCGCACTCACCGAGCCGACCCGCACGCCGTCGGCACCGCGCACGAACGAGACCACCGAGACGCCGACGCGGTGGGCGACGCCGTTGGTGGTCAAGGTGTTGTTCGCCCACCGCAGGTTCGCGGTGGTCGTGTCGCGCACGATGACCACGCAGTCGTCGGCGGCGCTCGCGGCCAGGGCCAGCTCGGCGAGCTGCTGCGGGGTGGGGGTGCCGGCCGCGGTCATCGACCCGCCTCCTGCGTCGTGTTGAGGATCCGGACGTCGCGGAAGCGGGCGCTCGGACATCCATGACTGACGGCTGCGACCTGGCCGGGCTGGGCCTTGCCGCAGTTGAAGGCGCCGCCCAGCACCCACGTCTCCGGGCCGCCGACGGCGTCCATGGAGCCCCAGAAGTCGGTGGTGGTGGCCTGGTAGGCGACGTCACGCACCTGGCCGACGATCTCGCCGTCGCGGATGCGCAGGAAGCGCTGGCCGGTGAACTGGAAGTTGAAGCGCTGCATGTCGATCGACCACGAGCGGTCGCCGACGATGTAGATGCCGTCGTCGACGCCGCGGATCAGGTCGGCCGTCGAGCCGCCGGCGGGGTCGGGCTGGAGGCTGACGTTGGCCATCCGCTGGATCGGGATGTGGGAGGGCGAGTCGGCGTAGGCGCACCCGTTCGAGCGGCCACCGGAGATCTCCGGCATCAGGGCCGCCATCGGACGGTCGAGCTGGTAGCCGACGAGGACGCCGTCGCGCACGATGTCCCAGGAGGTCGTCGCCACGCCCTCGTGGTCGTACCCGATCGTGGCCAGGCCGTGCTCGACCGTGCGGTCGCCGGTGACGTGCATGAGCGGCGTGCCGTACTGGAGCGAGCCGAGCTTGTCGGGGGTCGCGAAGGAGGTGCCCGCGTAGTTCGCCTCGTATCCCAGCGCCCGGTCGAGCTCGGTGGCGTGGCCGATCGACTCGTGGATGGTGAGCCACAGGTTCGAGGGATCGATCACCAGGTCGTAGCGGCCGGCCTCGACACTCGGTGCGCGCAGCTTCTCGGCGAGCAGGTCGGGCACCTCGGCGAGCTCGGCGTCCCAGTCCCAGGCGCCCGGCCCGCCGGCCACGTACTCCCACCCGCGGCCCACCGGAGGGGCGATCGAGGCCATCGAGTCGAACAGGTCGCCGTGGCTGCCCATCGCCTCGAACGCCGGCTGGAGCCGGATGCGCTGTTGCGTGGTCGTGGTGCCGGCGAGGTCGGCGTAGAAGGTGCACTCGTGCACCTGCTGGAGCGAGGCGGTGGCGTGCTCGACGGCGTCGGAGGCGAGCAGGCGCGTCGTCCAGTCGAGCAGGACGCCGGTCTTCTCGGCCACCGGCACCGACCACGGGTCGATCTCGTACGCGGAGACCCAGGTGGCGTCGGCGTGCACCGGCTCGTCGGCCAGGACGACGGGCCGGGCGGTCATCGCGGCCGCGACCTGCGCCACGGCGACGGCCTGCTCGGCCAGCGCAGCGGCACTCTCGGGGGTCAACGCCATGCCGGCGGCGAATCCCCACGACCCGCGGTGCACGACCCGGACGGCGAGGCCGAGGTCCTCGGAGTCGGAGACGCCCTGCACGTGGGTGTCACGTACCCGGATGTTCTGGTAGCGGATGCGCTCGACGCGGAGGTCGGCGTGACTCGCGCCGAGCTCGCGGGCCCGGATGAGGGCGGCATCGGCGAGGAGGCGCAGGGGCAGCTGGACGAAGGCCGGATCCGGTTCGCGGGCGGGCATGGGTCGAACCTATGCCATCGCGGCGAAGGTCTTGCCGACCCTCACCTCCGCGGTGGATCCGGACCGCGCCTTGGTGACGACGATCTGGGTCGGGATGCGCGAGCGCATCTCCGCGACGTGGCTCACCACCCCGACCACGCGACCGCCGTCGCGCAGGGCATCGAGGGTGTCCATGACGTCGTCGAGGGTGTCGGCGTCGAGCGAGCCGAACCCCTCGTCGACGAAGAGCGTGTCGATGGCGGCACCGCCGACCTCGTGCGCGATGACGTCGGCGAGACCGAGCGCCAGGGCCAGGGAGACGACGAACGTCTCGCCGCCCGAGAGCGTGGCGGGGTCGCGGGCCTCACCCGACCAGTCGTCGCGGACCAGCAGACCCAGGCCGCCTCGGGACTCCCGGTTGCCGCGCTCGGCGGTGTGCTCGAGCCGGTAGCGGTGATCGGTCATCGCGTGCAGCCGCTCGTTGGCGGCGTCGACGACCTGGGCCAGCCGGTAGGCCAGCACGTAGGCCGAGAGCCGCATCTGCAGACGGTTGTCGGCCGACTTGCCCTCGACGAAAGCCGAGAGGCGGGTCGTGCGGTCGTGGTCGTGGTGCAGCGGGACCCACGAGGCCAGCTCCTCGTCGAAGCGGGCGACCAGCTCGACCAGCCGGCCGCACCGTGCGGTGGCTCGACCGGCCTCCTCACGGGCGCGTCCGAGCGCGTCGAGAGCGGCCGTGTGCGCCGCGGTGCTCTCGGCGAGCGCGGTCTCGGCCTCGGCCAGGGCGACCTGCGCCGCGTCGGGATCGCTCGCCGCGGCGAGGTCGGGATGCTCCTGCCCCAGCCGCTCGACGATCTCGTGGACCCGGTCGGTCTCGCGCTGGTGCGCGATCTGCTCGGCCTCCCAGGCGATCAGGACGTCGCCGGGTGCGGCGACCTCGCGCACCGCCGCCTCGTCGCAGAACCCGGTCTCGGCCAACAGGCGCTCGACGTGCGCGGCGCTCGCCGCGGCCTCGGCGGCACGGTCGCGGGCCGTGCGGAGGGCTGCGACGGCTGCCTCGTGCCGCTCCACCGCGGACGCCAATCGCCGCTCCGCGGCGGGCAGCGTGTCGTCGGGGAGATCGGCCAGCAGGCCGGCGACCTCGGCGTCGAGGCGTGCGGCCTCCTCGGCGCGGGCCCCACGCGAGGCGGTGAGGGCGGCGATCTCGGTGCGCAGCACCGAGAGATGGCCGGCGAGGGCGTCGCGGTCGGCCCGGAGGGCGGCGAGCGCGTCCTCGGCGGCGGGCAGGGTGTCGGCCAGCGTGCGTGCCTTCGGCAGGGCGGCGGCGAGTTCGGCGCACTCGGCGCGGGCGGCGGTCACGTCGCGGTCGCCGACCGTGGCCTCGAGGCTGGCGACCCGCTGCTGGAGTTCGCTGAGCCGCAGATGCCGCAGGTGCTCGTCGTTCTTCGCGTCGTCGACCCGGCGTTGCGCCGCCCGCTCGGCGGAGGCGTCGGAGGCGTCGGGCGCGGGCGTGGCCTTCGCCGGGTGCTCGTGCGAGCCGCAGACCGGGCAGGAGTGCCCGACGACCAGCGCGCCGGCGAGCTCGGCGGCCATCCCGGCGATGCGCGCCTCCCGGAGCGCCAGCAGGGTCTCGTGGGCGGTGGCGGCGGCCTCCCGCGCCGCCAGCCACGCGTCGGTGGCCTCCTGCACCTGGGGCCGGAGGAGTGCCAGCTCGGCACCGGCGGCGACGACGGCCGCGAGCTCGTCGTGGCGGACCTGCAGGACGGCGACCTGCGCCCCGGCCTCGCGCGCGGTCGCGACCTGCGCCTCGGCGTCGGCCAGGAGCGCGGGCATCGCCTCCTCGCGGTGCCGCTGGATCTGCTCGGTGTGCACCGCGGCCGCGATGCGCTCCTCGAGCGATCGCAGGTCGTCGGCGAGCGTGCGCCGCGCCTCGTGGCGGGGGAGGGCGGCGCGGACGCCGGCCAGCCGGTCGGCCAGCGCCCGCCGACGGTCGTCGATCTCCACCAGGAGGGGCTCGGAGACGCCGTCGGCGAGCTCGTGCTCGAGACCGGTCGGCTCGGCGCCGTCGGGAGCGTCGGCGAGCAGGCGCACCTGCGATCGCGCCTCCCGCAGGGCGTGGTCGGCCGTGCGGCGATCGGCCTCGGCTCGCTGGAGCATCGGCACCACGGGTGCGGCGCGGCGCGCCGCGCGGATGCGCTCGACCAGGTCGGCGATGTGCTCGGCGCGGGCGACCAGGGTGGCCTCCGCACAACGCGCCGCGACGACCTCGCGGGCCGCCTCGACCCGCTGCCGCACCCGGTCGGTCCGCTCGCGGGAGCTCGCCTCGGCCGCGGCCGTTCCTGCCACCAGATCGGTGACGGCGTGCAGCCCGGCGGCCGCCGCCGCCCGCCGCTCGTGGACCCAGTCGCGCAGGCTGCCGTCGAGGAGCACCTCGGTGAGGTCGTCGTCGACGGTCGGCGGAAGCGGCTCGTCGGCGGCCTCGCTGATGCGGCCCACCAGCACGGAGATCTCCTGCATGGCCTCGGCGCTGCGGCGCCCGAGGGTGAGGCGTCGTTCGCGCAGCCACTTCTCGACGTCCTCGAACCGCCCGGTGCGGAAGAGGCGTTGCAGCAGGGCGTGGCGCTCGTCGGCCCGCGCGCGCAGGAACGCCTGGAAACGGCCCTGCGGAAGGAGGGCCACCTGGGTGAACTGGCCGAGGTTCATGCCCAGCAGGCCGGCGATGAGGTCGCCGGCCTCGTCGAGCCGGGTCGTCAACGGCGACCAGTCGCCGGCGAGGTGTTCGCTGACACTCACCGACGCCTGCTCGGTGGTCATGCCGGTGCCGCGCTTCTTCGGCCGTTCCCACGACGGCGTCCGCACGATCCGGAAGCGGCGCCCGCCCAGGGTGCAGTCGAGCTCGACCCGCGGCCGCACGGACGGCGCGGCCTGGTCGCACCGCAGTCGCTTCGCGGTGGCGCGATCGCCGGGGACGTCGCCGTAGAGCGCGAAGCAGATCGCGTCGAGGATGCTCGTCTTGCCGGCCCCGGTGGCTCCGGAGAGCAGGAAGAGCCCGGCGCCCGACACGTGGTCGAGATCGAGGTCGACGGTGTCGGCGAACGGACCGAAGGCCGTGATGCTCAGGTGGTGGAGGCGCATCAGGCGAGCTCCTCCAGCGAGAAGAGTGTGTCGACCTCGGGGTCGTCGCAGCAGGCGTCGACCGCCAGGCGCAGCAGCGAGGCCTCGTCGGCGGGCGGCTCGGCACCGCGCAGGGTGCGCAGGAAGTCGAGGGCGATGTCGTGGTCGGTGCGCCCCTGGGAGCGCGTGGCCGGCAGGACGCCGACCGTGGGCGCCTGGTGCTCGAAGGTGAGCACCAGCGTGTGCGGGAAGCGTCGACGCAACCGCTCCATCGCCTGTCGCGGACGGGTGTCGTCGGTGAGGGTGACCTGCACCCAGCTGGCCTCGTGGGCCGCGAGCGCGGGGTCGGCCAACAGCTCCTCGAGGCCGCCGCGCAGCCGGGCGAGCGGGCGGGGGACCGGTGCCTCGATGAACTCGGCCGCGGCGACCCCGCTCGGGCCGAGGTCGACGAGCCACGCCCCCTTGCGGTGGTCGGCCTCGGAGAAGGAGTAGGCCAGCGGGGAGCCGCTGTACCGGATCGATTCCCCCAGCACGTGGCGCCCGTGCAGGTGGCCGAGCGCGGTGTAGTCGATGCCTTCGAAGAGCGCCGACGACACCAGGCTGACACCGCCGACGCTGATGTCGCGCTCGGAGTCCGAGGGGGTCGGGTCGAGGGCGCCGCCGCCGACGAACGCATGGGCGAGCACGATGGACCGCGCTCCGGGCCGGCCGGCGAGATCGTCGCGCACCCGGCCCATCGCCGCGCCGAGCGCCGCCTGGTGGGACCGCGCCGGCAGCTGCCACGGACCCGCCACCGACTCCGGGTCGAGGTAGGGGATGCCGTAGACGGCGACCGGCCCGTGCTCGTCGTCGAGGAGAACCGGCGTGCCGACCGCGGCGACGTCGGTGCGCAGGTGGACGCCGGCCTCGTCGATGAGCCGCGAGCTGAACCCGAGCCGCTGGGCGGAGTCGTGGTTGCCGCTGGTGAGGACGACGCGGGCCCGCGAGCGGGCCAGGCGCACGAGGGTCTCGTCGGCCAGCCGGACGGCGTCGACCGGCGGCAGGGCGCGGTCGTAGATGTCGCCGGCGACGACGACGAGGTCGACCCGTTCGCTCTCGACGACCTCGAGCAGGTGGTCGATGTAGGCGGCCTGGTGGCCGAGCATCCCCTCACGGTGGAACGACCGGCCCAGGTGCCAGTCGGAGGTGTGGAGGAGGCGCATGGGACGAACCTAGGCGGGAGCACCGACAAAGCCGGCGAGCCCACGCCGGGAGGCTCCTCAGCAGTAGCGCACGACCCGGTCGGCGCGGGCGAATCCGTAGAGGCCGAGCCCGGATTCGCGCGCCAGGCGCACCGACAGGCTCGTCGGCGCCCCGACCGCGACCAGGGCCCGGGTGCCCGCGGCGATCGCCTTCTGCACCAGCTCGAAGCCGGCCCGTCCGCTCACCACCAACACGGTGCCGGCTGTGGGCTCGGCGGCCAGCACGCGGGCACCGGTGACCTTGTCGACGGCGTTGTGACGCCCGACGTCCTCGCGCACGACGAGGACCTCGCCGTCGAGGGTGACGAGCGCCGCGGCATGGACCCCGCCGGTGCGGTCGAAGAGCGGCTGGTGCGGCCGCAGCAGGTCGGGCAGGCTCCGGACGAACGCCCCGTCGAGCTCGCCGCCGCGATCGGAGGCGGATGTGGATCCTTCAGCCCCCGGATGGCGTCCGAGCACCGCCTCGATGCTGTCCGCACCGCACACCCCGCAGGCCGAGGAGCCCGCGGAGGCGGCGTCGTGCCGCGCGCCGGGCGGGTGCACCGGCACCGCGTCGAGGGTCACCGTGACGACGTTGAACTCCTGCTCGGGCGTGAGCGTCGCGTCGGTGCAGTAGGCGACACCGGAGATCGCCGCCGTGCCGGAGGGGGAGAGGTGGCCCGGGCCGGCGACCCCCTCGTGCACCATCCAGCCCGCGGCGAGCTCGAAGTCGTGACCGGGGGTGCGCATCGTGACCCACACGCGATGGGCGGGAGCCCCCGGCCAGGCGAGGCGGATCTCCAGGGGCTCCTCGGTGATCACCCGATCCTCGTGGCGGGAGACCCGTTCGGGGAGGTGCTCCTCGACCCGCACCCGCACGGTTGGGCCGGGACGCCGGTCGGCGCCCGGGCTCACCGCGGGTACCGCTGGAGGATCATCAGCCGGCGTGCGAGGTCGTCGACCGCATCGGAGACCCGCCGCCGCAGCGGGCCGGGCAGCTCCGGGTCGTCGCGCAGCCGCTCGGCCAGGGCGAGCGTCGCCGGGGTGACCGAGGACGCCGGGAAGAACTGCTCGGCGGCGAGCGCGAGCACCCATCCGCTGCGCACCGCGGCGGTCGCGGGCAGCTCGGCGAAGTACCGCTCGACATAGGGATCGGTGACGGACTCCTGGCCGCCGCGCCACATGCCGAGACCGGCGGCCTCGAGCTCGTAGTTCGGCACCTCGACGGCGCCGGTGAACCGGGCCCACGCGTACTCCTTGGCCTCCGCCGTCGGCAGCGAGGCGCGAGCCCGCGTGTGCTCGACGACGGCCGCGTCGGTGCGCTCGGCCTCCAGAGCGGCATCGAGCTCGGCGACCTCGACGGCGCCGAGCGTGGCCAGCCGCACCAGCAGCTTCCAGCGCTGCTCGGTGTCGATCGCGATGCCCGCCGGCGCTGCGGTCAGCCAGCCGCGCAGGTCGGCAGCGTCGGTCGCTGTCGCGACCGCCGCCCGGAAGGCCGACAGCTGACGCTCCGACCCGGGCTCGGCGGCGTCCAGGATCGTGCGGACGGCGCGGTGCAGGCGCTCCCGAGATCCTGCGGGCGCCAGCGGCAGCAACCACTCCAGCACCCATGCCAGCGTGCGCCGACCGGTGGCGCCGGTGTCCTCGACGGGGAAGCTCGCCTCGGCGAGGTCGACGGCCAGGGCCGGGTCGAGGCGTCCCTGGTGCACCGAGCTGCGCACGTTGTTCCACACCGCCGCCCGCAGCAGCTCGTCCTCCACGCCGGGCAGGAGGTCGACCAGGCCGCGCACGGAGGTGTCGTCGATCAGGGTCGAGGCCCACGTGTCGAAGCGCGGGTCGAGCACCACGACGTCGTCGGCGCCGATCTCCAGCGGCGCTTGCGGGCTGTCGAGGACGACGTCCTCGAATCGCCAGCCGGCGCCCGTGGCGCGGGCGATCGTGAAGCGGTGCGGGCGGTCGGCCTGCGGATCGTGCGCAGGCGGGGTGCGGCGCAGCACGCCCGCGCCCCGGTCGAGCTCGAGGACGTCGGGACCGCTCGTGCGCAGCCACTGCTGCACCGTCGCACCGAGGTCGCGGCCGGAGGCCTGCTCCCAGGCCGCGACGACGTCGGCGAGCTCGATCGTGCCGAAGCGGCGCTGCTCGAAGAGGGTGCGCACGCCGCCGAAGAACGCCTCGTCGCCCAGGGTCGCGTCGAGCTGGGCGAGGATCGAGGAGCCCTTCGCGTACGAGATGCCGTCGAAGTCCTGGAGGGCGGACGGCGCGTCGACGGCGCCGTTGCCGGCGACCGGGTGGGTGCTGGTGCGCAGGTCGGCGGTGAGGCCCCACTGCCGGCGTCCGTAGGCCACCTCGACCCAGGCGTCGGAGAACTCGGTGGCCTCGGCCGCGACCCGGTTGCCGAGGTACTCGGCGAACGACTCGTTGAGCCACAGGTCGTCCCACCAGCGCGGGGTGACCAGGTCGCCGAACCACTGGTGGGCCATCTCGTGGGCGATGAGGGCGGCCCGCCACACGAGCTCGGCGCGCGAGGGGCGTCCGGAGAAGACGAGGGTGTCGCGGATCGTCACGCAGCCCGGGTTCTCCATCGCGCCGGCGTTGAACTCCGGCACGAACGCCTGGTGGTAGTCGCCGAAGGCGTAGCGGACGCCGAAGAGCCGGTGCAGTTCGTCGAAGCTCTGCCCGGTGACGCGCAGGATGTCCTCGGCCTGCTCCTCCAGCCGGCCGGTGAGGCTCTGCTTGGCCGACAGGCTCAGCGCGATGCCGTCGTGCTCGGTGCCGACGAGGTGGTAGGGCCCGGCGACCACGGTGACGAAGTAGGTCGCGAGCGGGGGCGTCGTGGCCAGCTGCCACACGCCAGGCTCGACCTCCTCGGCGCGACCGTTGCCGCGCACGATCCAGTCCTGGGGCGCGTGCACCCGCACCGTGTACGGCGCCTTCAGGTCGGGCTGGTCGAAGCAGGCGAAGACGCTCGGGGCGGCGTCCATGAAGCTCATGCCGTACACGTAGTGCCGTCCGTCGGCCGGGTCGACGGAGCGGTGCAGGCCCTCGCCGTCGTTGCGGTAGCGCATCACCGACCGGACGACGAGTTCGTGCTCGCCCTCGGTGACGTCGAGCGGGAGACGCCCGCGGTCGAGGAGGTCGACGTCGACCTCGCTGCCGTCGAGGGTGATGGAGGCGACCGAGACCGGCTTGAGATCGACGAAGGTGCGACCGGCGGCCTTGCCCCGGAACCGCAGCACGGTGCGCGACAGGAAGGTCTCCGCGCCCGTGGTGAGGTCCAGGTCCAGGTCGTAGCCCAGGACGTCGAGGAGCGCGGCACGGGCGATGGCCTCGTCGTGGCGCAGGGGCAGGTCGGGTGCCGACGGGTTCACGGGCTCGAACCTACGCGGTGCCGCGCACGCCGCCGACAGCCCCCGGGGTGGGTGGTCCACACCGGGACACGCCGCCGGGCAACCCGATGGCCCTCCAGCGCGTCTGCCTGGTGGAATGCACTACGGAGAGGGGCACCCCGCCCCTGGGAGGAAGTCATGTCGATGACGCACACATCTCGGGTCCGCCGCACGGCGGCCATCACCAGCGGGGCCATCGGCCTCGCGCTCGCCTCGGCCGCCGTCACCGGGTTGCCCGCCCGCGGAGCCGGACCCACCGGCGACTGCACGCCGGCCTACGACGTCAGCACCCTGCAGCGCGACGACGCCGTCACCGGGCTCACCGTCAGCAAGGGCACCACCCCCGAGCCGTTCAGCGGCACGGTGATCGGCACCTTGAAGGACGGCATCGCGCCCGGCATCGACATGATCATGATCAAGTTCGACTCCGCGGCCCTCCAGGACGCCGGCGGCATCTGGCAGGGCATGTCCGGCTCCCCGGTCTACAAGGACGGCAAGCTCATCGGCGCCGTCGCCTACGGCCTGGCCTACGGTCCGTCCCCGATCGCGGGCGTCACCCCGTTCTCCGACATGGACGACTACCTGACCGGCACGCCGGCGGCGAAGGTGACGGTCGACCGCACCCAGGCGGCCCGCATCGCCGCCGCGAGCGACGTCTCCCGCGACCAGGCCGCGCAGGGCTTCACCCAGCTGCCGATCCCGATGAGCGTCACCGGTCTGAGCAGCAACCGCGCCCGCCAGTTGGCCGGTGTCGACGAGCCGTGGAACCGCGGCGTCAGCTACGCCACCGGACGCGCCGGCACCGCGGCGGTCGACGCCTCCAGCATCGTCGCCGGCGGCAACGTCGCGGCGTCCGCGGCCTACGGCGACGTCAGCTTCGCCGGCGTCGGCACGGTCACCTCGGTGTGCAACGGCCGCATCGTCGCCTTCGGCCACCCGTTCAACAACCTCGGCGAGACCACGCTCGGCCTGCACCCGGCCGACGCCCTCTACGTGCAGGCCGATTCGCTCGGCTCGCCCTTCAAGGTCGCCAACATCGGTGCCCCGGCCGGCGTCATCGACCAGGACCGACGCACCGGCATCAGCGGGGCGCTCGGCACGGCACCGGACGCCGCGGTGGTCTCCTCGAGCGTGACCGCGGGCGGCAAGTCGCGCACCGGCACCACCGACGTCTACGTGCCCGACGCGCTGGCCGCCGCGACCTTCAACGAGTTCCTGGCCAACCACGACCGCGTCTTCGACACCATCGGTGCCGGCCGGGAGAACCAGACGTGGGAGATCACCGGCACCGAGAACGGCACGCCGTTCACGCTCCAGTGGGCCGACACCTACGTCGACAACTCCGACATCACCTTCGCCTCGGTCTTCGAGCTCGCCGACTTCGTCTACGCGGTCTCGAGCCTGCCGGGCGTGACGGTCGACGAGGTCGCGATCACCTCCGACATCACCCGCGAGCACACCACGCTGAAGCTCACCGGTGTGGAGCGGAAGACGGCGTCGGGGTGGGTCGCGGTCACGCGCAAGGCCCCCGTGGTCGCGAAGCCGGGTCGCACCGTGGCGCTGCGGGCCGTGCTCAAGGCCCCCGACGGCACGCTGTCCTACCAGGAGTTCGGCCTCGCCATCCCCACGGGCAAGCTCCGGGGCGGCTCGGTGTCGATCGTCGGTGGTCTCAACGACTACCTCGACTCCTACTCGCTCACCTCGATCGCCGATGCGCAGACCGAGCTCGAGCGGGCGCTGCGCAACGACCAGATCGGCGTCCGGGCCCGGTTCAACGGCAAGGAGCTCTCGATCAAGAAGTCCCAGAGCAAGCTCGACCCGCTGACCACGGTCGTCGTCGGCGAGAAGGACATCGAGATCGTCGGTCCGAACGGTCGGCCCGGCTCCCTCCACAGCACCGGCGGCGGCGTCGTGTCGGTCCCGCGCCACTGATCGCGACCACCTAGCACCGGTCGGGCCGGTCCGGGAGTTCCCGGGCCGGCCCGTCGGCGTCCCGCCACCCGAGCCTGCGTCACTAGGCTCGCGTCATGTCCACCGAGGAGACCCTGCGCACCGTCGACCTGACCAAGATCGGCCCCGAGCGGTACAAGGCCACCAACGCCCGCGGCGGCGTCCTGCCGATCGGCGGCGGCGACGACCCCGACTTCACCCCGGTCGAGCTGCTGCTGGCGGCCCTGGCGGGTTGCGGGGCGATCGACCTGGAGCTGATCGCCGGCAAGCGGGCGCCCTTCACCCGGCTCGACGCCCGGGTCACCGGCCACAAGATCCGCGACGAGCAGGGCTCCCACCTCGTCGACCTGACCGTCACCTTCGACGTCGCGTTCCCCGAGGGGGAGGCCGGCGACGCGGCTCGCGCGGTCGTGCCACGCACGCTCGAGCAGATCGAGTCCCGTCTGTGCACCGTCGGACGCACGGTCACCCTCGGCGAGCCGGTGCGGTACCGGGGGACGGCGTCCTGAGCGGGCTGCGGCGCCCGCGCAGCGGGCCGTGGGTCGACGTCCCCCGCCAGGACGGGCGCGTCGTCGTCGTCACCGGCGCCAGTGCCGGGGTCGGGGCGGCGACGACCGAGATCCTCGCCCACCGCGGAGCGCACGTGGTGCTCGCCGTCCGCGACGTGGAGAAGGGACGCCGGGTCGCCGATGCCATGCGCGCACCCCGGCACCTGCTCGACGTCCGCCGCCTCGATGTCGCCGACCCCGATTCGATCGCGGCCTTCGCCGACGGGCTCGACCTCGATCGCGTCGACGTGCTGGTCGACAACGCCGGCGTGATGGCGACGGCATACCGGGTGAGCGCCTGGGGCACCGACGACCAGTTCGCGACCAACCACCTCGGCCACGTGCTGCTCACCGCGCTGCTGCTGCCCCGGATCACCGACCGCGTGGTCGTCGTGAGCTCCCAGTCGCATCGCGGTGCCGACCTCGACCTCGACGACCTGGACTGGTCGCGGCGCGGCTACCGCCCCTACGGCGCGTACGGGGCCTCGAAGCTGGCGAACCTGCACTTCCTCGCCGAGTTGCAGCGGCGCCTCACGGCCGCGGGTTCGCGGGTGCGGGCGGTCGGCGCGCACCCCGGCTCGACCCGCTCGGCCATCACGCAGGGGGCCGGCAACGGGCTGATGCGCCGCATCGGCGCCTTCGGCCACCCGCTGGTGAGCATGCCGCCCTGGCAGGGAGCCCTTCCGCTGGTCTACGCCGCCACGATGGACGTGCCGGGCAACACCTACATCGGGCCCGACGGCCCCGGCGAGCTGCGAGGCTGGCCGACCGCGGTGGGTCGCTCCCGTGCCGCGACCGATCCGGACTTCGCCCGACGCACCTGGGAGGTGTCGGTCCAGCTCACCGGTGCGCGGTTCGGGCTCTGAGGCTGCTACCGGTGGTCGAGGTGCGAGGAGCGCTGGCGACGAGCCGCGAGACCCGGTGAGCCGGACGGTCTGCGGTACCGGTGGTTGGTCGGGTGCGGGTCGGCTCGCTCAGCCGACGGTGACCGAGGTGATGTCGACGCCCTTGACGGGCTTGCCGTCGCCGGGGCCGTTGCTGTTGTCGGCGCCCGCCTCGGCGTCCTTGGTCACCGCGGCGAGCGACGCCTTGTCGAGGGTGCCGAAGACCGTGTACTGCGGCGGCAGCGGGGAGTCCTGGTAGACGATGAAGAACTGCGAGCCGCCGGAGTTCGGGGCGCCGGTGTTCGCCATCGCGAGCACGCCCGGTCCGTAGGTCTCCTCGCCGGTGAACTCGTCGGGGATGGTGTAGCCGGGGCCGCCGTAGCCGGTGCCGAGCGGGTCGCCGCACTGGAGCACGTAGATGCCGGACGGCGCGGTGGTCAGCCGGTGGCAGGTGGTCTTGTCGAAGTAGCCCTGCTTGGCCAGGGAGACGAAGGAGTTGACCGTGCACGGGGTGGCGTCGGCGTCCAGGGTGACCTCGAGATCGCCGATGTTGGTCGCGATGGTCGCCGGCACCTGGCCGCTGACGTCGGGCGTGCTCGGCGGGAGGTCGACCTTGCGGGCGGCGTCGCCGCCGGCGACGTAGTCGCAGGTGGTGCCGGACGCCGCGGCGCCGGTGTCGCTCGCGCTCGGGGAGGTGGCGGAGGCAGAGGGCGTCGTGTCGTCCGTCGCGCTGGTGTCGCCGTCGTCGCCGCAGGCGGTGAGGCTCAACGCGCAGAGGGACAGCAGGACGGCGCCGCCGGCCGCGGTGCGGCGCAGGGGACGGATGGGGGTCGACATGGCCCCGATCGTAGGCGAGGCGCCTGCGGGACGAACGGGCGCCCGGTGCTTCTCAGAGCCTTCTCAGGGCTGGCGGACGGCGGAGCGCTGCGCGGTCAGTGGTTCGCGCCGCGTGCGGAGACGGGCCACGGGCGCAGTCCACCGGCCTCCTCCACCCACAGGTCGTCGGCCAGGTTGACCGCGGTGCACACGTGGTTGGGCACGACGTCGACCTGGCTGCCGAGGGGCGGCAGCGTCGCGTCGGTCTCCACCACGGCGTGATGCTCGGCGAGCATGACGATCCGCGCGTCCGGGTCGGTGAGGAGTCGCCCGAACCCGCTGGCGTAGGGCGCCCGGTCGGCGCCGAGCACCTTGCTGCCGGCGTCGAGCACCATCCGCCCGCCGGCATGGCTGACGACCGTCGAGCGGCAGGTCAGCGCGATGTCGCCGGGCTCGACGACGCCGAGCTCCCACTGCTGGGCATCGCCGAAGACATAGACCCCGGGCCGCATCTCGCGGGTGATGCCGCTGGCGGCGACGGCGCTGGTGCCGAGGGCGGCTACCAGGCTCGGGGTCGAGCCGCCCGAGAGCACCTCGACGGCGAGCCCGGCCGCCGTGATCGACGCGGCCGCGGCCTCGAGGGCGTCGCGCTCGGCGGTCGCGGCGGACGAGCCGGCGCCGGGGGAGTAGCTGTGGCCGGGGAAGGTGAAGGCGCCCCGCGGATGCAGTCCGGCGCGCCGGGCGGCGAGCGCGACCCGACCGGCGTCCGCCGGGAGGACGCCGGTGCGGTGGTGCCCCGAGTCGACTTCGACGACGACCTCGACGCTGCTGCCCCCCAGCAGGCGGCCGGCGGTCGCGGCGCCCTCGACGGAGTCGACGCCGATCGCGACGCGCGCGACCTCGGCCAGATCGCGCACCCGGGCCGCGCGGGCGGCGTCCAGCCAGAGGGGGTAGGCGATGAAGACGTCCTCGCAGCCGCCCCGCACGAAGACCTCGGCCTCGGCGACGGTCGCCACCGTGATGCCGGCGGCGCCGGAGGCGAGCTGGAGGCGGGCGATGTCGACCGACTTGTGCGTCTTCACGTGCGGCCGGAGCACGATGCCCGCCAGCGCGGCGTGCTCGGCGACGACGCGGACGTTGCGCCGCAGCCGCTCGAGATCGACGCGCAGGTAGGGGGTGGCGACCGGCATGGGAGCAGCGTAGGGCGGGACTGTCGGCGGTTCGTCCTACCGTGGACCCATGAGCCTCTTCGACGACCGCACCGCCACCGCCCTCCTCGTCGTCGACGTCCAGCGCGACGTCATGGCGAGCTCGGTCGACAGCCCGGCCGTGATCGCCCGCATCGCCGACCTCGTCGAGCGGGCCCGCGCGGCCGGCACGCCGGTCGTGTGGGTGCAGCACTCCGATCCCGGGGGGCTGCCCTACGGCAGCGACGGGTGGGAGTACGTGCCCGAGCTCCGGCGTCTGGAGTCCGAACCGCTGGTGCACAAGCGCTACGGCGACTCCTTCGAGGACACCGATCTCGCCGCCGTGCTCTCGGTGCTCGGCGTCGGCTCGTTGATCGTCGCCGGCGCTCAGACCGACTTCTGCATCCGCTCGACCCTGCACGGTGCACTCGCGCGCGGCTACGACGCCGTCCTGGTCTCCGATGCGCACACCACCGAGGACCTCTCCGAGTACGGCGCTCCCGCACCGGCGGAGGTCGTCGCCCACACCAACCTGTACTGGGCCGGCCAGCGTGCGCCCGGCCGCCGTGCGGGCGTGCTCACGGCCGCCGAGGTCGACTTCAGCTCGTGACGGTGGCGCAGACCGCGCGTCCGATCATGATGTCCGCGGCGTGGTTGCCGGGTGCGTATCCGCGGACGAAGGTGCCGTTGGAGTCGATCGTGAACTGGACGGCCTCGTTGCCGGTGCCCCAGTAGACGGCTCCTCCGAGCACCTTCGTACCCGCAGGGCAGGTCAGGGTCAGCTGGGCGCCTGAGGCGTTGGCCGCCAGAGCGACCTGCTGGCTCAGCACCTGGTAGTTGGAGATCCCGGATGGTCCGGCAGGACCGGTCGCGCCCACCGCACCTGCGGGACCCTGCGCGCCGGCCGGTCCCGCGGGACCCGCGGGCCCGGTCGCGCCCGCGGGTCCCGCAGGGCCGGCGGGACCGGCGAGGGAGCTCTTGGCGCCCGCGGAGAGGTCGGCGGCGGCGAGGGAGGAGTCCTTGATGTCCTTGCCGGTCAGGGAGCCGTCCTTGACGTCCTTGCCGGTGATGAGGGAGCCGGCGACGGCGCCGCCGGTGCCAGCGACGAACGCGACCGTGGAGAGGAGGGCGAGGCCGGGCAGCAGCGTGCGGAGGCGACGGGTCGGGGTGCTGGTGGAGTTCATGGCCCGGACGTTAGGAGGCCGGTGTTGAGCGATCCTTTCGGTTTCCTTTCGCGGCCACGATCGAGGATCAGCGCGTGTCCCAGCCCAGCGCCCGCTGGACGGCGTCCGCCCAATGCTCGGCTTCCCGGGCACGGCGTTCCGCCGGCATCGTCGGCTCCCATCGCGCCGCGCGGTGCCAGTTGCGACGCAGCCCCTCCAGGTCGGCCCAGTAGCCGACGGCGAGGCCGGCCACGTAGGCGGCGCCCAGCGAGACCGTCTCGGAGACCAGGGGGCGTTCGACGGGCACGTCGAGCACATCGGCGACGAACTGCATGAGCAGGTGGTTGGCGGTCATGCCGCCGTCGACCTTGAGCCCGGTGAGCGCGATCCCGGAGTCGGCGACCATCGCCTCGACGACGTCGCGGGTCTGCCAGGCGGTGGCCTCCAGGACGGCGCGGGCCAGGTGGCCGCGGCCGACGTAGGAGGTGAGGCCGACGATCACCCCGCGGGCGTCGGTGCGCCAGTGCGGGGCGTAGAGACCGGAGAACGCCGGCACGATGTAGCAGCCGCCGTTGTCCTCCACGGTGCGCGCGAGGGTCTCGATCTGCGGGGCGGTGGGGATCATCCCGAGGCCGTCGCGCAGCCACTGCACCAGGGAGCCGGTGACGGCGATCGAGCCCTCCAGGGCGTAGACCGCCGACTGACCGGCCAGGTGGTAGCCGACCGTCGGGATGAGGCCGTGGCTCGACTCCACCACCCGCTCGCCCGTGGTGGCCAGCAGGAACGCGCCGGTCCCGTAGGTGCACTTCACCTCGCCCGGGGCGAAGCAGGTCTGCCCCACGAGCGCCGCCTGCTGATCGCCGATCGCGCCGGCGACGGTGACGCCCGGCAGCACCTCGGCGCACGTGCCGAACGGCCCGGTGTTCGCGACGATCCGCGGCAGCATCTCCTCGGGGACGTCGAGGAGGCGCAGCATCGCAGGGTCCCAGGCGTGGGTGCGCAGATCCATCAGCATGGTGCGGCTGGCGTTGGTGACGTCGGTGAGATGGCGGCCGCCGTCCGGGCCGCCGGTGAGGTTCCAGATCAGCCAGGTCTCCATCGTGCCGGCGAGCACCTCGCCCGCCCGGGCGCGTGCCCGCAGCCCCGGAGTGTGGTCGAGGATCCACGCCAGGCGCGGGCCGGCGAAGTAGCTGGCCAGCGGCAGTCCGGTGCGCCGCCGGATCTCCTCGGCATGGCCGGCGGCGGCCAACTGCGCGACGGCGTCCTCGGTGCGGGTGTCCTGCCAGGTGATGGCCGGCGCGACCGGCCGGCCGGTGGCGCGATCCCAGACCACCGTGGTCTCACGCTGGTTGGCGATCCCGATCGCGGCCACGTCGCCGGGCTCGAGACCGGCGTCGCGGACGGCGGCCGGCACGATCCGTTGGACGATGCGCCAGATCTCCAGCGGGTCGTGCTCGGCCCAACCGGGCCGCGGGAAGTGCTGGCGGTGTTCGCGCTGGGTCAGCGAGACCATCTGACCGTCGTGGTCGAAGAGCAGGCAGCGCGTCGAGGTGGTGCCCTGGTCGATGGCGGCGACGACGGTGCGGGCACCCGGACGGCGGCTCACCGGGGCGCCACCACGGCGCGCCCGATGGCCAGCGCGGTGGCGCTGACGGCGGCGGCCACGTCGACCCGCGGTCGTCCGTCGGCCGCGAAGAGCCGATCGACCGGCCCGGTGCAGGCCACCGACCCGACCACGAGCCCGCCGGCTCCGCGGATCGGCGCGGCGACGTCGCCGACCTCGGCGCGGTGCTCGCCGACCCCGGTGGCCCACCCGCGGCGGCGCACGTCGTCGAGCACCGCCGCCAGGGCCGTGGCCGAGCTGATCGTGCGCGAGGTGAAGCGGTCCAAGCCCAGACCGGCGCGGTGGGCGCCCGGGACGGCGGCCAGGAGCGCCTTGCCCAGTCCCGTGGCGTGGAGCGGGAGCCGTTCGCCGACGCGCAGCCGCTGCGGACTGCCGTCGGGCCGGAAGACGTGGTGGACGACGGCCACGGCGTCGCCGTCGGACATACCGACCAGCACCTCCGCCCGGGTGCGGGCGGCCAGCGAGTCGCACCAGCTCGTGGCGTGGGAGCGCAGATCGTGGGGATCGAGGGCGGCGGCGCCCAGGGTGGTGACGGCCGAGCCGAGCGAGTAGCGGCGGGTGGCGGCGTCCTGGTGCACGAAGCCGACGTGCACGAGGGTCGCCAGCAGGCCGTGCACGGTCGGGCGCGGCAGATCGAGGGAGTCGGCGAGCTCGGCGAGGCTCAGCTCGTCGGCGGCACCGAGCAGGCTGAGCAGCGCCGCACCGCGTTCGAGGGACTGGATGCGACCGGGCACGACCCCAGCCTAGGTGCGGATTCGACAATGTCGAACACCTGTCGTTGACCCTCGTCACACGGCTGCCTACGGTCGCAGCGGCCGCCGCACACCGGGGTGCGGCGCGGATCTCGGGAGGAATCCATGACCGCATCGACCACCGTGAAACGATCACCGCTCCTGGGCGAGCTCTGCGCCGAGTTCGCCGGCACCTGCATCCTCATCCTCTTCGGCTGCGGCGTGGTCGCCTCCGTCGTCGCGGCCGGCCGCGGCGACGTCGACTCCATCAGCTGGGCGTGGGGCTTCGGCGTGGTGCTCGGCATCTACACCGCCGGTCGCATCACCGGCGCCCACCTCAACCCCGCCGTGACGATCGCGTTGGCGACCTTCCGCGGCTTCGCCTGGAGCAAGGTCGGGCCCTACGCGCTGGCCCAGCTGCTCGGCGCCTTCGTCGGCGCCCTCGTCGTCCGCTTCACCTACGGCGACTTCATCCGCGCCTTCGACCCCGAGCTGGGCAAGGCGTCCATGGGCATCTTCTTCACCTCGCCCGGGGTCGACGCCACGGGTGCGCCGGTCTCGGTCACCACCGCCTTCGGCGACCAGGTCGTCGGCACGGCGATCCTGGTGTTCCTCGTCTTCGCCCTCACCACCGCCCGCAACAACCCGCCGCTGGCCAACCTCACCCCGTGGTTCGTCGGCATCGTCGTGGTGGCCATCGGGATGGCCTGGGGCGCCAACGCCGGCTACGCCATCAACCCCGCCCGCGACCTCGGCCCGCGTCTGGCCGCCTTCGTCTCCGGCTACGGCAACGACGTCTGGCACTCGGCCAGCAGCGGCAGCCTCTACTTCTGGGTGCCGCTCGTCGCGCCGGTCGTCGGCGCCCTCATCGGCGGCGCGCTGTTCGTGCTGCTCATCGAGCGCTTCCTGCCCGATGACGACGACGCCGACGCGCCCGCTCCGGTCGCCGAGAAGGGCGTCCAGACCGACCCCGCCCACCCCGTCCCGGCCGGCCGCTGACCGGCGTCCCGACCCCCACGACCCCTTCGGACCACAGGAGAGACCATGGCTGACTTCGTCGGCGCCATCGACCAGGGCACCACCAGCACCCGCTTCATGATCTTCGACCACGGCGGCAACGAGATCGCCAAGCACCAGCTCGAGCACGAGCAGGTGCTGCCGCGCGCCGGTTGGGTCGAGCACAACCCCGTCGAGATCTGGGAGCGCACCTCGGCGGTCATCCAGACGACGCTGAACCGCGCGAACCTCCAGCACACCGACCTCGCCGCCATCGGCATCACCAACCAGCGCGAGACCACCGTCGTGTGGGACCGGCGCACCGGCCGTCCGTACTACAACGCGATCGTGTGGCAGGACACCCGCACCGACCGCATCGCCTCCGCGCTCGAGCGCGACGGCCACGGCGACCTGATCCGCAAGCGCGCCGGCCTGCCGCCGGCCACCTACTTCGCCGGCGGCAAGATCCAGTGGATCCTGGAGAACGTCGACGGCGTCCGCGCGGCCGCCGAGCGCGGCGACGCCCTCTTCGGCACCACCGACACCTGGGTCACCTGGAACCTCACCGGCGGCACCGAGGGCGGCGTCCACGTCACCGACGTGACCAATGCCAGCCGCACGATGCTCATGGACCTCGAGACCCTCCAGTGGGACGACGAGCTGCTCGCGCTCTTCGGCATCCCGCGCTCCATGCTCCCCGAGATCAAGTCCTCCTCCGAGCACTACGGCACGACGCGGGCCCACGGCCCGGCCGGGGGAGAGGTGCCGATCACCGGCATCCTCGGCGACCAGCAGGCCGCCACCGTCGGCCAGGTCTGCTTCGAGCCGGGCGAGGCCAAGAACACCTACGGCACCGGCAACTTCATGCTGCTCAACACCGGCACCGAGATCGTCCGCTCCCAGGCGGGCCTGCTCACCACGCCGGCGTACAAGTTCGGCGATGCCCCCTGCGTCTACGCCCTCGAGGGGTCGATCGCCGTCACCGGCTCGGCCGTCCAGTGGCTGCGCGACCAGCTCGGCATCATCTCCGGCGCCTCGCAGTCGGAGTCGCTGGCCCGCCAGGTCGAGGACAACGGCGGCGTCTACTTCGTGCCGGCCTTCTCCGGGCTCTTCGCGCCCTACTGGCGCAGCGACGCGCGCGGCGCCATCGTCGGGCTCTCGCGGTTCAACACCAACGCCCACGTCGCCCGCGCCACGCTCGAGGCGATCTGCTACCAGAGCCGCGACGTCGCCGAGGCGATGGCGCAGGACTCCGGCGTCACCCTCGAGGTGCTCAAGGTCGACGGCGGGGTCACGGCCAACGAGCTGTGCATGCAGATCCAGGCCGACGTGCTCGGCGTCCCGGTGAGCCGTCCCGTCGTGGCCGAGACGACCGCCCTCGGTGCGGCCTACGCCGCTGGGCTCGCCGTGGGATTCTGGAAGAACACCGACGAGCTGCGTTCGAACTGGAACGAGGCCAAGCGCTGGGAGCCGCAGTGGAGCGAGGAGCAGCGCACCAAGGGCTTCGCCCAGTGGAAGAAGGCCGTCCAGCGCACCCTCGACTGGGTCGACGTCGACTGATCCCACCCCGACCGGTCGCCTGACACCCGACGGCGACCGGCACCGCCCGCCGACCATCCCACCCGATCACGACCGGAGGAGAACCCTCAGATGATCCCCGCCCCGCTCTCGCCCGAGACCCGAGCCCGCGCCCTGGAGCGGCTCGAACAGGACCGTCTCGACATCCTCGTGGTGGGGGGTGGGGTGGTCGGCACCGGTGCCGCGCTCGACGCCGCCACCCGCGGACTCTCCGTCGGCCTCGTCGAGGCCCGCGACTTCGCCTCGGGCACCTCGAGCCGCTCCTCGAAGCTCGTCCACGGCGGCCTGCGCTACCTCGAGATGCTCGACTTCCGGCTCGTCGCCGAGGCCCTCAAGGAGCGCGGCCTGCTGATGCAGCGCCTCGCCCCGCACCTCGTGCGGCCGGTGCCGTTCATCTACCCGCTCCAGCACCGCGCCTGGGAGCGCTTCTACGCAGGCTCCGGCGTCGCGCTGTACGACGCCCTGTCGAAGGCGAGCGGCTACGGCGGCTCGATGCCGCTGCACAAGCACCTCACCCGTCGCGGCGCGCGACGCATCATGCCCTCGCTGCGCAAGGACGCCCTCGTCGGCGCACTCCAGTACTACGACGCCCAGGTCGACGACGCCCGGCACACCATGTTCCTGGCGCGCACCGCGGCGTCCTACGGCGCGCACGTCGCCTCCCGCACCCGCGTCGTCGGCCTGGTCAAGGAGGGGGAGCGGGTCGTCGGTGCCGAGGTCGTCGACCTCGAGACCGGCCGTACCTTCACCATCCGCGCCGCGCAGGTCATCAACGCCACGGGCGTGTGGACCGACGAGACCCAGTCGATGGTGCACGAGCGCGGCCAGTTCAAGGTGCGGGCCAGCAAGGGCATCCACCTCGTCGTCCCGCGCGACCGCATCCGCGGCGACTCCGGCCTGATCCTGCGCACCGAGAAGTCGGTGCTCTTCGTCATCCCGTGGAAGCGGCACTGGATCATCGGCACCACCGACACCGACTGGTCGCTCTCGAAGGACCACCCGGCCGCCAGCGCCTCCGACATCGACTACCTGCTCGACCACGTCAACGCCGTCCTCGAGCAGCCCCTCACCCACGCCGACGTCGAGGGCGTCTACGCGGGCCTGCGACCGCTGCTGGCCGGGGAGAGCGAGGCCACCTCGAAGCTCTCGCGCGAGCACGCCGTCGCCCACACCGTGCCGGGCCTGGTCGTCGTCGCCGGCGGCAAGTACACGACCTACCGCGTCATGGCCAAGGACGCCGTCGACGAGGCCGTGCACGGGTTGGAGGGCACGCTCGGACGCCGCGTCGAGCCGTGCGTCACCGAGAACGTGCCGCTGCTCGGCGCCGATGGCTACCAGGCGATGTGGAACCAGCGCCGCACCGTCGGCACCCGCGCCGGCCTGCACGTCGGCCGGGTCGAGCACCTCCTCGAGCGCTACGGCACGCTGATCACCGAGGTCCTCGAACTCATCGAGGCCGAGCCCGCCCTGGGGGAGCCGCTGCCGGGTGCCGAGGACTACCTCAAGGCCGAGATCCGCTACGCGGTCACCCATGAGGGCGCGCGGCACCTGGACGACGTCCTCACCCGCCGTACCCGGATCAGCATCGAGACCTTCGACCGCGGCGTCGCCGCCGCGCCCCACGTGGCGGAGCTCGTCGCCGAGGCCCTCGGGTGGGACGACGCCCAGCGCCAGAAGGAGATCGACCACTACGTGAAGCGGGTCGAGGCGGAGCGTCAGAGCCAGCAGATGCCCGACGACGAGACCGCCGACGCGGCGCGCATGGGTGCGCCGGACGTCGTCCCGGTGACGACGGCGACGACCACCCCCTGAGTTCCGTGGTGATCGGCACGCCGGCCGCGTCCGACCTCGGGTGGGCGCGGCCGGGTGCCGGCGCCGCCACCGGCACCGGCGTCCTCGTGCTCAGCGGTTCCAGCGGCCGGCTCGATCTCGCGCGGGCCGAGCGCCTCGCCGCGCTCGGTGCCACCGCCCTGGCGTTCCGCTGGTTCGGCGGCGCCGGGCCGGCCGTGCCGCGCGAGGTGCCCCTGGAGTCCTTCGCCGGGTGCCTCGACCTGCTCGAGCGCGAGTGCGATCGCCTGGTCGTGCTGGGGCTCTCCTACGGGGCCGAGGCCGCGCTCAGCCTCGCGTGCCGCGACCCGCGCCCGGCGGCGGTGATCGCCCTCGCGCCGACCCATGTCGGGTGGGAGGGCCATCGCGACGACGGCGCCCGCGCCCGCAGCAAGTGGACCTGGGACGGCGTCCCGTTGCCGTTCGTGCCGCTCGCCGAGGGCTGGGTGCCCGACACGGATCCACCGCAGTTCGTCGACCTCTATCGGCGTTCCCTCGATCAGGCGCCGGCCGAGCTCCTGACTGCGGCGCGGATCCCGATCGAGCGGTACGCCGGCGATCTGCTGCTCGTGGCGGGCGGCGACGACCGGGTGTGGCCGGCCGTCGCCTCGGCCCGCGCGATCGAGCAGGCCCGAGCGGCCGCCGGCCGTGCGACGACCGTCGTGATCGACCCTGCCGCCGGTCATCCCGTCACCTTCCCCGGCGAGGTCCCGCCCGATCCCCGCCGCCCGTACGCGGTCGGCGGGGACCCGGGCGCCCCCGAGCGACTCGGCGCAGCGGCGTGGCCGGAGGTGCTGCGGCTGCTGGGGTGAGGGGAGGCGTGCCGGAACGAGCGGTCGAGGTGCGAGCGGAGCGAGCCGCGAGACCCCCGCACCCGAACGCCCAGCGGTACCGGACGCCGTCCGGCTCGCCGGGTCTCGCGGCTCCTCGCTGGCGCTCCTCGCACCTCGTCGCACCTCGACCACCGGGCGGCTCAGGCGAGCCAGAGACCCCGCAGGCGTCCGACCTCGCGGATGCGGCGCTCGGCGAGCCGGTCGGCGGCCACCGCGGGGGAGACGCCGTCCTGGGCCGCAGCCTCCAGGACGGCGTAGGTCGTGGCCTCGATGCCGGTGGCGCGCTGCTCGGCCCGCTCGAAGCGGAATCCGGAGGGATCGAGCTCGTCGGCGACCTGGATCAGCCCGCCGGCGTTCACGCAGTAGTCCGGCGCGTAGACGACGTCGCGCGCGAGCAGGGTCTCGGCCACGCCGGGGGCGGCGAGCTGGTTGTTGGCCGCACCGCACACGATGCGCGCGGAGAGGGTGGCGGCCACTTCGGGCGTGATCGCGTGGCCGAGGGCGCACGGGGCGTACACGTCGAGCGCGGAGGCGAGCAGGGCCTCGGTCGACCCCACGACGGTGACCTCGGGGTGCTCGTCGCGGACGCGGTCGAGCGCGGCGGCAGCCACGTCGGTGACGACGACGTCGGCGCCGTCCTTCAGCAGGAGCTCGACCAGGTGCCGGCCGACCTTCCCGACGCCGGAGACGCCGACACGGCGTCCGGCGAGGTCGGGCGATCCCCAGGCGAAGCGGGCGGCGGCCCGCATGCCGCGGTGCACGCCGAAGGCGGTGAGCACGGAGCTGTCGCCAGCGCCTCCGTGGGCGACGGTGCGGCCGGTGACGTGGGCGCACTCGCGCGCCACGAGGTCCATGTCCTCGGAGAACGTGCCCACGTCGCACGCCGTCACGTAGCGCCCGCCGAGCGAGGCGATGAAGCGCCCGTAGGCACGGAACAGTGCCTCCTGGCCGCCGCGCGCCCGCATCTCGGCGGGGTCGCCGACGATGACGGCCTTGCCGCCGCCGAGGTCGAGGCCGGCCAGGGCCGCCTTGTAGGTCATGCCGCGCGAGAGGTCGAGGACGTCGGCGACGGCGTCGGCGGTCGAGGCGTAGGGGAAGAACCGGGTGCCGCCGAGGGCGGGACCGAGGGCGGTGGAGTGGATCGCGATGACGGCGCGCAGCCCGGACTCCGGGTCCTGGGCGAAGACGACCTGCTCGTGCTGGGGCGCGGCGTCGAAGACGTCGACGGCGCCGGCGATTCCGGGCGTGCTCGAGGGGGCGGTGAGGGTCATGGGTGAACCCGCTCTCTGTGCGGGCCGCGGGTGTGGTGCGGCCGGAGTGGAGTGATCCGCGGGTGTGGTGCGGATCACCACCGAGCCTACGACCGCATCGGCGCCCACCGATGCCGGGGTGGGTGTCAGGCCTGCTGGAACTCCAGGCGGTTGCCGAACGGGTCGGTCGTGTGGAACCGCCGCACGCCCTCGATCTCCCCGTCGGAGGGCACGCAGGTGCGGCCATCCGTCTCCAATCGCTCGCGCAGCCCGTCGAGGTCGGCGACCAGGAAGGCGGGGTGGGCCTTGCGGGCCGGCGCGAACGGGTCCTCGACCCCGAGATGGAGGACGGCGCTGCCCGAGGTGAACCAGCAGCCACCGCGGACGGCGAGCGCCGGCGGCTTGGGCACCTCGGTCATGGCGAGGAGTCCGCCGTAGAAGGCGCGCGCGTCGTCCTCGCCCCCGGAGGGGATGGCGACCTGGACGTGGTCGAGCCCGAGAATCACGTCGCGACCCCGCTCAGTCGACCGCGACGAGCGGGTGGATGCCCACCTCGCCCGCAAGGGCGCCGCCGAGCACCGCGAAGGCCTCGCCGATGTGCGGGGACTTCATGTGGGCGTCGAGGGCGGCCTGGTCGGTCCACTCCTCGACCGTCACGAAGACGCCGGCAGCAGCTCCGGATTCGAAGAGGTCGTACTGCAGGCAGCCCTCCTCCTGGCGGGTGGCCGCGACGAGGGTGCGCAACGCGGCGCGGGCGTCCTCGACACGGTCGGCGGAGATCGGGATGGTGGCGATGACGCGCAGGCTCATGAGGGGGATCCTAGACACGCCGGTGGCACGATCGGGGCCATGGCGATCCTGCATCGGGCGACGATCCGACCGACCAAGCCGGAGGTGCTGAGCACGCTGCTCGGCGCGCCGGTCGACATCCTCGCGGCCTACCGCCTCGACGACCCGGCCGGGGAGGTCGGCATCGAGGGCTTCCTGCTCCAGGTGGACGACGACGTGCGCCACGTGGTGCTGACCTACCGCGGTGCGCCGCTCGAGGGCGTCGAGCCGCTCGCCACGATGGAGCACAGCGTGCTCGGCACCCGCTGGATCCACCGCGGGGACGACGACCCGGTCGCGCTGGCCTGCGTCGCGGCGCTCCTCGCGGGCGAGCAGCAGCAGGCTGCCGAAGAGATCTGGGACGGCGACGTGCTGGTGCAGACCCGCGAGCCGGTGGTGCGGCTGGAGGTCGTGGACGGCGCCCCCGCGGGCGAGCCGCGCATCCTCGATCGCCTCGCGCCCGATGCGGAGGGGCGGCACGTGCGGGCGACCTGGGCCGATGGGGCCGGGGTCGTCGCCATCGGCTGAGGCCAGCCCGCCCGGTACGGCGTCCCCGTTCGTCGGCGTCGGCGTCCACAATGGCGCCATGGCACTGCCCGATCCGGATCCCGGCTCCCGCCCGGAGGCGATCCAGACCGAGCTCTTCCGCGCCCTCGCGGTGCTGCGGGCGCTGCTGGCCGTCTACGTCGTCTACCTCAACCTCGATCGGCGCCACGACTTCGCGCATCCCGGGTTGGCGGCCCTCGGCACGGCCGTTGTCGTCCTCTGGACGGGTCTGGCCGCGCTGGCCTACGAGTCGCCGTGGCGGCACCGGGCGGCGCTGCACGTGGTCGATCTCGGGCTCGTCGTCGGGCTGATGCTCGCCACGCTCCTCACCCACAGCGAGGTGATGCAGGAGCGCAACGCACCGACCCTCGTCTCGTTCTGGGCCTGCGTGCCGGTGCTCACGATCGCGGCCTCGCGCGGCGCGCTGCCCGCCGTGGGCGCGGCCCTCATCGTCTCGGCGGCCGATCTCGCGACCCGCGACGAACCGTCGGCGGGCGTGCTGCGCACGCTCATGCTGCTGCTCATCGCCGCGGCGATCGTCGGCTACGGCGCCCGGCTGGTCGAGCGCACCGCCGACGCCGAGCTGCGGGCCCAGCGCGAGCGTGCCGCATTCGCCGAACGCACCCGCGTCTACCGCGAGATCCACGACGGCGTCCTGCAGGTGCTCGCGCTGACCGGTCGCGTCGCACGAGACCGTCAGGACGACGCCGAGCTCGCCGCGTTGGCGCGCGAGGCGGCCGAGCAGGAGGCGACCTTGCGGCGGGTCATCCAGGACACCGCCCGCATCGGACCCGTCGGTTCGACCGGATCCATCGGGTCGGTCGACCTGGTGAGCGCGCTCGGCGCGCTCGCCGCGCAGAGCCCCGGCTGCCAGGTCGCGACGCCGGCGCACGAGTGCCCAGCCCCGGCGCCGCTCGCCGAGGAGGTGCTCGCCGCGACGCGGGAGGCCCTGATCAACATCGGCAAGCACTGTCCGCCGGGCACCGGTGCGTGGTTGCTGCTCGAGGCCGAGGACGACGTCTACCGTCTCACGGTGCGCGACGACGGCCCCGGCATCCCCGACGGACGCCTCGAGGTCGCTGCTGCGACGGGACACCACGGCGTCACCGGATCGATCCGCGGACGCATCGCCGACGCCGGCGGCACCGCCGAGCTGACCACCGGCACCTTCGGCACCGAATGGGAGTTCACCCTCCCGCGACCCACGGCTGAGGGGGAGTGATGGGCGAGGAGACGGCACCGCTGCGGGTGATGGTGGTCGACGACCACCCGATGTGGCGCGACGCGGTGGCGCGCGACCTGGAGGCCGCCGGCCTGGAGATCGTGGCCACGGCGGGCGACGGCGCCTCGGCGGTGGCCCGGGCGCGGGCGGTGCGCCCCGACGTCCTGCTGCTCGACCTGCACCTGCCCGATGTCGACGGGGTCGCGGTGACCGCGGCGGTGGGGGAGCACTGCCCCGAGACACGGGTGCTGATCCTCTCGGCCTCGGGGGAGCAGCAGCACGTGCTCGACGCCGTCAAGGCCGGGGCCATCGGGTACCTGGTGAAGTCCGCGTCGTCCCAGGAACTGCTCGACGCCGTCCGCCAGACGGCGGACGGCGTCAGCGTCTTCACCCCCGGTCTGGCCGGGTTGGTGCTGGGGGAGTACCGCCGCCAAGACGACGACGGCCCGCGGCTGACCCAGCGCGAGACCGAGATCCTGCGGCTCGTGGCGAAGGGCCTGGGCTACAAGCAGATCGCGGAGCGCCTGGTGCTCTCGCACCGCACGGTGCAGAACCACGTGCAGAACACCTTGCGGAAGCTGCAGATGCACAACCGGGCGCAGTTGGTGCGCTACGCGATCGAGTCGGGCCTGGCCGACTGACGCCACCGGGTCGCCGACGCAACGATCCTCGGGACGCAACACACGCCCACTGCGGCCAGCAGCACGAGGGGGGCACCGCTGCTGTACGTGCCGATCCTCGGTGCCATGAGCACCCCCATGACCGCTGTACCGAGCAGGGCGACCCCGAGCGTCCATTGCGCGCAGAAGCGCTCCAGGCGTCGGCGGCGGTCGGCATCGCGGACGACGGTGGCGCCCACCGCCACCGCGACGGCCGGTAGGAACCACACGGGCGAGAGGACGAAGAGGTACAGCAGGCTCAGTCCGTCGAAGGAGGTGTCGGCGCCCGGACGGGCGGCGATCTCCCAGGTGTAGGCCTTGCCGTACAGGCAGGCGCCGATGAACAGGCACGCGACCGCGGTCCACGCGATCCACGGCAACGATCGGACCATCTGACCGAGGAGGCGTGCCGCGGGTAGCGCGAGCTCCCGGTACGAGCTGGGGCGGATGCTGCTCGCCGGCGGGCGGCGTGTGCCTCGGCGCGAGAGCAGCCCAGCGATGAGGGGGAGTCCGGCCACCACGGTGCTGGCCACGAGTTCGAGGCGGGCCTGCTCGGAGTAGGTGCCGATCACCGGCCGGATCCCCTTCACCGCCGCGTAGAGGCCGACGAGGCCGACGGCGAAGGAGAACGCGGACGTCGTCCAGGCCATCCGCGCCTCATCACCGGGGTCGTCGGTGCCGACCACGAGCAGGGCGAGCACCAGCGACGGGATGAGCCAGATCAGGCTCGCGAGGGCGAAGAGACTGACGCCGAGGCTGTCGAAGGAGCCGTCGTGACCGGGCTGGTGCGTCAGTTCCAGGTGAAGGGCGTGGAAGTACAGGGGAGAAGCCGCGAGCAGCGCGAGGAACGACGCCCAGGCGAAGCCGAGCGCCCGCGAGCCGGACTCCCTCATCACAGGGCCCGGGTGGCCGTCGGGCTCGCGAGCAGGTCGTGCTCGGTGAGCAGCTTGTCGACGCGGGCCTGGTCGAGACGCGAGGCGATGTACTTGTCGTCCTGCATGTCGCGGATGACCTTGGCGAGGGTGAAGGAGGAGGAGACCAGGAACAGGCCGGTCATCGCGAGGAAGGCGCGGATCCACGGGTCGACCGGCACGTAGCAGATCGCCCAGACCAGGCCGAGCAGGGAGACGCCGAAGGAGAGGCCGGCCTGGAGGGCGAAGGCCGGGGTGTTCTTGGAGGGGGCCGGAGCGGTCATGATGATCACCTTTCGTGGGGGCCGCCGCTGGTCGGCGACCTCGTGACTCCAGGCTCGCTTCCGGCCACCCCCACGCGCATGAGTGCGCGTACTCAACTGCCGGACGGATGACGCTGCGTGGTCTCAGCGGATCCAGACCGGATCGCGCACGATCGCGGCGGCGTCGGCGGGCGTGATCGCCGGGGTGTCCGCGGGATCCACCGGTGTGTCGGGGCGATCGGACGGAGTGCCGGTCGAGACGTACAACTGCACGTAGCCGCCACCCGGGACGGCGAAGGTCGCCCGGACGACCGTCGCTCGCGGGTCGGAGCCCGTGCCTTGGACGCTCCGGGTGGCGACGCCGACGAGGTCGCCGTCCTCGCTCCGGATCTCCTCGCAGGACGCGGGTTCCGCCGACGCCTCGCACGGTGCGATCCGCTGCGCGGGTTCGTTGGGCTCCGCAGGACAGCCGTCGGGGTCGGCGAGGTCGTCGAGGACGACCTGGAGGCTCTGCAGCGGGGCGGGCGTGCCCGGCGGTGGGAGCAACTCGATCTGGAGGAAGTCGGCATCGGTCGTGCCGTTCGTCAGCACGTCGCCGGACCAGAGCCCCGCCACGCCGGCTGAGCGACGTTCCTCGGTGCCGAGCCGCACGCCGTCCGGAAGGAGCGCTGCCAGCCGGTCGGCGACCTCGCGGTGGGACGCGCTCCACCACCCGCGCTCGGGGCCACTCGGACACTGGTCGGGGGCGGTGCTCGAAGCCGCGCCGACCGCGGGTCCTGCCGACCGCGATGCGTCGGTCGGGGCCGCAGGATCGGCGGCCACCGACGGCGTGGCTGGTGAGCGACCATCGGCGAACGCGTGGGCGGAGATCGCCAGCACCGAGGCGGCCGCGATGCCGCCGACACCCTGGACGACCCGCCGCTGTGCGCGGCGACGACGACCGACCGCCAGAACCTGGGGGAGGACGTCGGGCGTCCGGAGGCCGGCGACCGCGCGGTCGAGCCGGTCGGCGATGTCGGAGTGATCGGAGTGATCGGTGTGGTCGTTCATCGGGTGCTCCTCGGGATCGGGTGGTCGTCCGCGAGCAGATCGCGCAAGCGACTCAGCGCTCGGGACGTGCGGTTCTTGACGGCGGCCTCGGTGAGGTCGAGCTCGGCGGCGGTCACCGCCACGCTGTGGTCGTGCCAGAAGCGCAGGACCACGACGGCACGGTCGAGTGCCGAGAGCTGACGCAGCGCTTCTGCCAGTGCCAGTCGTTCGGCGACCTCCTCGGACAGACCGGAGCCGGACACGGCGTCCGCGGGGCCGATCTCCGGCAGGTCGGCAACAGCCAGCTCTCCGCTGCGGCGCAGCCGGCGCTCGGACAGGAAGGTGTTGAGCAGGATCCGGTGCGCGTAGGCGACCGGATCGTCGGTGGCGCGCACGCGTCGCCAACCGCTGAAGGCCTTCACGAGGGTCGTCTGGAGCAGGTCCTCCGCGGCTGCATGCGAGGTCGTCAGCAGGTAGGCGCTGCGATAGAGCCGGTCGGACGCCTGGGTCGCGAAGACCGTGAAGTCCTCGTCGCCGTCAGCTCGGCTGCGCCGCACGGGTGCTCCTCTCGATCGGGGATGCGTACGACGAGAAGACGCTCCGAGATCCCGATCAGGTCTCACACGATGCCATCACTCCTTCTCACCATTCCGGGCCGACCTCTAGCCCATCGAACACCAGTTCGATATCATGGCGACATGACGCACCCCGCAGCCATCGACGCCGCACCCTCCGGTGCGCGGTTGGTGGAGACCGCAGGGGAGTGGGCTCGGCATCCCTGGGAGGAGGCGACTCCCGGAGCGGCCTTAGCCGCGGTCGAGGCGTTGACCGAAGCTCGGCGACTCCTCGACGCGGCTCTCCTGGCGGCTGTCGATCGCGTCGAGACGACCGGGGCGGTCGCGGATTCGGGGTGGGCGAGCACCAAGGAGCTGCTGACCGATCGCCTGGGCGGCCACCGAGGCGCCGGAGCCTCCTGGGTGCGCACGGCCCGCGAAGTGCGGGAGATCCCGCAGGTGCGCGACGGCCTGGCCGACGGACGACTCTCCGTGCCGCAAGCATCAGCGGTCGGGCGGGCCGTCGCTCGCCTTCCGTACGACGCCGACCTCCGCTCGGCGGTCGCCGAGAAGTTGCTCGAGCTCGCTGCCAGCGGCGCCGGCGCCGCCCACCGCGTCGTCCACTGGGCCGACGGCGGCCCGACGTCCCTCGACAACATGGTCATGCTGTGTCGCCATCACCGTCGATTGACGCATCACCCTCGCCCGGATCGTCGTCCCGGGCTCCGACGGAAGCGGCGTGACGTGGATGGGAGGACCCATCCGTGCGAATTGACATAATGTAGCTTATCGGCGGTACATTGGGGGTCGCCCGGTTGGGCTGGGTACTCCATCTTTGGGCTGTGTACCTCAGGAACCTTCTTCACACCTTGTCGCATGTCGTGCTCAACCTGACCCGTGGTTGGGGGCCGATCGTCCTTCCACTTGTGTCGTTCCTCCAGGTGATCGCTGGCGAACAAAGCGCACTGAGTTCGGACGAGTTCTGGTCGGACGTCGCGGTTGGCGTTGCCGCATGGCTCACGGCCGAAGTCGTTCATTCGACGTGCGCCAATCGGGATCCTGAGTCGCAGCAACTCAACTGTCTGGAACAGCCCCAATGGACTTGGGAGGCGTGGCGCGACGTTTAGGTCCAATGCGCGAAAGCTTCGTCTTACGGTCAACACTGAAAGATGTCTAGCAAGTTCGGTGGGGACGTTTGAGGCGACGCCGAGTTCGAGATGTGGGCGATGATGACGGACGAGCGTCCGCACGAGGGCTCACGCGGCTTGCCCGCTTTGTCCTGTCACCGACCTAGGCTCGCAGCATGGACCTGCTCGATCTCCTCGACCTCGACGAGCCCGAGCCGGAGCCGGCGGGCGCGTACTACCTGGCCGGAATCGAGCCGCGGCGGCGTGGCCGGGTGCGCACGATGGTCTATGCGGGTCTCGACCTGTGGTGCGCGATGTCGGGCGGCGCGATGGAGCTGACGCGTGGCATCGACGTCGTCGTCCGCCGGCGCGAGGACGGCGACCTGGTGGCCAGGATGCGGGTCGCCGATGCGGCTGCAGCCGCCTTCGCCGTCGATCAGCTCCGCCGGCAGCTCGACGACCTCACCGCCGAGGAGTTCCGCGATCTGTGGGGCCTCGACTGACGCACAGGCCGATGCCGGGCCCGGCTCAGTCCGTCGATCCCCGGTAGCCGCTGGAGGACGGCGGGTCCTCGTGGTCCTCGGCTCGGCGCACGTCCTGCGGCGGGCGGTGCAGGGCCTCGAGGTTGCGGCGGGCGCGCGCGTTGCCGACGACGATCGCCGCGATGACGACCAGCACGACCATGAGGATCACGAAGACCACGGCATCAGCCTAGGGCTCGACCCTCAGAACATCAGCGAGGTGCGGGAGGTCCCGTCGCCGAACGTGCACTGGAAACCCCACGGCTGCCAGGACCAGCCGAGGCTGACGGAGCTCTGAACCGCAGCCCCCGATGGCTCCGCCAGGCATGCGTTCTCCATGCGCCACCATCCGACCCGGATGTAGAGGAGCACTCCGCTGACCACGATCACGAGTGCGATCACGACGGCGAGCGCTCGTCGGCGTGCGCGCCGTCCAGCGCCCGGATGGGCGATCGTCGCAGCCGTCATGGGCACGACGGTAGGCGATGCCGGTCGGGCGCCGCGTCACATCCGTGTCATCAGCTCCGCCAGCGGCCGCGGGACGGCGTCCAACGGCATCGCGTGCACCAGGGCCGCGGCATAGCGCGCTTTGTTGCCCGATCGGGCGCTCAGGAAGAGGTGCAGCTGGCGGTGCTGGCTCCAGGTGCGCTGCACCGGCTGGTGCTGCAACCGGCGGAACGACGCGAGGTCGCCGTTGTCGTCAATGACCTCGAGCATGCGTCGCTCGCCCACCGCACGGATGAGCTCGTCCTCCAGGTCGGCCTCGCACGCGAAGAAGCCGAGCTGTTCCACCCGTCCCCTGTCGGTGACGGGGCCGAGCCCGACATCGGTGAGAGCGCGCCTAACATAACGTTCCTCGGCGACGTCGTAGAGCCCGGTGACGCCGAGTCCCGGACGACGCGCCAGGGCCTCGCGCAGATACCGGCGGATGTTGGTCGCCCCACCCATCTCGACGACGTCGACGCCCTCGGCATCGAGGTCGCGTCCCAGCCGCAGCGCCAGCGTCGTCAGCGCGATCCGGTCGCTGGCACCCTCGACGAGGACCAGGCGCGGCGCGGACATGGAGCCAGTCTCCCCCGCCACCCCACCGCGCCGCGTTGTCAGTCGTCCCGGCCGATGTAGGCGGCCAGGTGGCGGGCGGTGAGCGTCGTCCCGTCGGCCACCAGAGCGGACGGCGTGCCCTCGAAGACGATCCGTCCGCCGTCATGGCCGGCACCCGGCCCGAGATCGATGATCCAATCGGCGTGCGCCATGACGGCCTGGTGGTGCTCGATGACGATCACCGAGCGCCCGCCATCGACCAGGTCGTCGAGCAGCGCCAGCAGGTGGTCGACGTCGGCGAGGTGCAGGCCGGTGGTGGGCTCGTCGAGCACCACGACTCCCCCTGGCTCGGCCATCCGTACCGCGAGCTTGAGGCGCTGCCGCTCGCCGCCCGACAACGACGACAGCGGCTGACCCAGGCGGATGTACCCGAGTCCGACGGCGTCGAGGCGCTGGAGGATCGCCGCCGCCTGCGGCACCTTCGACTCCGCGGCCGAGAAGAACCGGAGGGCATCGGCAACGGTGAGGTCGAAGACGTCGGCGATGGAGAGCCCCGCCAGCGTCAGCTCGAGGACGGCGGGCTGGAAGCGGCGTCCCTGGCACTCCTCGCACAGCGTCGCGACGGTCTCCATGAAGCTGAGCTCGGTGTAGACCATCCCGTTGCCGTTGCAGGTCGAGCAGGCCCCCTCGGAGTTCGCGCTGAAGAGGGCCGGCTTGACGCCGTTGGCCTTCGCGAACGCCTTGCGCACCGGCTCCAGGACGCCGGTGTAGGTGGCCGGGTTGCTGCGACGGGATCCGCGGATGGTCGACTGATCGACCACCACGACGTCCTCGCGGCCGACCACCGAGCCGTGGACGAGCGAGCTCTTTCCGGAGCCGGCGACGCCGGTGACGACACAGAGGACGCCGAGCGGGATGTCGACATCGACGTCCTGGAGGTTGTGCCGGTCGGCACCGCGAACCTCGATCCGACCGGACGGCGTGCGCACCTGCTGCTTGAGACCGACGCGATGCGCGAGGTGGCGCCCGGTCAGCGTGCCGGAGGTGCGGAGCGCCTCGACCGTGCCCTCGAAGCAGACCTCCCCTCCCCCGCTGCCCGCGCCCGGGCCGAGGTCGACGACGTGGTCGGCGATGGTGATGGTCTCCGGCTTGTGCTCGACGACCAGCACCGTGTTGCCCTTGTCGCGCAGCTGGAGCAGGAGGCGGTTCATCCGGTCGATGTCGTGGGGATGCAGGCCGACGGTCGGCTCGTCGAAGACGTAGGTGATGTCGGTGAGAGCCGAGCCGAGATGCCGGATCATCCGGGTGCGCTGGGCCTCTCCGCCCGAGAGGCTGCCGGAGGGACGGTCGAGGGAGAGGTACCCCAGCCCGATCTCGTCGAAGGCGTCGAGCAGCTCGACGAGAGCCGTCCGCAGAGGCGCGACGCTGGCGTCGTCCAGCGACCGGATCCACTGCGCGGCGTCGCTGATCTGCATCGCGCACACCTCAGGCAGGGTGCGTCCGTGCACCCGGGCGGTGCGAGCGGCCTCGTTGAGGCGGGAGCCGCCGCACTCGGGGCAGACCCCGAAGGTCGCGGCCCGCTCGACGAACGCGCGCACGTGCGGCTGGAGCGAGTCGGGGTCCTTGCTGAACATCGACTTGCGGATCTTGGGCAGCAGGCCCTCGAAGGTCACGTTGACGTTCTCGACCTTCACCTTGCGCGGTTCGGCGTGGAGCAGGTCGTCGCGCTGCTTCGGCGTGAGGTCGCGCACCGGCACATCGGGTGGCACGACGGCCTTGAACGCGGCGACCATCCAGCCGTCGGCGGTGTAGCCCGGCACCAGGATGGCGCCGTCCTGGAGCGATCGGCTCTCGTCGAGGATGACCGACAGGTCGAGGTCGGAGACAGAACCGCGTCCCTCGCACTGAGCGCACATGCCACCGAGGTAGACGACATCGCGGACGACGTCGCGCACGACGCGCCCGTCGGCCTTCTCCGTCGTGCGGACGCCGCTGGCCCGCCGGGTGGGCACGTTGAAGGAGAACGCCGTCGGCGGGCCGACGTAGGGCTCGCTGAGGCGGCTGTAGAGCGAGCGCAGCATCGTGTGCGCGTCGGTGACGGTGCCGACCGTCGATCGGGCGTTCGCCACCATCGGCTCCTGCCCCACGACGATCGCCGCCGTGAGGCCCTCGAGCCGATCGACGTCGGGCCGGTCGAGGGAGGGCATGAAGCCCTGGACGAACGCGCTGTAGGTCTCGTTGATCATCCGCTGCGACTCCGCGGCGATCGTGCCGAACACGAGCGAGCTCTTGCCCGAACCCGACACCCCCGTGAACACGGTCAGGCGCCGCTTCGGCAGGGTCAGATCGATGCCCTGCAGGTTGTTCTCCCGCGCGCCCTCGACGCGGATGACGTCGTGCTGGTCGGCGGGGTGGAGCGGTTCCAGGGTCACGGCGCGACCCTAGTGGCGCCGCAGCTTCGCCGCCTCGCCCGGCATGACAGGCTCCCGGGGTGCGTGCACTCCTCCAACTGACCCTCAGCTGCGTCGTGCTGGGCGCGGGCGTGGCGCTGCTGCTGACGGCAGAGCTCGGTTCGGACGGGTACTCGACCCTGGTCAGCGGGCTCGCGCTCGCCTCCGGTCTGCCGTTCTGGTCGGTCAACGTCTGCCTGGGCGTCGTGCTCATCGCCCTGGCCTGGACGCGCGGGGTGCGTCCGGGACCGGGCACCGTCGTCCAGCCGGTCGTGGTCGGCCTGACCGTCTCGGCGCTGCTGGCCGCCGCGGCGACGCCGGAGGACGCCGTCGTCCGAGCCGTGCTGGCGGCGCTGGCGCTGCCGGTGCTCGCGCTCGGGGTGGCGGGCTACCTCGCCGTCGAAGCCGGGGCCGGCCCTGCCGAGGCGGCGGGTCAGGCCTTCGACCCACCGGTGCCGTTCGGCTGGAGCTACACCGTGCTGCAGGTCGGCGGCGCGCTGGTCGGATGGGCGTGCGGGGCAGCGGTCGGTCCGGGGACGGTGCTCGTCGCCCTGACGATCGGACCGATCGTCGACCTCCTGCGACCCCGACTCCCCCAGCCTCGTCTCAGGCCAGCCGCGCCAGCTCCTCGCCGGTGAGCACCAACTCGGCGGCCGCTGCCGAGTCGCGGATCGAGGAGGGCCGCTTCGCCCCCGGGATCGGGACGACGCAGGGCGACTGCGCGATCTCCCAGGCGAGGGCCACCTGCTGCGGGGAGACGCCGCGCTCGGCGGCGACCTCCGCGAAGGCAGGGTGCTGCTCCCCCAGGCCCTTGGCGTCGCCCAGCCCACCCAACGGGCTCCACGGCAGGAAGATCAGACCGAGCTCGGCGCACACCTCGATCTCGGGAGCGCTCGAGCGGAAGGCCGGCGAGAACTGGTTCTGCACGCTCACCAGCGCATCGCCGAGGATCGAGTGGGCGAGCCGGATCTGCTCGGGGTTCGCGTTGGACAGGCCGACCATCCGCACCGCCCCCGAGTCGTGCACCTCCTTCAGAGCGCCGATCGTCTCCTCGTAGGGGACGGCCGGGTCGGGGCGGTGGTGCTGCCACAGGTCGATGGTCTCGACCCGGAGCCGTTCGCGGCTCGCGTGAACGGCCGCCTTCAGGTGCTCGGGACGGCCGTCGAGCGCCCAGCCGCCGCCGTCGGTGCGCACGTGGCCGGCCTTGGTGGCCAGGAAGACCTGGTCGCGCACGGCCAGCTCATCGAGCAGGGAGGCGATGAGCCGCTCGTTCTCGCCCATCGCCTCGGCACCCTTCTCCTCCCCCGGCCCGTAGGCGTCGGCGGTGTCGAAGAACGTCACGCCCGCATCGAGCGCGGTCGTCACGGTGTCGAGGAGCTGCTGGCGCGGCTGGGCACCGGTCTGGTCGAAGGTCATCAGGCCGAGACCGACGACGCCGACCTCCACCGTGCCGACCGTGCCGTTGCCGAGGATGCGGGTGTCCATGCCCTCGTTCTAGCGGTCGCGCAGCCGTCCTTCCAGGCCAACGGGGTGAGCGCGGCTCACAGTCCGGTGCGGACCACCTGGAGCCGGTAGCTGCCGATCGAGCCGTAGGCCGCCTCACCTCCGAGCGCAGGACGGCCCTCACCGGTGCCGCGCACCCGGAGCACGTACACGCCGGCCCGCAGGCTCAGCCGCAGGGAAGCATCGGTCCCCTCGGCGCGCACGTTGTCGAGTCGTCTCGTTCGGGGCGCCGCTGCGGTGAGCACCCTGCCCGCGGCATCGAGGACGCCGAGTCCCACGTCGAGTGCACTGCCCTGACCGAGCGGCGTCACCGAGAGGTCGTACGTGCCTGACTGGCGCACGCGCAGGACGACGAGGTCGACGTCGCGACGGTTGCTGACGCCGATGAGCCCGTCGAGACGAGCGCTGCGCTGCAGCAGGCCGGTCGAGAGGTCGGCGACCGGGAGGCCGTCCGACCCGATGGGCAGGTCCCCGATCCGGTCGACGTGGTCGTCGGGGACCGGCGGAGCCCAGCGGCTGATCATCGCGCGGTCGTCCTCCCGCTCGGTCGCACCGCGGTACCGACCGTCCGACCACTGGTGCAGCGGCTGGGCGAACGGCGAGCCCATGATCGGCGACCACGGCGCGGAGCCGTCGTAGTACTCCTGCCGGAACCCGTTCTTCTCCACCCCGTCGTGGGACAGGCCGAAGTTGTGGCCGACCTCGTGCGCGGCGAGCGCGGCGATGATGTCGGGCACGTTCCAGCCGTAGTCGGAGAACACCCAGGCGACCGAGAGGTAGCGGTTGTCGACGCCGGTGCTCGACCAGAGGTCCATCTCGGCGCGCCCGGAGGCGCACCTGCACGACGGGTCGAGCACGTCGCGCGGGGTGATGACGACGTGGGTGCCGTAGCGGGTGTCGGCGGCCGAGGAACGTGCGAGGTCCGAGGCCGGCGGGGTCGCCGTCGTGACGTCGACGTCCCACGGGGCGTAGGCGGCTGCGACACCGGCCCAGATCCGCTGGATCTGGGCGCGCTCGAGATCGCTGAAGGACGACGCGCGGTCGCTCGGGTCGGCGTACGCCCGGGCGCGGATCGTCCGGCCGCCGCGGTACTTGTCGTTCCAGTAGGTGCCCGTCACCGTCGCGCCGTCGAAGTCGAGATAGATCGTCACCGGGGCATCCGGCCGCGAGGACAGCTGGAAGGTGCGCGAGAGCGGGAACAGCGGGTCGACGATCGCGGCTGCCCGCGACACGCCGACCCGCTGCCGGGGCACGGCCTCCTCGGCCACCTCCACCGGGTCCACTCGATGCTGGAGCACGGCCGCCGGCCAGGGCCGGAGCGGGGTCGACGTCGACGGCGACGACGGAGGGAGCAGTGCCGTGACAGGCCCCTGCTCGACCGAGGTCGAGACGGACGGGGAGGGCAGGGCGGTCGCGCCGATCGTCGCGGCGAACACTGCCGCGGCCAGGAGTCGTCGATCCATGACAGACCTCGTGGAAGTGGGGTGGGAGCTGGGACGATCCGTGTCCCACCTCCTCCATCGGCCACCCCGCGGCGTTCCTTACCCGGTCTGGTCGTCCATCGATGCCCACGCTCACGCGCACCTCGGGGTTGGGGCGACCGGTCACCATCGGGGGCGTGCCCGAAGGACATACGATCCACCGCCTCGCCCGGCGCCACCGCCGCCTCCTCCACGGTCAGGTCGTCGAGGTCAGCAGTCCCCAGGGGCGTTTCGCCGAGGGCGCGGCCCAGCTCGACGGTCGCCGTCTCGAGGGCACCGACGCGTGGGGCAAGCACCTCTTCCACCGCTACGACGACTGGTGGCTGCACATCCACCTGGGGCTGTTCGGGAAGTTCCGTGACGGCGCACTGCCGGCCCCCGAACCCCGCGGCGCACTGCGCCTGCGCCTGGTCGGCGAACGGTCCTGGGTGGAGCTGCGCGGCCCGACCGCGTGCGAGCTGATGGTCGACGCCGAGCGTGACGCGCTGCTGTCCCGGCTCGGGCCGGATCCGCTGCGCAAGGACGCTGACGTCGAGGCGTTCCTCGCCCGGGTGGCGCGCAGCCGCGCGCCGATCGCCACCCTGCTGATGGACCAGAAGGTGATCGCCGGCGTGGGCAACGTCTACCGCGCCGAGGTGCTCTTCCGGCACGGCGTCGCGCCCCTCGCGGCCGGCCGCGACCTGCCCGGCGAGGTGACGGCCGCGATGTGGGACGACCTGGTCGGCCTGCTCGAGGACGGCGTCCGGGCCGGACGCATCGTCACCACCGAACCGGAGGACCGGGAGCGACCCCACGGCCGTCCGCGCCGGGTCGACGCCCACTACGTCTACGGCCGGGCGGGCCTCCCCTGCCGTCGGTGCGGCACCGAGATCCTCGATGCCGACCACGTGGGCCGACGGCTCTTCTGGTGCCCGGTCTGCGAGGCATGATGGCGGCTGGGCGGCTGAATCCGGTGGTCGAGGTGCGACGAGCGCCAGCGGGGAGCCGCGAGACCCGGTGGGACAACCCTCCTGCGGTACGGGAAGGCTCACGGGTGCGGGGGTCTCGCGGCTCGCTGCGCTCGCACCTCGACCACCGAAGCGGCTCGCTGCGCTCGCACCTCGACCACCGGGCCCGCTAGTCGGTGAGCCCCGTCGCAGCGAAGAGCCGCGCGTAGATCTCGCGGACGACGTCCTGCTTGCGCGCGTTGTACTCCATGGCGTGCTCCCCCAGCGCCGCCGAGGCCGCGCTCGCCTCGTTCTTCGCAGCCGCGTAGCGGTCGCGATCGTCGGGGTGCTGGCGCAGCCAGTCGCGGAAGAGCCGGTGCCGCACCGCCTCGGGACTGGTGAAGTCGAACACGTGGAGGTGGACGAGCGGGTCGTCGAGGCGCAGCATCCGGTGGCCCCACCACCAGGGTTCGCGGATGCGATGCACGAAGCCTGCGGCCACGAGCGGCGGGATGTAGGCGTCCTCGGCGTCGGGGTCGGCCACGATCAGGTCGATGTCGATAACAGGTTTGGCTGCCAACCCCGGCACCGAGGTGGAACCGACATGGTGGATCTCGAGCACACGGGCGCCGAGCACGGCACGGATCCGCGCCTCGAGGTCGGCGTACACCGCCGGCCAGGCCGGGTCGTAGGCGACGACCTCAGGGGGCGGTTCGGGATGCTGGCCCGGAACCCACGGGTCGGCACCCGCCGGCGGGTCGTCGTCGGTGAAGGTCGTCAACTGCTTCCGAGTCGGCATGCCCGCAGCCTAGGCACCCGGCCCGGGTCGGGAGGCGCCACCCCGATGGGTCGGAGCGCGCGCCACGCATAGCCCGAGCGGACTACGCCCCCCGGGTCGTCCCGGCAGTCCTGTGGAGTTCTGCTCAGGCCGGCGCCGCAACGTCCGTACGGTCGAGGGACCCGAGAGGAGACTCCCATGTGGGACACCGTCGAACGACCCGACGAGCGACATGAGCACCTGTCGCACGACCGGCCCTGCCAGAAGTGCGGGCACGCGATCCACATCTACCTCGCCTGCGGCGACGGCTGCGACTGCCCGCCGGTCGCCGGCGCCGGCTCCGCCCGCGTCGCCTGAACCACCCCTCGCGCGCCCGCGCGTCGATCAGCGGGCCGTGACCGGCCTCAGGGCTGCAGCAGCACCTTGATGGCGCGCCGCTCGTCCATCGCCCGGTAGCCCTCGGCGACCTCCTCGAGCGGCAGCGTGAGGTCGAAGACCGGGCCGGGGTCGATCCGTCCGGCCAGCACCAGCTCGAGCAGCTCCGGCAGGTAGCGCCGCACCGGCGCCATGCCGCCCGCCAGGCCCACATTGCGCCCGAACATGGTGCGCACCGGCAGCTCGACGCCGTGCGGCACCCCGACGAACCCGACCATCGATCCGGGTCGGGCGACGTCGAAGGCGGTCTTCATCGACTGGTCGGTGCCCACGCACTCCAAGACGGCGTCCGCGCCGATGCCGTCGGTGATCTCCATGACCGCGGCCAGCGCCTCGGCGCCGCGCTCGGCGACGATGTGGGTCGCCCCGAAGCGCCGCGCGATCTCCTGACGCGGCTCGTGGCGCGACATCGCGATGATGCGCTCGGCGCCGATGGTCGCGGCGGCCAGGACGCCGCACAGCCCGACCGCACCGTCGCCGATCACGACCGCGGTCGAGCCCGGGCGCACCCCGGCCGACACGGCGGCGTGCCAGCCGGTGGGCATGACGTCGGAGAGCGTGAGCAGCGCCGGCAGCAGCGCGGGGTCGTGGTCGACCGGGAGCGCGACGAGGCTGCCGTCAGCCTGGTTGACCCGCGTGTACTCGGCCTGACCGCTCTGGGTGAAGCCGAGGTTCATGCACCCGGCCTGCATCCCGGCCCGGCAGTGGGCGCAGGTGTTGTCGCAGTGGTCGAAGGGCACCACGACGAGGTCGCCGGCCCGGAACCCGCTGACCTCGGAGCCCACCTCCTCGATCACCCCGAGGCATTCGTGACCGATGGTCTGACCGGGCGTGATCGGGTTCTCCCCGCGGTAGGGCCACAGGTCCGAGCCGCAGATGCAGGCCGCCGTCACCTTGACGATGGCGTCGGTGGGCTTCTCGATGCGGGGGTCGTCGACCTCGGTGAACCGGATGTCCTGGGCGGCGTGGAGGGTGGTGGCGCGCATGCGCCGATGCTCCCACGGGCCGCCCGCCGGGCCGCACGGGGCGGTCCGCCGAGCGGACCCTCACTCCCCCGGGTGGGACGCCGACGCGCCCGGCCGACGATGTCTTGCCGTATCTCATATATGAGTTACCGTGATCGACATGACGGAGGGCTACAAGGGGCGCATCGGCCATCTCATCCGCGACGCCCGCAAGCATCGCGGACTCACCCAGCACCAGCTGGCCGAGCGGCTCGGCACCAGCCAGAGCGCGATCAACCGCATCGAGAAGGGGCAGCAGAACCTGTCCCTGGAGATGCTGGCGCGCATCGGCGCCGCGCTCGACTCCGAGATCGTCGCCCTCGGCGCCGGCCCGACCCACTTGCGCATCACCGGCCCGACCACCCTGTCCGGCACGATCGAGGTCAAGACCTCCAAGAACGCCGGCGTCGCCCTGCTCTGCGCCTCCCTGCTCAACCGGGGCCGCACCACCCTGCGCAAGGTCGCGCGCATCGAGGAGGTCAACCGGCTGCTCGAGGTGCTGGGGAGTCTCGGCGTGACCACCCGCTGGCTCAACGCCGAGAACGACCTGGAGATCATCCCGCCGAAGGAGCTGCGCCTCGACGCCATCGACGAGGACGCCGCCCGGCGCACCCGCTCGGTGATCATGTTCCTCGGTCCGCTGCTGCACCGCGCCGAGACCTTCGAGCTGCCCTATGCGGGCGGCTGCAACCTCGGCACCCGCACGGTCGAGCCGCACATGTCCGCTCTGCGGCCCTTCGGTCTGGAGGTCAAGGCCACCGAGGGCAGCTACCACGCCCAGGTGAACCGCGCGATCGAGCCGACCCGCCCGATCGTGCTCACCGAGCGCGGCGACACGGTCACCGAGAACGCGCTCATGGCCGCGGCCCTGCATCCGGGCACCACGATCATCCGCAACGCCTCGTCGAACTACATGGTCCAGGACCTCTGCTTCTACCTCCAGAAGCTCGGTGTGAGCGTCGAGGGCATCGGCACCACCACCCTCACGGTCACCGGCTGCGCCGAGATCGACGTCGACGTCGACTACGCGCCCGCCGAGGACCCCATCGAGGCGATGTCGCTGCTGGCCGCCGCGATCGTCACCCGTTCGGAGATCACCATCACCCGAGCGCCCATCGAGTTCCTCGAGATCGAGCTGGCCACGCTGGCCGAGATGGGTTTCCGCTACACCCAGTCCGAGGAGTACCTCGCGCGCAACGGGCACACGCGGCTGGTCGACATCACGACCCATCCCAGCGACCTGGTGGCCCCGCACGACAAGATCCACCCGATGCCGTTCCCCGGCCTCAACATCGACAACCTGCCGTTCTTCGCCGTCATCGCCGCCGTCGCCACCGGGCAGACGCTGCTGCACGACTGGGTCTATGAGAACCGGGCCATCTACCTCACCGAGCTCACCAAGCTCGGCGCCGCGGTCAAGCTGCTCGACCCGCACCGCGTGATGATCGAGGGGCCGACCCACTTCTCGGGCACCGAGATCGTGTGTCCGCCGGCCCTGCGTCCGGCAGTGGTCATCCTGCTGGCGATGCTGGCCTCGAAGGGCACCAGCGTGCTGCGCTCCACCTACGTCATCCACCGCGGCTACGAAGACCTCGCCGAGCGCCTCAACACCCTCGGCGCGTCGATCGAGACCTTCCGCGACATCTGAGGTCGCCGCGGTCGATACTCGGTCAGGTGACGACCTCGCCGGTCACCGGCCATCGCTACCTCGACCGGGTGCACGAACAGCCCGGATCCGTGCTCGCGTTCGCACACCGCGGCGGGGCCGAGCACCCCGAGATCCGGGGCCTGGAGAACACGCTGCACGCGTTCCGGCACGCCTACGGACTGGGCTACCGCTGGTTCGAGACCGACGTGCACCTCAGCGCGGACGGCGAGCTCGTCGCGTTCCACGACACGCGGCTCGATCGCGTGACCGACGGTTCGGGCGCCCTGGCCGACCTTCCGCTGGCCGCGATCCGTGCGGCCCGCGTCGGCGGCCGGGAGCCGGTGCCCACACTCGCCGAGCTGGTCGAGGCCTTCCCCGACGTGCAGTTCAACATCGACATCAAGGCCGAGGGGGCGACCGGTCCGCTGGCGCGGTTCCTCCTCGATCGCGAGCTGGGCGAGCGGGTCATGGTCGGCGCGTTCTCCCCCCGGCGTCTCGGACGCTTCCGTCAGCTGACGCGGGGCGCGATCCCCACCTCCGCCCATCCCGGTGAGGTGGCCGCCTTCGTCACGGCGCCGACCCTGCGGGTGGGCCGCTCGCTCCTGCGCGGTCGCGTCGCCGCGCTCCAGGTGCCGCACCACCACCTGTTCCACGGACGCCGGGTCGAGGTCGTCACCGACCGCCTCGTGCGCCGGGCCCACGACGCGGGCCTGCACGTGCACGTGTGGACCATCGACGATCCCGCCGAGATGCACCAACTGCTCGATCTGGGCGTCGACGGCATCATGACCGACCGCACCGACCTGCTCCGCGACGTCCTGATCGAGCGCGGCCGCTGGTGGTCGGCATGACCGCGGACGCCGCCGCGCCGGCTCGGCGCGACACCGCCGTCCAACGCTCCTGGTATTGGTACGACTGGGCGAACTCGGCGTTCTACACGACCGTGCTGACGGTGCTCTTCGCGCCGTACATGATCACGGTGGCGGGTCGTGCGGCCGGCTGCGTCGATGCCGACGACACCTGTTCGCGCACCGTCTCGCTGTTCGGCCTGCACCTGGCGGCGGGGTCGCTGCCCAGCTACCTGACCAGCTTCGCGACCATCGCCAGCGCGGTGGTGCTCCCGGTGGTGGGCGTGCTCGTCGACCGCTCCCCCCACAAGCGACGCCACATGGCCGGCTTCGCGTGGGCCGGCGCCGCGTGCGGGTCGCTGCTCTTCTGGCTGCGCGACGACCAATGGCAGATCGGCGCGTTCGCGATCGTCCTCAGCAGCATCCTCGCGGGTTGCTCGCTGGTGAGCTACTACGCGATCCTCGTCGACATCGCCGACCCCGACGACCGCGACCGGGTCTCCTCGCGCGGCTGGGCCTGGGGCTACCTCGGCGGCGGACTGCTCCTGCTCGTCAACCTCGTCGTGGTGCTCGGCCACGACACCTTCGGGCTCTCGAAGGAGATGGCGGTCCGGGTCTCGCTGCTCTCGGCCGTCGTGTGGTGGGCGGCCTTCACCGTGATCCCCTACCGGGGCCTGCGGAGCCTGGACGCCGCGCGAACGACTGCTCCCGCCCGCGCCCCGGCGGACGCCGGCCTCTGGCGCGCCAGCTTCGGCCAGCTCGCCCGGACCCTGCGCGAGCTGCCGCGCTATCCGATGACCCTGACGTTCCTGGTGGCCTACCTCTTCTACAACGACGGCATCCAGACCGTCGTCGCGAGCGCGTCGACCTACGGGTCCAAGCAGCTCGGCTTCAGCGACTCGGTGCTCATCGCGACCATCCTGCTCATCCAGTTCGTCGCCTTCGGCGGTGCGCTGCTGTTCGGCCGGCTGGCGGCACGCCACGGGGCCTACCGCAGTCTGCTGTGGGGCACGGTCGCCTGGATGGCGATCGTGCTCGCCGCCCTCGTGCTCCCCGAGCGCAGCGTCGTCCCCTTCCTGCTGGTCGGCACCGCGATCGGGGTGGTGATGGGCGGCACGCAGGCGCTCTCCCGCTCGTTCTTCAGCCAGCTCATCCCGACCGGCCGCGAGGGCGAGTACTTCGCCCTCTACAACGCCTGCGAGCGGGGTACCTCGTGGTTCGGGACGCTCCTGTTCGGCGTCGTCTTCCAGCTCACCGGCTCCTACCGGCCCTCGATCCTGGCCCTCATCGTCTTCTTCGTCCTCGGCGGCCTGGTGCTGACCCGCCTCGACGTCGAACGGGGCATCGCCGAGGCCGCAGGTACACCCGTCGTTCCGGGGTCCGATCCCGGCTCCGCTCCCCCGTCAGCCTGAGAGACGGCTGTGAAACGGGCCAGGGAGACCACCCGTTCGTCGTTTGTCGGAATCTTCGCCCCCTCAGTACCGTTGATCACTTCGACGGCGTGGAACCCCGAGGGCAATCCCCATCCGGGCCCGTGCCGAATCAGTGGGGGAAAGCAGAGACTGGAGGTGCCCCAATGGCGGAGCGCACGTTGCGTGGAGCGCGACTCGGCGGCCAGAGCTTCGAGGACGAACGCGGCATCGAGTTCGCGGCGCGTCAGCAGGTCGGTTACAAGTGCCCGCAGGGCCACGAGTTCGAGATCACGATGTCGGTCGAGGCCGAGATCCCGGCCATCTGGGAATGCCCCCGGTGTGGCGTCGAGGCTCTGAGCACCTCCGGCATCGAGCCGGAGCAGAAGGTCGAGAAGCCCGCTCGCACCCACTGGGACATGCTCCTCGAGCGCCGCTCGGAGAAGGAGCTGGAGGACATCCTCAAGGAGCGCCTCGAGCTGCTGCGCGGCGGCGAGATCGGCCCGGCCCACCTCCACCGCGCCAACGCGAAGAAGCGCGTCGCGGGCTGATCAGCCCCGATGCCCGACCGGCTCGCCGGTCACTCGTCGACGACCTCGCCCCGGACCACCGCATCGTTGGGACCGGGGCGAGTCGCATGTCCGGGTCCCACGACGACCAGGCGGGCGGCCACGAACCGGGCGAGCAGCCCGCGGAACAGCGGCCGGGTCAGCGGCAGGATCATCAGCGCAGCCGCGATGTCGGTGACGAACCCCGGGGTGAGCATGAGGGTGCCGCCGATGAGGATCAGCGCCCCGTCGGCCAGCTCGGTGGCCGGCATGCGGCCCGAGTCGAGGGCGGTGCGCAGCGCACGCCAGGCCCGTCGTCCCTCCCGGCGGACCAGCCAGGAGCCCGCGAGGCTGTCGGCCACGAGCAGGACCACGGTCCACCACGCCCCGATGACCTGGCCGACCTGGATGATCACGTAGATCTCCACGACCGGCACCACGATGAAGGCCAGGACCAGGATCGAGGCGAACCGGCGCCCGCGGGAGGCCATCTCAGCGCACCCCGGTGCCGATCGGGGGCAGCGTCTCGGCGCCCCGGCGGCGGCGCCAGGCGGCCCGGCGCTCGGCCAGGCCCCAGCGGGTGACCAGACGCAGCGACTCCGTGGCCACGGCGCCGCTCATCTTGGAGTCGCCGCGCTCGCGCTCGATGAACTCGATCGGCACCTCGCGCACGGTCAGGCCGGCCCGCAACGTGCGCGTGACGAGATCGGTCTGGAAGACGTAGCCGGCCGAGATGACGGTCGAGAGATCGATCTTCTCCAGCGTGCTGCGCCGGAAGAGCCGGTAGCCGGCGGTGGCGTCGCGCACGTCGATGCCCAGGAGCAGCCGGACGTAGAGGTTGCCCCCGCGGGAGAGCAGGCGACGGTTCAGCGGCCAGTTCACGACCGAACCTCCCGGCACGTACCGGGAGCCGATGACCAGGTCGGCCTCGGCGAGCGCGGTGATGAGGCGGTGGAGCTGCTCGGGCTGGTGCGAGCCGTCGGCGTCCATCTCGCCGATCACGTCGTAGCCGGCGTCGAGCGCGTGGCGGAAGCCGTGCAGGTAGGCGGCGCCGAGGCCGGCCTTCTCGGAGCGGTGGAGGACCGCGACGGCGGGATCGGCGGCGGCCAGCTCGTCGGCCAGCACACCGGTGCCGTCCGGTGACCCGTCGTCGACGATGAGGACGTCGACCTCGGGCACCGCGGTGCGCAGGCGCCCCACGATCCAGGCGAGGTTCTCGGCCTCGTTGTAGGTCGGGATCACCATCACGGCCCGGCCCAGTCCGTCGATACTCACGTCGTTCCCTCTTCTGTCGCAGGTGCGTGACTGCGCACCCTGCGGGCACGACGATACGTGAGGGTGACGAGCACGAGACCCCACAGCGTCGCGCCGATGCACGTTCGTCCGATCGTGCGGCCCCAGCGCACCCCCGGAGTCACGCCGTCGGTCAGCGCCACCCGGTCGAGCAGGACGTCGGTCGTGCGCTTGGCCGCCCGGTCGACCACCGTGCCGTCGGGCGCGATGATCCCGCTGATGCCGTTCGTGGAGGCGACCACGGTCCACTTGCCCGTCTCGATGGCGCGCAGGCGGGTCATCGCGAACTGCTGGTCGGTCTGGTGGGTGAAGATGAAGGTGGCGTTGCTCGTCTGCACCGTGAGCAGCTGGGCGCCGCCGAGCATCTGGTCGCGGATGCCGTCGTCGTAGGCGATGTCGAAGCAGATCGCGTCGGCGACCGGCACGCCGGCGACCCGCAACGGCGTCGAGCGGGTGCCCGCGCGCATGTCGCGGGTGATCTGGGCGAGCTGACCGAAGTTCAGGTCGAGGTACTGACGGAAGGGGATGTACTCCCCGTACGGCACCGGGTGGCGCTTCGTGTACCGGTCGCCCGGCCCGGTGCTCGGGTTCCACACGATGCCCTGGTTGAGCGCGTAGTCGGGACCGTCGTCGACGATCGCGCCGACCATCACCGGGACGCCGATGGCGGCCACCGCGCGCTCGATCCCGCTGCGGGTCTCCTCGTCGGCGAACGGGTCGACGGCCGTGGAGTTCTCCGGCCACACGACCAGGTCGGGCGCCGGAGCCTGCCCCGCCGCCACGCGATCGGCGAGCTCGACGGTGGCGTCGACGTGGTTGCGGGTCACCTGGCGGTAGTCGTAGAGGATGTCGTTACCCGGGCCGGGCACGTCGCCCTGCACCGCGGCGACGGTGACCTGGCCGATCGTGGGCAGCCGCTCGCGATGCAGCGTCGGGGCCAGCAGTGCCGCGGTCACGAGCACCAGCGCCGCCGCGCCGTGCCAGCGCGCACCGCGGGTGCGCACCAGCCAGGCGAGCAGCGCCGCGATCAGCGCCAGCAGGAACGACACCCCGACCATCCCCACGTACGGCAGCGCCCATTGCGCCGGGGTGTCGACCACCGCGAAGGACAGGCGTCCCCACGGCATGCCGCTGAAAGGCCACTGGCTGCGCCAGACCTCCATCGTCACCCAGGAGGCAGCGACCCACAGCGGCCACAGGCGGCGTCCGAGGAAGGCCGCCGCCGCCGTGGCGAACAGCGCGTAGAACAGCGCCTCCACGCCGGCCAGCGCCACCCACGGCGCGATCCCGAGCGACTGCTTCATCCAGTAGATGTGGGTGAAGTAGAAGCCGACGCCGAAGGCGAGCCCGGGGATCCAGGCCCGACGCACCGGGACGCCGTCCAGGCACACCAGGAACGCCGCCACCGCGACCGGCAGCACCCAGGGCAGCGCGATCGGCTCGTAGGCCGTCGAGAGGGCCAGGCCGGCGCTGCATGCCCAGGCGGCCCGTCGCACCACGCCCTCAACCTACCGGGAGGGGGTCGGCGGCCGAGGATCGACCGCGACGTGCCGGGCGGAGGCAGAGCGTCGGAAGGACCCCGAAACCCTTCGGTCCAGGCCTCGATCCGACCGGCTGCCGGGGTCGGCCTGTTGTCTAGGGGGACCGGGGTCCTTCCGCGGCCGCCCTCGCGGTGCGAACCGACCTCCGCGAACAGTGTCGGACAGGTGCCTGGCACCACACCCTCCGACACGGCCACTCGGACGTCGGTTCGCCGGCCACGATCTGCATGGGCGGACGGCACACCTTGTCCGCTCACCCAGGAGGGTGTCAACTCCGCTCTGACCTGCGGAAACGCAAGAAATCGCAGGTCAGAGGGCCCCTGCTGTTCATCGGAGATTCTCAGGCGATTTCACGGCGCGTCGGCGTGTCGCCCGCGCCGTGCCGATCAGTGGGACGGATGGGACGGATGGGGCACGCCCACCAGGCGCAGACCGAGGACGGCGTACCGGTCGGCGACGTCCTCGAGGGGGGAGCGGCCGTCCGGTCGATACCACCGGGCGACGCCGGAGCACATCTCGAGCAGGGCCCGCCGGGCGAGCCGGGCGTCCTCCCCCGCCGGCGCCCCGATCGCGGTGAGCACATCCTCGACCACCGACTGCCAGATGCTCTCGTAGCGGTCGCGCAGCGTGATGACCTCGGCTCGGGCGGCCGCACCCAGCACCTCGACCTCGCCATCGACGACGCGGGTCTCGCGGGGACGCTCGGCGTGGGCGCGCACGTGCATCCGGATGAGCTCGGCCAGCCGCTCCTCGGGATCGGCTCTCGCGGTCACCACCGCCTCGGCGTCGGCGATGAGCCGCTCGAGGCAGGTGCGCATGATGGCGACGAGGAGGTCCTCCTTGGTGCCCATGTAGTGGTAGAGCGAGGCGGAGCTCAGCCCGGCGTGCTCGGCGAGCTGGCGGATGCCCGTGCCGTGGTAACCCCGTGCGGCGAAGAGGTCGAGCGCGGCCTCGCGCACGCGCTCCTCGGCGGGGGCCGTGCTGGCTGTCGGGGGCACCGGCACCGTCGTCCTCCTGCTACCGTCGTCTATCGATCGATCGATCGACACCCATCAGAGTAGCCGAGGAGCACCCGTGAGCGTCGACTACGCCTACGACGGGACCGTCGCGAGCATCCACCTCGCGCGCCCCCACCGCCTCAACGCCGTCGACACCGAGCTGACCCGCGGTCTCGTCACGGCCCTGCAGCGTTCCCTCGACGACGGCGCCCGTGCCGTCGTCCTCGCCGGCCGCGGCCGGGCCTTCTGCGCCGGGCACGACCTCAAGGAGCCGCCGGCCGTCGAGACGGTGCTGGAGACCCGCGCCCGCCTGGAGGAGATCCAGGAGGTGACCCGGCTGATCCGCCGCTCCCCCGCACCGGTGATCGCGGCCGTCCACGGCTACGCCCTCGGCGCCGGCTGCGAGTTCGCGCTCGCCTGCGACGTCGTCGTGGCCGACCCCGGCGCCACCTTCGGCTTCCCCGAGGTCAGTGTCGGGCTCTCGGTCACCGGCGGCATCAGCCGCTTCCTGCCCGCCCTCGTCGGCTGGGCGAAGGCCAAGGAGCTCCTGCTGCTCGGCGAGTACGTCGGCGCCGAGCAGGCCCACGCGCTCGGGATGATCGCCCGGGTGGCGCCCGCCGAGGGGCACGAGGAACTCGCCCACGAACTCGCCCGCACGATCGCCGCACGCCCCCCGCTCGCGGTCTCCCTCGCCAAGCAGGTGCTCGACCAGGGCCTCGACGCCAGCGTCGAGGAGGCCATGGGACGCGAGGTCGACCACGCCGTCCTCACCTCGCTGTCCGGTGAGGGCGCGGCCGCACTGGAGGCGTTCACCCGTGCCTGAGCCCACGCTCGTCGGCCTGCTCGACCGCGCCGCCCGCCTCTGGACCGAGCAGACCGCCTGGACCTTCGACCGGGGTGCCGAGGGCACCACCCACCTGACCTTCGGCGAGATCGAGGCCGAGACCCGGCGCCTCGCCTCGGCGCTGGCCGCCCGCGGTGTCGGCCCCGGCGACCGGGTCGGGGTGATGCTCGGCAACCACGTCGAGTTCCCGCTCGTCTGGTTCGCGCTCATGCGGCTCGGCGCGGCCATGGTGCCGCTCAACGTCCGCTATCGCGCGACCGACGCCGGGCACGTGCTCGAGGACGCCGGCTGCCGCCTCGCGGTGGCATGGCCCGAGCACGCCGAGGTGCTGGCGGCCGTCGAGGTCATCACGCCCGCCGACCTCGCCGAGCACCGCCACCTCGAGCACCCGGCCGTCGCGGTCGGGCCCGATGCGGTGGTCAACCTCCAGTACACCTCCGGCACGACCGGGCGCCCCAAGGGCTGCGTGCTCACCCACACCTACTGGACGACGTTGGCCGGCTCGCTGGTCGAGGAGTTCCCGCGCATCCGCCCCGACGACGTCCTGCTGACCGCGCAGCCCTTCCACTACATCGACCCGCAGTGGAACCTGGTCACGGCGCTGCTCGCCGGCGCCCGCGTCGTCGTCCTCGACGGGTTCCACCCCTCGACCTTCTGGGACGCCGTGCGCCGCCACGAGGTCACGTACTTCTACTGCCTGGCCTCGATGCCGGCCCTGCTGTACGCGATGCCGCCCTCCGAGCGCGACCTCGACCACCGGGTCCGGGCGATCCAGTGCTCGGCGATCCCGCCGGCGCTCCACGCCGATCTGGAGCGGCGCTGGGGTGTGCCGTGGTTCGAGGCGTTCGGGATGACCGAGACCGGCGCCGACATCCGCGTCGGCGAGGAGGAGCACGACGAGCTCGTCGGTTCGGGCTGCCTGGGCCGCCCGGCCGCCCACCGCCGCATCCGGCTCGACGACGCCGGGCAGCTGTGGCTGCGCGGCCCCGGGATGATGGAGGGCTACCTCGGCCTGCCCTCCCCCTTCGACACCGACGGGTGGTTCCCCACCGGCGACCTCGCGCGCATCGACGACCACGGCCGGGTCTACCTCGTCGGCCGCCTCAAGGACATGATCCGCCGCTCCGGGGAGAACATCGCCGCGCAGGAGGTCGAGGAGGTGCTCCTCGCCCATCCCGCGGTCCGGCTCGCCGCCGTCATCGGCGTTCCCGACGAGCTGCGCGGCGAGGAGGTGATGGCGGTCGTCGTGGCACCCGAGGCCGACGAGGCCGACCTGCGGGCGTGGTGCGCCGACCGGCTGGCGCCGTTCAAGGTGCCGAGCCGCTGGCAGTTCCGCGACGACCTGCCGCTCACGGCGTCCCAGCGCGTGGAGAAGGCGACCGTGCGCGCCGAGGTGCTGGGCGGCCGGGCGTGAAGGCCGACCTGCTGCTCACCGGCGCCACCTTCCGCACGCTCGAAGGCCCCGGCCGCGCCGGGACGGCGTCGTCCCTGGCGATCTGGCGCGACCGCATCGTCGCCGTCGACGACGACGTCGCCGCGCATCGGACCGTCGACCTCGGTGGATCGGTGGTGGTGCCGGGCTTCCACGACGCCCACAACCACATGGCGTGGTTCGGGCTGACCCTCGGCGAGGTCGACCTGCGGGCCGGCAGCCTCGCCGAGCTGTACGAGGCGGTGGCGCGCCGTGCGAGGGAGACCGCCGACGAACCCGACGCCTGGATCGTCGGCGCCGGATACGACGAGAACAAGACCGGTGGCCATCCGAGCCGCGACGAGCTCGACCGGATCGCCCCCGGGCGCCGGATCTGGCTCAAGCACACCTCCGGGCACATGTGCGTGGTCAGCAGCCGGGTGCTGGCGGAGCTCGGCCTGGCCGACGCGGCCCGCGAGGTGCCCGGCGGCCTGGTCGTGGTCGACGACGCCGGCCGACCCACCGGGCTGCTGCAGGAGCAGGCGCAGCAGCTGCTCTCCCCCCTCGTGCTCCCCTATCCGGTCACCGAGCTGGCCGACGCGATCGGCCGTGCCGACGCCGTCTACCGCTCCCAGGGCATCACCTCGATGGTGGAGGCGGGCATCGGTGGCGGGTGGATCGGCAAGAGCCCGGTCGAGCTCGTCGCCTACCAGGAGGCGCGCGCCCGCGGGGCGCTGCGCGTGCGGGCCGAGCTGATGGTGGCCGCCGACGCGCTGCACGCCGTCCCGGCGCATCCCGACGACGACCTGCCGCTCGGTCTCGACCTGGGCCTGCGCACCGGGTGGGGCGACGACCGGCTGCGCATCGGCGCGGTCAAGATCTTCTCCGACGGATCGCTCATCGGGCACACCTGCGCGATGACCGAGGACTTCGCCGACACCCCCGGTGTGCGCGGCTACCTCCAGGACGACGCCGACGCGCTGCGGCAGCGGATCCTCGACGCGCACCGCGCTGGTTGGCAGGTCGCCACCCACGCCATCGGGGACGCCGCGATCGACCTCGTGCTCGACGCCTACGAGGAGGCCCAACGGCGCTGGCCCCGACGTGACCCACGGCACCGCATCGAGCACTTCGGCGTCGCCCGCCCCGACCAGGTGGCGCGCTGCGCCGCCCTCGGCGTCACGCCGGTGCCCCAGGGTCGGTTCGTCAGCGAGATCGGCGACGGGATGGTGCGCGCGCTCGGTCCGCACCGCTCGGCATGGGCCTACCGGGGCCGCTCGCTGCTCGACGCCGGCATCGTCGTCCCCGGCAGCTCCGACCGACCGGTCGTCGACGGGGCTCCGCTGCTGGGCATCCACGACCTGGTGAACCGGCGGACGGCGTCCGGGGAACCGCTCGGGCCGGCGGAGGCGATGACCGGCCTGGAGGCGCTCGTGGCCTACACCTTCGGGTCCGCCCACGCCTCCCACCAGGAGGCCGACCGTGGCAGCCTGGCGCCCGGCAAGCTGGCCGATCTGGTCGTCCTCGACGCCGACCCGGCGACCGTCGACCCCGAGGCCATCGGCGCGATCGGCGTCCGCTCGACGTGGATCGGGGGCGAGGAGGTGTGGAGCGCGTGAGCGATCGGTACGTGCCCTACGCGGCGCTCACCGCGACCCAGGAGGCGCGGATGCGGGAGATCTACGCCGCGAGCTTCCCCGAGGCGCTCTCGGCACCCTTCGACGATCTGCTGGTCGACCGGATGCTCGGCTTCGTCTCCGGCGCGCACGACGCTCCCCTCCTCGGGCTCGCTCTGGTGCGGGACTTCGGGGACGCCGGCCTCGGCTCGGGGTGGACCTTCCTGCGGTACTTCGCCGCCGGCACGCGCGGCGACGGCGTCGGTTCGCGGATGTTCACCTGGCTGTGCGACCTCCTGCGCAGCGAGGGTCGCAGCGTGCTCGCGTGGGACGTCGAGGATCCCGACGAGCCGGGCATCGCCGCGGCCGAGGCCGACCTCGACCGACGCCGCATCGGCTTCTACGAGCGCAACGGCGGCGTCCTGCTGCCGGTGCACCACTACCGCCCGCCGCACGAGGACGGTCACGCGCCGCACCTGCGACTGATGGCCAGCGACCTGACGGGCGCCGGACTCCCGCCGACCCGCGAGGTCGTGCTCGGCGTCCTGGAACAGCGGTACGGCTGCGGCGCCGACCACCCCGCCGTCCGCGAGGCCCTGGCCTCCATTCCGATCTGAACGCAAGGATTTCCCGCGCAAGAGTCAATATTCCGTAAGTTCTTCGGCTATGGTCCTGCCATGAGCATCGAGACGTCCATCGCCCGCCTGGTCGAAGACGCGACCGGTCAGCCCTACCCGTACCGTCGCCACGAGCTCGTCGAGCCCGACTGGACCCGCTTCCCCGGCTGGCGCGATGTCACCGCCGCCGAGTGGGAGTCGGCCCAGTGGCAGCGCTCGCACTGCGTGAAGAACGTGCGTCAGCTCCGCGAGGTCCTCGGCGACCAGGTCGACGACCGGTTCTTCGCCGATCTCGAGCGCGACCAGAACGAGCGGGCGACGATGTCGATGCTCGTGCCGCCGCAGATGCTCAACACGATGGTCCCCTACGTCGTCCCCGGTGCAGCGGGTGCCTGGACCGACGCCTTCTACGCCGACCCGATCCGCGTCTACATGCTCCCGGTGCTCTCCGACCGGCGCACCGACTGGGCCTCGCACCCGTTCGCCGCGCGCGACTCGCTGCACGAGCACGAGATGTGGGCGACCGAGGGCCTCACCCACCGCTACCCCACCAAGGTGCTCGCGGAGCTCCTGCCGACGTGTCCCCAGTACTGCGGGCACTGCACCCGCATGGACCTCGTCGGCACCTCGACGCCGACGATCGAGAAGCTGAAGTTCGTCGCCAAGCCGAACGACCGACTCGCCGACATGCTCGACTACCTGCGCCGTTCACCGCAGGTGCGCGACGTCGTGGTCTCCGGCGGCGACGTCGCCAACATGCCGTGGCCGCGGCTGGAGGCGTTCCTCACCGAGCTGCTGGCGATCGAGAACATCCGGGACATCCGCCTGGCCACCAAGGCGCTCATCGGGCTGCCGCAGCACTGGCTGCAGGGCGAGGTCGTCGACGGCGTGGGCCGCGTCGCCCAGCTCGCCCGCTCGCGCGGGGTCTCCCTGGCGGTGCACACCCACGCCAACCACGCCCAGTCGGTGACGCCGCTGGTGGCGAAGGCGGCCGGCGGCCTGCTCGACGCCGGCGTGCGCGACGTCCGCAACCAGGGTGTGCTGCTCAACGGCGTCAACGCCGACCCGCACGCGCTGCTCGACCTGTGCTTCCGGCTCCTCGACGAGGCCCGGATCATGCCGTACTACTTCTACCTCTGCGACATGATCCCCTTCGCCGAGCACTGGCGGATCTCCGTCGCCGACGCCCAGCGGCTCCAGCACCACATCATGGGCTACCTGCCGGGCTTCGCGACGCCGCGCATCGTCTGCGACGTCCCGTTCGTCGGCAAGCGCTGGGTGCAGCAGCTCGCCGACTACGACCACGAGCGCGGCATCTCCTACTGGACCAAGAACTACCGCACCTCGATCGAGTCCGGCGACGCCGACGCGCTCTCGCGCACCTACGCCTACTACGACCCGATCCACACCCTCCCCGAGGCGGGACGCGCGTGGTGGGCCGACGAGCACGGTGCCCTGCCGGGCCGCCTCGACCTCAACCTCGACGCCGCAGCCGCGGCCGAGGCCTCGCGTCGCACGGCGGCCCTCCAGGCGTACTGATCCAGTCCGGTGGTTGAGGTGCCCGAGCCGTCGGTGGTTGAGGTGCCCGAGCCCCTGGGCGAGGGCCTCGAAACCCCCGCACTCGGACGCCGACCGCTACCGGCTGCCCCTCGGGTGCAGTCACTTCGAGGCTCGCTCCGCTCGCACCTCAGTGACCGGGGTGGGCTCGCTTCGCTCGCACCTCAGTGACCGGGACGGCTCGCTCAGGGTCCGGTGACGGCCCGGTTCTCGTAGTAGGTGGAGAGCACGATGATGGTGCGGGTCGAGACGTTCGCCGCGGCGCGGATGCGTGCGAGCAGGCGCTCGAGGTCCTGCGGCGTCGTCGAGCGCACCTTCAGCAGGTAGGACTCGTCGCCTGCGACCGACCAGCACGACTCGATCTCGGTGATGTGCTCGAGCCGCTCGGGGCAGTCGTCGGGCTGGGAGGGATCGATGGGCCGGATCGCGATGAAGGCGGTCAGCGGCAGCCCGATCTCCGCGTGGTTGATCGTCGCGCCGTAGCCGAGGATCAGTCCGCGCTGCTCCAACCGCTTCACCCGCTGGTGCACCGCCGAGGTCGAGAGCCCGGTGGCCTTGCCCAGATCGGTGTAGGACATGCGACCGTCGGCGGCCAGCAGCTCCAGGATCCGTCGATCGGTGCTCTCCACGTCGCTCACGCTCGTCAGGCTAGCGGGCGGCGCGCCCGGGAGGCGTCCGGTTCCGCGGACGGCGGCGTCGGGTCGGTCTGGTTGACTGCGGCCCATGACCGGCCGTGACCAGCGCCTGATGCTCCTCGACACCGCCTCGCTGTACTTCCGTGCGTTCTTCGGCGTGCCCAGCATCGAGGCTCCCGACGGGACCCCGGTCAACGCCGTGCGCGGCCTGCTGGACTTCATCGCCCGGCTCGCCGCCGACTACCGCCCGACCCATCTCGTCTGCTGCTGGGACGACGACTGGCGTCCGCAGTGGCGCGTCGACCTCGTGCCGAGCTACAAGGCCCACCGGGTGATCGAGGAGGTCGCCGGCGCGGCCGACGTCGAGGAGGTGCCCGACCCGCTCGGCGTCCAGGTGCCCCTGATCCGCGAGGTGCTAGACGCCGTCGGCATCGCGATCGTGGGCGCACCCGAGGCCGAGGCGGACGACGTCATCGGCACCCTGGCCACCGACGCCGCCATGCCGGTCGACATCGTCACCGGCGACCGCGACCTCTTCCAGCTGGTCGACGACGAGCTGGGCGTCCGGGTGCTCTACACGGCCCGCGGCGTGGGACGCCACGAACGGGTCGACGATGCCTGGGTGCGCGAGAAGTACGGAGTCGGCGCCGCCCAGTACGCCGACTTCGCCACCTTGCGCGGCGACACCTCCGACGGCCTCCCGGGCGTCCCGGGGGTCGGCGAGAAGACCGCGGCCACCCTGCTGCAGCGCTTCGGCGACATCCCCACCCTCATCGAGGCCGCCCATGATCCCGCCTCCGATCTCGCACCGGGTCCGCGCGGCAAGATCAAGGCCTCCCTCGACTACCTCGCGGTCGCCCCGCAGGTCGTCGCGGTGCGCCGCGACCTCGCCGTGCCCCGCGATGTCGGCCTGCTCCCGGCCGCTCCGGTGGCACCCGACCGGGTGGGCGAGCTCGCCGAGCGCCTCAACCTGGCCTCGCCGGTCGATCGACTCACCGAGGTGCTGGCGTCCCTGGCGAAGGGGTGACGCATCGACGCCGTCCGCCCGTAGCGTCGAGGGCATGGCACGTATCGCGATCGTCGGGGGCCACGGTCAGGTGGCCCGTCGTCTGCACCCCCTCCTCGTCCAGGCCGGGCACGTCCCGGTGGCATTGGTGCGCAATCCCGCCTACGCCGAGGAGCTGAGCGCGGTCGGCGCAGAGGTCCGCCTGCTCGATCTCGAGCAGGACGACGTCGACGCCTACGCGCGGGCGTTCGAGGGCTGCGACGCCGTCGTCTTCGCCGCGGGGGGCGGTCCCGACGGCAACATCGAGCGCAAGCGCACCGTCGACCTCGGCGCCTCGGTGCGGTCGCAGGAGGCGGCGGCGCAGGCCGGCATCGGCCGCTTCGTGCAGATCTCGGCGATCAACGTCGACGCCCCGCTCCCCGACGACACCGACGAGGTGTGGCGGGCCTACGTCGAGGCGAAGCGGGACGCCGACGCCGCGCTGCGCGCCTCTGACTTGGCCTGGACCATCGTCCGCCCCGGGCGGCTGACCGACGATCCCGGCACCGGCCGGGTCCGGGCCGCCGAGCGGGTGGAGCGCGCCGACATCACCCGCGACGACGTGGCGGCGGTCGTCGCCGCCGTTCTCGACGACGATCGCACCGTCGGCGTGCAGTTCGAGGTCGTCGGCGGGGAGGACGCCGTCCCGGCGGCGATCGCGGGGATCGCGTCGTAACACCGATTTAATTCCATTTGGTAGTAAATGGAAATCGGCACTTCCTAGGTTCCTCGGCACCGGGGACGCGACGGAGCGTCCCTCAAGGCCGAGCCTGCGACCCACGCCCGCAGGCCACCGAACCGAGAGGTTGTCCCAGTGCTCCGAACCCGATCCCGCCTCGCCGCGGGAACCGCCCTCGCGCTCGCCGCCACGCTGAGCCTCGCCGCCTGCGGCGGCTCCAAGTCCGGTGACTCCGACAGCACGGCGAGCGCCGCCGAGAGCTGCGTCGACACCTCGGGCGACACCGTCAAGCTCGGACTCATCAACTCGCTGACCGGCGCCATGGCCATCTCGGAGAAGACCGTGTCGGCGGTGCTGCACATGGCCGCCGACGAGATCAACGCCGCCGGCGGCATCATGGGCAAGCAGATCGAGCTCGTGCAGGAGGACGGCGCCACCGACTGGCCGACCTTCGCGGAGAAGACCGAGAAGCTCATCACCTCCGACTGCGTCGCGGCCGTCTTCGGCGGCTGGACGTCGTCCTCCCGCAAGGCCATGAAGCCGGTCGTCGAGAAGTACAACAGCCTGCTCTTCTACCCCGTCCAGTACGAGGGCCTGGAGGCGTCGAAGAACATCTACTACACCGGCGCGACCACGAACCAGCAGATCCTGCCCGCGATGGAGTTCTTGAAGTCCCAGGGCGTCAAGACGCTCTTCCTCGCCGGGTCGGACTACGTCTTCCCGCGCACCGCCAACGCGATCATCAAGCTCTACGCCGCGGAGCTCGGCATCGAGATCGTCGGCGAGGAGTACGTGCCGCTCGACAAGGACGACTGGACGACGCAGGTCGCCAAGATCGTCGACGCGAAGCCGGACTTCATCTTCAACACCATCAACGGCTCCTCCAACGTCGGCTTCATCAAGGCCTACACCGACGCGGGCCTGACCGCCGAGACCACGCCGATCATCTCGGTCTCCATCGCCGAGGAGGAGGCGCCCAACATGGGTGCCGACGTCACCGGCCAGTACGCCGCCTGGAACTACTTCGAGTCGGTGCAGAGCCCGGCGAACGAGAAGTTCATCCAGGACTGGGTCGCCTACGACGGCCCCAGCGACGTCACCTCCGACCCGATGGAGGCCGCCTACACCTCGATGTACCTCTACAAGGCGATGGTCGAGAAGGCGCAGTCCTTCGACGTCGACGACATCAACGCCGCCGCGGACGGCGTCTCGTTCGACGCTCCCGAGGGCACCGTCGTCATCGACGGCGAGAACCACCACATCAGCAAGACGGGTCTCATCGGCCAGATCAACAGCGACAACCAGTTCGACATCGTCTGGTCCTCCGACGCCCCGATCGAGCCCGACCCGTTCCTCGAGGGCTACTCCTGGTTCCCCGAGGAGACCCGCAAGGCGCTCGTCGCCGCCGCCGGCTGACCCGCGCACCGCAACCGGCCCCCGCACCGGGAGGTCCCGCGTCCAGCGACGCGGGGCCTCCCGGCCGCCCGCACCTCCGCTCCACCGCCCCGTCGGAAGGCAGGCATGGAATCCCTCATCGCACCACTCCTCAACGGCACGGCCGACGGCGCGCTGCTGCTCATCGCCGCCCTCGGCCTCGCGCTGACCTTCGGACAGATGGGCGTCATCAACATGGCGCACGGTGAGTTCCTGCTCGCCGGCGCCGTCTGCGCTTACTGGACCCAGCAGGTCGTGACGAACACCGACCTCTCGATCCTCCTCGCCCTGCCGGTCGCCTTCGTCTTCGCCGGGCTGCTCGGCCTGCTGCTCGAGGTCACGATCATCCAGTGGATGTACGACCGACCGCTCGACACCCTGCTCGCCACGGTCGGGGTGAGCCTCGGTCTCCAGCAGGTCTTCCTCCAGCTCTACCCGAGCGGCGTCCCGGTCGAGAAGCCCGGCCTGCTCGACGGCCAGCTCGACGTGCTGGGCTACGCCTGGCCGTTGCGCCAGATCTTCACCATCGTGCTGGCCGGCATCTGCCTGGCCGGCCTCGGCGCCCTGCTGCGCTACACCACCTTCGGACGCCGCATCCGCGCCACGGTGCAGAACCGCGCGCTGGCCGAGACCCTCGGCATCGCCACCCGCTCGGTCGACCGGCTGACCTTCTTCATCGGCTCCGGACTCGCCGGCCTCGGCGGCGTCGCCGCCTCCCTCATCGGCGGCACCAACAGCCAACTCGGCACCCGCTACATCATCCTGGCCTTCCTCGTGGTCGTCGCCGGCGGACTCGGCCAGCTGCGCGGTACGGTCATCGCCGCCTGGGCGGTCGGCGTCGTCACCGCCTACTTCGCCGACTGGACCACCGGCAGCCTGGCCTCGGTGATGACCTTCGTGCTGGTCGTCGTCTTCCTCCAGGTCAAGCCGCAAGGCCTGTTCACCGTGCGGACGCGGGGTCTGGCATGAGCGCCGCCCACGCCGACCGCACCGGGACGACGTCCTCGCTCCCCGCTCTCGTGCGTCGCCGCCTCGGACCCGCGCAGCCCTGGGGATCGCTGGTCGGGATCGGCGTCCTCGCGCTGTTGCTGCTCGTGGTCGCCCCCGGCGTCCTCGACGACTTCCGGCTCAACAACCTCGGCAAGTACTGCTGCTGGGCGATCGTGGCCGTCGGCATCGGTCTGGCCTGGGGGCGCGGCGGCATGCTGCTGATGGGCCAGGGCGTCTACTTCGCCCTGGGCGCCTACGCGATGGCGATGCACCTGACCCTGGAGTCCGCGGGCCCGGACGGCGTCCCGGTGTTCATGATCCTCTACGACCCGCTCGCTCCCCTGCCCGGCTTCTGGGAGCCGTTCCGCAGCGGTGCGTTCACGCTGATCGCGATCGTGGTCGCGCCCCTGCTGGTGGCCGGCGTGCTCGGCGCTGCGATCTTCAAGCGCCGGGTCAAGGGCGCCTACTTCGCGATCCTCTCCCAGGCCCTGGCGGTCGCCCTGGCCTACCTCATCGGCGGCACCATCAAGCTCACTGGCGGCGACACCGGGCTCAGCGACTTCAAGTCGTTCTTCGGCTACGACCTCGCCGACCCGGTCAACCGCCGCATGATCTACACCATCGCGGCGGGTGTGCTCATCGGCTGCCTGCTGCTGGTCTGGCAGCTCTACCGCAGCCGGTTCGGCGAACTGCTGGTGGCCACCCGGGACGCCGAGGAGCGCGTGCGGTTCCTGGGCTACGACCCCGCCAACATCAAGCTCGTCGCCTACGTGATCGCGGCCGTGATGGCGAGCATCGCCGGCGCGCTGTTCGTGCCGATCGCCGGCATCATCTCGCCCAAGGAGATCGGCGCCGCGGCGTCCATCCTCCTGATCGCGGGCGTGGCGCTCGGAGGCCGGGCATCGCTGTTCGGTCCCGCTCTGGGTGCCCTGCTGCTCGGGTACGGCCGATCGACGCTCTCCGAGCGCTACGAGAACGGCTGGATCTACGTGCTCGCGCTCATGTTCATCGTCGTCACGCTGCTGCTCCCCGAGGGACTCACCTCGCTCCCCCGGCGCGCGGCCCGTCTCGTCACGTCCCGAAGGAGCGCGGCATGAGCGGCCAGGACTACGTCGAGGTGCAGGGGCTGACCGTCGACTTCGACGGCTTCAAGGCCAACTCCGAGGTCGACGTCACCTTCCTCCAGGGGCGCATCCACTTCCTCATCGGCCCCAACGGAGCCGGGAAGACGACCCTGGTCGACGCCCTGACCGGCCTCGTCCAGGGCACCGGGTACGCCCGCTACGGCAACAAGGATCTGCTGTCCTTGAAGTCCCACCAGATCTCCCGGGCGGGCGTCGGGCGCACCTTCCAGACCGCCACGGTCTTCGAGGAGCTGACCGTTCTCCAGAACCTCGACATCGCCGGCGGCGTCCACCGCCGCGCCTGGGGCATGGTCAGGGCCCGCAAGGGCATCCCCGCCTACGTGCAGGAGGCGATGGAGACCGTCGGTCTCGCCGATCTGCGCGATCGGCCGGCGGGCATCCTCGCCCACGGTCAGAAGCAGTGGTTGGAGATCGGCATGCTGCTCGTGCAGGACGCCAAGGTGATGTTCCTCGACGAGACGGTGGCCGGCATGAGCCACGAGGAGCGCGAGGAGACTGGCGAGCTGCTGCGGCGGATCGCACCCGATCGCACCATCGTCGTCATCGAGCACGACATGGAGTTCGTGCGGAAGTACGCCGACGTCGTGACGGTGCTGCACGCCGGGAAGGTGCTCGCCGAGGGCACCGTCGCCGAGATCCAGGCCAACCCGCAGGTCCAGGAGGTCTACCTGGGCCGCAGCACCGAAGGGGCGACCCATGAGTGAACCCAAGCTCCAGTTCGTCGACGTCACCGCCGGCTACGGGCGCAGCATGGTGATCAACAACGTCGACCTCACCGTGCCTGCCGGCGAGGGGGTGGCGCTGATGGGCCACAACGGCGCCGGCAAGACCACCCTGCTGCGGGTCGCGGTGGGGCTCCTGCCCGTGCGCAGCGGCGCCGTCCTGCTCGACGGCGAGGACGTCACCAAGCTGCGCCCGCACGCCCGTGTGCGCCGCGGGCTCGGGTACGTGCCCCAGGGGCAGCTGAGCTTCCCGCAGATGACGACCCTGGAGAACCTCCAGCTCGTCACCACCGACCGCTCGCGCATCGACGGGGTGCTCGACACCTTCCCCGCGCTGCGCGAGCTGCTGGGACGCCGGGCGGGGCTGCTCTCGGGCGGCCAGCGCCAGCAGCTGGCGATCGCCCGCACGCTGCTGACCGAGCCGAAGCTGCTGATCCTCGACGAGCCCACCGAGGGCATCCAGCCCAACGTCGTGGCCGAGATCGAGAGCGTCATCGCCGCGCTCAGCGGACGCGGCGACCTCTCCGTCCTGCTCGTCGAGCAGCACGTGGGGTTCGCGTTGCGCAGCACCGACTCCTACTACGTGCTCGAGTCCGGCCGGATCACCTCCAGCGGCGTCGGCGGTCCCGACGCCCTGGACGCCGTCCGCGCCGCCATGGCCGTCTGAGGGGGCCGCCGGATGCATCTGACTCCCGCCGACACCGAGAAGCTGCTGCTGGCGGTCGCGGGGATGGTCGCGCGCGACCGCCTCGAGCGCGGTGTGCTGCTCAACCACCCCGAGACCGTGGCCCTGTTGAGCACCTGGGTGATCGAACGCGCCCGCGAGGGCCGCAGCGTGCCCGACCTCATGACGGCCGGCCGCGAGGTGCTGCGTCGCGACCAGGTGATGCCCGGGGTGGCCGAGATGCTCACCGACATCCAGGTCGAGGCCACCTTCCCCGACGGACGCAAGCTCGTCACCCTCCACCAGCCGATCGCCTGACCGACCGAGGAGACCTCGATGTCCGCCCCCTCCGAGACCGGGCCCGGCGCCTTGCGCGTCGCCCCCGGCGAGATCGACCTCAACGTCGGCAAGCCCGTGCAGCGCCTGGTGTTCGTCAACACCGGCGACCGCCCGATCCAGATCGGGTCGCACATCCATCTGCCCGACGTGAACCCGAGTCTGGAGTTCGACCGCGCCGCCGCCCTCGGGTGCCATCTCGACATCCCGAGCGGCACCTCGCAGCGCTTCGAGCCCGGCGCCTCCCGCGCGCTCGACGTCGTCCCCTTCGGCGGTCGCCGCCATGTTCCCGGCATCTCGATCAAGGAGCGGTGAGTGCGCATCTCCCGAGCCCGCTACGCGGCGCTGTTCGGCCCGACCACCGGCGACCAGGTGCGCCTGGGCGACACCGATCTGTGGATCGAGGTCGAGGACGACCTGACCGTCGGTGGCGACGAGGCCGTGTTCGGCGGCGGCAAGTCCATCCGCGAGTCCATGGCCCAGGGGACGGCGACGCGCGCCGAGGGTGCGCTCGACACCGTGATCACCAATGCGATCGTCCTCGACCACTGGGGCGTCGTCCGTGCCGACGTCGGCATCCGCGAGGGCCGGATCGTGGCGCTCGGCCGGGCCGGCAACCCCGACATCTCCGACGGCGTCCACCCGGAGCTGCTCATCGGACCCTCGACCGACGTCGTCTCCGGCGAGGGTCGCATCCTGACCGCGGGCGCCATCGACGTGCACGTGCACTTCCTCTCCCGCTCGCAGATCGTGGAGGCCCTCTCGACGGGGATCACCACCGTCGGAGGTGGCGGCACCGGTCCGTCGGAGGGGTCGAAGGCGACGACCGTGACACCCGGCGCCTGGCACCTCCAGACGGTGCACCGCGCGCTGGACACCCTGCCGGTCAACGTGCTGCTGATGGGCAAGGGCAACACCGTCTCCGCGCCCGCGTTGGCCGAGCAGGCGTTCGCGGGTGCCGCCGCCTACAAGGTGCACGAGGACTGGGGATCGACGCCGGCCGCGATCGATGCCGCCCTCGCGGCGGCCGAGGAGCACGGCCTCCAGGTCGCGCTGCACTCGGACTCCCTCAACGAGGCGGGCTACCTGGAGTCGACCCTCGCGGCGATCGGGGGTCGCGGCATCCACGCCTTCCACGCCGAGGGCGCCGGCGGCGGTCACGCGCCCGACATCCTGGCGGTGGCCTCGCTCCCCCACGTCATCCCCGGTTCGACCAACCCGACGCTGCCGCACACGGTCAACACCGTGGCCGAGCACCTCGACATGCTGATGGTCTGCCACCACCTCAACCCCCGCGTACCCGAGGACCTCGCCTTCGCCGAGTCGCGGATCCGGGCGACCACCATCGCGGCCGAGGACCTGCTCCATGACCTCGGCGCCCTCTCGGTCACCAGCTCCGACGCCCAGGCGATGGGGCGCATCGGCGAGGTCGTGTGCCGCACCTGGCAGGTCGCGCACGTGATGAAGGCGCGCTACGGCGACCTCGGCGGCCCCGCCGACAACGTCCGGGCCAAGCGGTACGTCGCCAAGTACACGATCAACCCGGCGATCGCCCACGGCATCGACCACGAGGTCGGGTCGATCGAACCCGGCAAGCTCGCCGACCTCGTGCTGTGGGACCCGCGGTTCTTCGGCATCCGGCCCCAGGTCGTCATGAAGGGCGGTGCCCTCGTGTGGGGCGCGCTGGGCGATCCCAACGCCTCGATCCCGACCCCGCAGCCGCAGCTCATGCGCCCGACGCTGATCGACCCGTCCGAGGGTTCGGGCGCCGACCACGCGGTGACCTTCGTGGCGCCGTCCGCGCTCGAGGACGGGCTCGCCGACCGCCTCGGGCTGCGACGACGCCTCCTCGGCGTCCGACCGACGCGGGACCTGACGAAGGCCGACATGGTCAACAACTCCTACCTGCCGACCATCGTCATCGACCCCGAGACCTTCGCCATCACCGTCGACGGCGAACTCGTCGAGCCCGCCCCGGCCACCAGCCTGCCGCTCGCGCAGCTCTACTCGCTGTTCTGACCCGGCCGCGATGACGTCCTCCTCCGCTCGCAGCGCCCCGGCCGAGATCGTCGCGATGCTGCTGGCCGACGCCCGGCTGCCGGTCGCCGGCCACACCCAGTCCGCCGGACTCGAGCCCGCGCTGGCCGACGGGATGGAGCCCGCCGACGTGCCGGTCTACCTCGAGCTCCGGCTCGCCACCGTCACGGCCATCGAGGCCGGCACCGCGGTCGTGGCGCTCCATCACCTCCGCGCGGGTCACGACCTGGCGAGCGTGGTCGAGGCCTGGACGGCGCGGACGCCCAGCCCGGCGCTGCGCGAGGTCGCCCGGCACCAGGGCCGTGCGCTGCTGCGGCTCCTGGTCCGCCTGTGGCCGCACGAGCCCGCCATCGCGGCGGTGGCCGACCTGCCCGCCGCGCCACGTGCCGTCGTCCTGGCGGCGGCGGCCCAGGCCGGTGCGCTGCGGCCGATCACCCTCGCCCGCATCGTCGGGTACGACGACGTCCAGACCGTGGTGGCCGCGGCCCTCAAGCTCACCCCCATGGACCCCGCGGATGCGACCGCATGGGTGCTCGACGCCGCCCCGGAGATCGAGGCGATGGCCGAGCGCGTGGCGACCCTGACCGACCCCGACCGGATCCCCCGGATCGGTTCTCCCCAGATCGAGGCGTGGGCGCAGGCCCACGCCGTGAGCACCCGGAGGTTGTTCCGTGCCTGACTCCACCCGATCCCTGCGTCTGGGCGTGTGCGGCCCCGTCGGCACCGGCAAGAGCTCGCTCATCGCGTTGCTGTGCCGCGAACTCTCCGGCGACCTCGCCCTGGGCGTGGTCACCAACGACATCTACACCGACGAGGACGCCCGCTTCCTGCGCTCCGCCGGGGTGCTGGACGCCGAGCGGATCCGCGCCGTGGAGACCGGCGCCTGCCCGCACACCGCCATCCGCGACGACATCACCGCCAACCTCATGGCCGTCGAGGAGCTCGAGGCCGACTTCCCCGGCCTCGACATCGTGCTGGTCGAGTCCGGCGGCGACAACCTCACCGCCACCTTCTCCCCCGCGCTCGTCGACACCCAGATCTTCCTCATCGACGTCGCCGGCGGCGGCGACGTCGCGCGCAAGGGAGGGCCCGGCATCACCCGTGCCGACCTGCTGGTCGTCAACAAGACCGATCTCGCACCGCATGTCGGGGTCGATCCCAAGCAGATGGTGCGCGACGCCGGATCGGTCCGCGACGGCCGACCCGTCATCGCCCTCTCCCGTACCGATCCCCGGTCGGTGGCCGCCCTCGTCGACTGGGTGCGCGGGCGCCTGGCGACCTACCGCGCCGGAACGCTGGAGCCGGCCGATCCCGGTCCGATGGCCCCGCACTCGCACGGCGACGGCGTCGTCCACACCCATGCGCACGCTCACTGACGGTTCCCACACCCGGATCGCCGTCGAACGCGTCGGGGTCCGCGACCGGGTGCACCTGGAGGCCTCGGGTGCGCCCGGCCGTCCGGTCATGCGGCCGATGCTCTGTCCGCTGCCGGGCTCCTCGGTCACCCGCATCTCGCTCGTCCCGGACGGCGCGCTGCTGCTGGCCGACGACGCCGTGCACCTCCAGGTGCACGTGGGGGCGGGGTCGACGGTGGAGATCGTCGAGCCGGGCGGCACCGTCGCCTACGACATGCGGGGCGGCTCGGCGCTGTGGCGGGTCGACGTCGAGGTCGAGGACGGCGGCACCCTCACGTGGGCGGGGCGGCAGTTCGTGGCCGCTGCCGGGTCGACCACCCATCGCGCGACGCGGGTCGAGCTCGGTGGGACCGCGCGTCTCGCGCTGCGCGAGACGCTGGTTCTCGGTCGCCACGGCGAACCGGTCGGCGGCTGCGTGCACAGCGACCTGGAGGTGCGTCGGGCCGGCCGCCCCCTGTTCCTCGACGGTCTGGCGCTCGATCAGCGTCGGGTGGCACGCCTGTCCCTCGGCGACCGGCGGGTCGTCGGTTCGGTGCTCGTCGCCGGCGTCCGCCTGCCCGACGACGTCGGGACGCCGGGTGCGCGGTTCGATCTCGACGGTCCGGGAACGCTGCTGCGCTCGCTTTGCGACGACGCGCACGACGCGGTCGATCCCGGCTGGTGGAGCGCGGCCCTGGCAGCCGTGACCGCGCCATGACCCGGCACTCAGGTCGCGGTCGCGATGCGCTCCTGCACCTCGAACTCCAGGCCGTCGGCGGCGGCCAGGTAGACGTCCTGGTCGACGAGGTTGCCGGCCAGTCGGAGCAGCCCGCGGGGGCTGTCGTAGTGATGTCCCTCGGTGAGGGGCCCCAGCCGGGCGATCTCGAGCGACCCGCACAGGTCGGCGACACGGGCCAGGAACCAGATCGCCTCGTAGCAGGACTCCCCGACGGCGTTGAGCGCCGGGGCCCACGGACCGTAGCGGGCGTGGTAGCTGCGGGCGAGCTCATGGCTCTCCAGCGTGTTCAGGCTGTCGAAGTAGGCGGCTGCGGCGTACAGGTTGCGATGCGCACCCGCGCCGCCGCCGAGCAGCGTGTTCTCCTCGACCGCGGGGCTGAGCCGCGCGAGACGATGGTCGAGACCGTGCCGGGCGAACTGACGGTTGAAGTGGACGGCGTCCTGCCCCATGAGCAGCATGACGACGCCGTCGCACTCGGTGCGTTCGAGCTCGGAGAGCACGGCGCCGAAGTGCTGGGTGCCGAGCGGCACGTAGGTCTCGCTGACGATCGAGGACGCCGTGTCGGCCAGTGCCAGGCGGGTGGTCGCGCCCGTGACCCGCGGGAAGACGTAGTCGTTGCCGACGATGGCCCAGCGACCGACGCCGAGCTGCTCGCGCATCCAGGTCACGGCGGGGAGCAGCTGGTTGAGGGGCCGCTCGCCCAGCATGAAGACGCCCGGGGTGTCGTCGCGGCCCTCGTGCATCGCGGCGTAGGCGTAGATCACGCGCCCGCCGATCCGGCGGGTGATCGCCTGGCGCACCGCGGAGATGTGCCAGCCGGCCACCGCCTCGACGCGGCCGGCGTCGACGAGCGCCCCGACGTCCTCGGCGACCTCGGCGGGGCCGCGCCCGGCATCGACGACGACCAGCTCGACCGGACGACCCAGGACGCCGTCGGCGGCGTTGAGCTGTTCGACGGCCAACTCACCGCACGCCAGACAGGAGGCACCGTAGATGCCGGTCGGCCCCTGCAGGGGCACCACGAACGCGATCGGGAGCGGACGGACCATGGGCACTCCCTCGTCGGCGATGCTCGCAAGCACGGGACGGCGGGCCACGGTGACCGCTGTTGCCCGACACCCTAGTCTTGGCAGCGACCGGACGGGAGCTCCCGATGCACGATGAGACGAAGTCGACGCCCACGCCGACGCGGCGTCAGCGGAGTGCGCGATGACCGAGCAGCTCACCGCTCCTGCGTCCAGCGACTCGCACCTGCGCCCACCGGAGGGCGGCAGCCTCGCCCTCCAGCTGCGTCGAGGCGCCCATGAGCTCGGCCAGCGGCTGATCCCGTCCCTCCACGAGCACGGACTGTCCCCCGAGCACTGGCAGATCGTCTCGGTGCTGCTCGCCCGCCCCGGCATCGGCATGTCGGAGCTGGCCGCCGCCGCGGTGCTGCCGGCCGCCACGCTCACCCGCCACATGGACCGCCTCGTCGAACGGGCGCTGGTCGTGCGGCGCATCGACCCGGCCGACAAGCGCCGGGTCGTGGCCGCACTCTCCCCGCGCGGACACGCGATCGCCTCGACGATCCGCGCCACCGAGCACCGGATCGAGCAGGAGTGGGTGGCCCGCCTCGACCCGGCGACCCGTGCTGCCCTGACCGGCCTGACCGACCTCACGGTCCAGCTGGATCAGCCGGCTCAGTCCTCCAACGCCGAGTAGGCCACCACGCCGCGGCGCATCCGTCGCACGACCTCCTGGGCCGTCGCCCGCAGGGGCGTGCCGGACGCCGCGTCGGCGATCTGGCCGGCGAGGTCGAGCAACTGCTTCATCCAGCGCACGAAGTCGCCGGCCGCCAGCTCGGTGGTGCCGAGCACCTCGTCGAGATCGTCGCCCTCGCACCAGCGGTAGGCGATCTGGGCGAAGCCGAGGTCGGGCGGGCGCAGGAAGTCGAGCCGGTTGTCCTTCTCGACCGCGTCGAGCTGGCCCCACAGGCGCACCATCGCGGCGATGGCGTCCTGCGTGGCTCCGCCCGGCAGGCGGGGTGCGGAGGCGTCGTCGGGACGCCGCGCCTCGAAGACCAGGGTCGAGAGGGCGGCCGCCAGGCCGGAGGGCGTGAGCTCGTCCCACAGGCCGGCCCGCAGGGATTCCGCGGCGAGCAGGTCGAGTTCGGAGTAGATGCGCCGCAGGCGCATGCCGCGGTCGGTGACCTCGTCGCCGTCGAGGTAGCCCAGGGTCGTGAGCACGTCGCAGACCCGGTCGAAGAGGCGGGCGACGGTGTTGGTGCGCTGTTCGACGCGCCGCGCGAGGGTGGCGGCGTCGCGCTCGAGCTTGAACCAGCGCTCGGCCCAGCGGGCGTGGTCCTCACGATCGGGGCACTCGTGGCAGGGATGCGCGCGCAGCTGGGTGCGCAGGTCGCGGACCTCCTCCTCCCACTCGCTGGGCTGCGCGCCGGCACCACGCGATCGCGCGGCCGTGTGGGGCGGGAGTTCCTGGACGCGACGGCGCAGTGCGGCCGCGAGATCGCGCCGCGACTGCGGATTGCGCCCGTCGAAGGAGCGCGGGACCTTCAATCGGGCCACCGGCTCGACCGGCGTCGGGAAGTCGATCATGGCCAGGCGGCGGGCCTGCCGCTCCAGGGTCACGACGTAGGGCCGGGGCCCTTCCGGGGACCACCCGGGATCGACGACCACGGCGTAGCCGGCGAACTTGCCGGTCGGGACGACGATGACGTCGCCCTGCTTCAGCTTCTCCAGGGAGGCCACCGCCTCGGCGCGCTGATCGGCGCGCCGAGCCCGGCTGGCCCCCTTCTCGAGCTCGCCGATACGCCGTCGCAGACCCGCGTAGGCCATGAAGTCGCCGCGATCGCAGGCGGCCGCCTCGGCGTAGCCATCGAGGGCCTCCTGGGCCTTGCGGAGCTGACGGGCCAGCCCGACGACGGCCTTGTCGGCCTGGAACTGGGCGAAGGACTGCTCCAGCAGTTCGCGGGCGCGCTCGCGGCCGAACTGGTGCACGAGGTTGACGGCCATGTTATAGGAGGGCCGGAAGGACGAGCGCAGCGGGTAGGTGCGCGTGGAGGCCAGACCGGCCAGCTCGCGGGGGTTCATGCCCGGCTGCCACAGGACGACGCCGTGCCCCTCGGTGTCGAGTCCGCGGCGTCCGGCCCGGCCCACCAGCTGGGTGTACTCCCCCGGCGTGATGTCGGCGTGGGTCTCGCCGTTCCACTTCGTCAGCTTCTCGATGACCACGGTGCGAGCCGGCATGTTGATGCCCAGTGCCAGGGTCTCGGTGGCGAAGACGACCTTGCACAGGCCGCGCAGGAACAGTTCCTCGACGATCTCCTTGAACACCGGGAGCATGCCCGCGTGGTGGGAGGCGATCCCGCGCGAGGCGGCGTCGAGGAAGTCGTGGTACCCGAGCACATGGAGGTCCTCCGGCGGCAGGTGCCGGCTGGACTCCTCCACGAAGGCGTAGATCTCGTCGCGCTCCTCCGGCGTGGTGAGCCGGACGCCGGCCTGGAGGCACTGCGTGACCGCGGCGTCGCATCCGACGCGGCTGAAGATGAAGACGATCGCCGGCAGCAGCCCGTCGCGCTGGAGCCGGTCGATCAGGTCGGGCCTGCTCGGAAGCCAGACGCGTCGACCGTTGCCGACCTGCTTGCCCTTGCCGCCCGGAGCGCCGCGGCCCTTGGGCGAGCGGCGGTCGCGGATGCGCGAGGAGGCCCAGTCGTCGCGGGCGACCTTGAGCAGCTCCTCGTTGACGGGGGCGCCCTCCTTGACGAAGCCGGCCGAGGCGTCGACGTCGGAGGAGGCGAAGAGGTCGAGCAGGCGGCGTCCGACCAGGACGTGCTGGTAGAGCGGCACCGGACGCCGCTCCTCGACCAGCGTGGCCGTCTCGCCGCGCACGGTGGCCAGCCACTCGCCGAACTCCTCGGCGTTCGAGACAGTCGCCGAGAGGGAGACGAGGGTGACCGACTCGGGGAGGTGGATGATGACCTCCTCCCACACCGCGCCGCGGGAGCGGTCGGCGAGGTAGTGCACCTCGTCCATCACCACGAAGCCCAGGCCGAGCAGGGTGCGCGAGCCCGCGTAGAGCATGTTGCGCAGCACCTCGGTCGTCATGACGACGATCGGGGCCTCGCCGTTCACGACGTTGTCGCCGGTCAGCAGGCCGACCTGCTCGGGGCCGTAGCGGCGCACGAGGTCGGCGTACTTCTGGTTCGACAGCGCCTTGATCGGCGTGGTGTAGAACGCCTTGCGGCCGGTCGCCAGGGCCAGGTGTATCGCGAACTCGCCGACGATCGTCTTGCCCGACCCGGTGGGGGCGGCGACCAGCACGCCGCGCCCGGCCTCGATCTCCTGGCAGGCCCGCAACTGGAAGTCGTCGAGCGGGAAGTCGTACATCGCCTGGAAGTCGCGCAGCACCGGGTTGGCCTGGGTACGGCGGTACTCCGCGTAGCGCTGCGCCGGGCTGAGTTCCTCGGTCATGCGTCGTCCCCTCCCAGGCGCCACTGCACCGACCACCGTCGCGGGTCGGCGCCCACGGCCCGGGCGAGCCGGGCCAGCGCTTCGAAGGCTACGGGGGCGTCGATACGGCGTCCCGGAACCGCCACCACGACGGCGTCCGCGGGCCCCGGATGCGGGGCGAGGACGACGATGCTGCCATGGCGCCACGCTTGGTGGGCGCGGGTGCGCAGGTCGTCCTCCATCACGGGCGCGGGGAACGCCTCGTCGACGGCAAGCACGTCACAGGCCAGCGCAGGCGGGCCGGCGGTCTCGGGGAGCAGGGAGCCGGGCAGGCGGTGTGCGGCGCACGCGGCGCGGTCACCGACCCGCCACACGACCTCGGTCGTGCCGAGCCACTCGGGGAGGTCGAACGGATCGACGTCGTGCCACGGCGGTCGGGCTGCCCCCGACGCCGACGTCACAGCTTCGACGCCTCGTCGACCGAGAGCCCCGCCCCCGGTCGCTGCCGGTCGCGACGGCGGTCGTTCACACGGGCGATCACCACGGAGATCTCGAAGAGGAACCACATGGGGAACGCCATGAAGCACATCGTGAAGGGGTCGGTGGACGGCGTGGCGGCCGCGGCGAAGATGAAGATGCCGATGATGACCCAGGGCCGGTAGCGGCTCAGCGTGCGGCCGGAGACGATGCCGGCGCGGTTGAGCAGGACGACGAAGACCGGGATCTCGAAGGCCAGGCCGAAGACCAGCAGCGTGCGCGTGTAGAACTGCAGGTAGTCGCCGAACTCGACGATGTTCGTGACGTCGTCGGGGTTCAGCCCCAACAGCACCCGCAGGCCGGTCGGCAGCGTGAGGTAGCCGAGCAGCACGCCGCCGAAGAACAGCGGGATGCCGGTGGCGAGGAAGATGTAGCTCCAGCGGCGCTCGTTGGCGTGCAGGCCGGGCATCACGAAGGCCCAGATCTGGTAAAGCCAGAACGGCGCGGTGCCGAGGACGGCGACGAAGCCGGCGAGCTTGAGGTGGAGCATGAGGCCGCCGCCGGCCCCGTTGGTGGTGATGAGCGTGCGCTGGTCGGCCGGCAGCGCCTGCCGGGCATCGACGTAGGGGCCCGAGACGAACTCGAAGAGCTGCGGGAAGTAGAAGAGGCCGATGATGAAGGCCAGCGAGACGACGAGTGCCACCTTCAGCACCCGGCCCCGCAGTTCACGCAGGTGGTCGGACAACGCCATCCGGCCGTCCGGGCCGACCGGATGCACCGGACGGCCGCGGAAGAGCCCGACGACGCCGGAGATCATCGCCACAGGGCGTCCTTCTCAGTCGCGGTCGGTTGGGTCGAGCTGGAGCAGGTCAGGCCGCTCAGGCCTGGTTCTGGTCCTTGCTCGGCGCAGCCTCGGGCGCGGCGTCCTGGACGCCCGGCAGCTCGGAGGTCGGCGTGGCGGCCTTGGAGTCGTCGGACTCGCGCAGGCTCTTGGTCTCGGCCTTGAAGATGCGCAGGGCCTGGCCCGAGCTGCGGGCGAGGTCGGGCAGCTTCGCAGCGCCGAAGACGAGCACCACGATGGCCAGGATGACCAGCCATTCGGCGCCCTGCGGCATCGCGATCAGGGGGTTGGTCATGGTTCGCACTCCAGTCATCGGTGAGGTGAAACGAGCTCGTGATCAGTCTACGACCACGGTGTCGAGCGGGGGGTCGTACCGGTGCAACGCCGACTGTACGGCCCGAAGGTGAGCATCGTGGAAACCGTCCGGCTCGACGACCCGCGCGAACGGCGTCAGGCGCAGGAGCAGGCGATGGAGCCACGCGTCGTCGGCCACCCGCATCCGCACCATCAAGCGGCCCTCGCCGAGCTCCTCGGCCTGCTCGACCGGGTAGTACTCGACCACCCAGCGCGCCTCGCGGGCGAGCTCGAGGGCGACCGTGCGGGTGCGGGAAGCCGGCGTGAAGGGGCCGTCGGCGAGATCGCGGGGCGGCTCGGGCTCGGTGAGGACCGGCTCGGCGGTCACCTCGGCACTGCGGATGCGGTCGAGCCGGAACAGACGCGGAGCCTCGGCGGTGTGGCACCACGCGTCGAGATAGCGCTGACCGCCGGAGGTGACGACACCGCGCGGGTCGACCGTGCGCTCGGAGACCTCGTCGCGCGCCGGAACGAAATAGGCCAAGCGCACCTGGACGGCGTCGCGGGCGGCGCGCTCGAGATCGGCGCCGAGGGCGTCCTGGGCGGCGTCGGTGACCGGCGCGCCCGGATCGATCAACGCCGCGGCCGAGCCCTCGGCCAGCGCCGTGTCGAGCTTGGCCAGCGTGCGGTCGACGATCTCGCGGGTCTCCTCTCCCGCACCGTTGCGCAGCGCCCGGAGCGCCACGACCACCGCCGTGGCCTCGGTCGGGGTCAGCCGTAGCGGACGCGCGAGGTACTCGGCGTTGGACACGCGGATGACGCCGTCGCCGTCCGGGCCCTCCAGCGCGTCGAGGTCGACGTCGATCAGGTCGTCGGGATAGCCGCCCGGCAACCCGCACATGAGCAGCACCTTGAGGTCGCGCAGCAGCTGACGGGGCGTGACGTCGAGGGCCCTCGCCGCCTCCTCCAGGTGCACGCTGTCGCGGGCGTGGAGGTAGGGCACCAGCGTCAGGAGTCGGGCGACCTGATCCTTGGAGTTCGCCGCCCGGGCGATCGGTCGCTCGCTCATGACAGCGCCTCCGCGCATCCGGTGGTCGAGGTGCGACGAGCGCCAGCGAGGAGCCGCGAGACCCCCGCACCCTCGCCGCCACGGTACCCACCGCCCTGCGCCACTCCCGGGGTCTGGCGGGTCGGCGCCAGAGCGCCTCCCACCCCGACCACCGACCTCGTCCACACGCTCACCGCGTCACCTCCGCTGGCGCTCCGGTCGCGATGACGCACTCGATGGCTCGCTCGCTCCGCTCGCTCACCGCGTCACCTCCGCTGGCGCTCCGGTCGCGATGACGCACTCGATGGCTCGCTCGCTCCGCTCGCTCACCGCGTCACCTCAGCCGGCGGGAAGCCTGCGAGTGCTGCGCGCAGGCGGGCGACGACTCGATCCTGGAGCTCCGCGGGCTCCTCGACGACGACGTCGGCGCCGTGCGCGAGCACCTCGTCGACCATCCCGAACGGGCTGCGGGTCAGCACCACCCGGTGCCAATCGTCCGCTCCGTCGGGGCCGGTCACACCGGTCTGGATGCTGTCGGCGCCCGTGCGCAGGGAGTGCCCGGCGTCGGGTCGCACCAGCAGGCTGATCCGGGTGCGCTCGGGGGGCGGCGCCAGTCGACGGGCCACGGCCCGCACATCGGTACCGGCCGGCACCTCGTACGCACCGGGCTCCCCGACCGTGCGCGCGTCCCCGACGACCCGGGAGAGCCGGAAGACCCGCTCGTCACCGCGGTCGACGTCGAATCCGACGACGTACCAGCGCCCCGCATGCCGAGCCACCCCCCACGGCTGGAGATGGCGTCGTGTCGTGGTTGTCTCACCCGTGCGTCGGTAGTCGAAGACCACCGCCTGCCGGGCCTGCACGGCCTCCCAGAACACGTCGAAGACCGGCTCGTCGGCACTGAGCCGCGGTTGGGCGATCTCCAGCGCCGCGAGATCGACCTCCAGACCCTGCGCCGTGAGCTTGCGCACCGCCTCCGAGGTCGCCTCGGCGAGCTTGGCGTGTTCCCAGACCCGGGTCGCCAGACCGACGACGGCGGCCTCATCGGGTTCGAGGCTCACCGGCGGCAGGGCGAAACGGTCGGGCCGGATGCGGTAGCCGGGCTCGTCGTCGAAGAGCGGGTCCAGCTGGCCGACCTCGATCGGGACGCCGAGGCTGCGCAACTCGTCCTTGTCACGGTCGAACATCCGGTCGAAGGCCTCGTCGGAGGCGTCGGGGTAGAGGATCGACCGGATGCGCGACTTGGGCACGTAGTGGCGCTGGACGAGCAGCATGATGAGCAGGTTGAGCAGCCGCTCGCTCTTCCGGACGCTCATCGTGCGCTCGTGCTACCCCGCGCCCCGACCTCAGCCGGCGGCGAGGATGTCGATGGCGAAGACGATGGTGTCGGTGCCCTTGATGCCCGCGCTCGGCTGGCCGGCGCTGCCGTAGCCGTACTTCGGCGGGATCGAGAGCAGCACCCGGCTGCCGGCCGGGAGCCCGACCAGCTCCTTCTGCCAGCCCTTCACCAGACCGGAGAGCTTGCCGACCAGCGGCTGGCCCTTGGAGTAGGACTGGTCGAACGGCTTGGACGCGCCGTAGACCTGACCGAGGTAGTCGACCGCGAGCGGGCCGTCGAGGGTGACGGCGGGCCCGGTGCCCTTCGAGACCACGGTGAGTGCGAGCTTCGGGTCGGGCTTGGAGGCCGCGAACGTCAGACCGGTCGGCTTGCCGTCGCCGTCGACCGTGACCCCCGGGACGGTGCCCTTCGCGGTGGCCGGGAAGGTGCCGGAGGGCGTGAACGGCCCGAGCACGTCGAGCACGAACAGCAGCGGGTCCTCGTTGCCGATGCCCAGGCTGGAGTTGCCCGCACCGCTGAAGACGTCCTTGGCGTTGGCGGTCACGAGGATGCGCGAGCCGACCGTGGCGCCGACGAGGTTGTCCTTGAGCACCGGCAGTGTGTCGGCGCCGGAGAGGTCGACGCTCTCGAGTCCCGAGCCGTTGGTGTAGCTGGAGTAGACGGTCTTCTTGTCGAAGCCGTTGCCGATGGTGAGGGCCACCAGGGCGGTGTCGGCGTCGGTGAGCTTGGGCCCGTCGCCGGTGACAGCCGTCGTGGTGTCGTCCTCCGAGTCCGCCGCCATGGCCTCCTTCCACTCCACCTTCGGCTCGGCGCCCACGTCGCCGGTGACCGAGACGGCCGCGAGGCCGTCGGCGGTGCCGGCGTCAGTGCCGCTGTCGTCGCTGCCGCAGGCCACCAGGGCGGGCGCGATCAGCAGGGGCAGGAGGGCGAGCTTCCAGGGGGCGGGTCGGGACACCGGTCCATCCTTCGTCGTCACGTCGGGGGACGGCGTGGCGCCGTCCGAGCGCATCCTACGAGCAGGCGGTGTCCGACCGGTGACGGCGGGGCCGCACGGCGTGGGACGTCACATGCCGTCGATGAGGCGCTGCACCCGCTCGTCGTGGGCACGGAAGGGGTCCTTGCACAGCACGGTGCGCTGTGCCTGGTCGTTGAGCTTGAGGTGCACCCAGTCGACGGTGAAGTCGCGGCGCCGCTCCTGGGCGCGACGGATGAACTCGCCGCGCAGCCGCGCCCGCGTGTTCTGCGGCGGGATCGACTTGGCCTCGAAGATCGCCAGGTCGTTGGTCACCCGGGCGACCGACCCGCGCTTCTCCAGCAGGTAATAGAGACCGCGGTTGCGCCGGATGTCGTGGTAAGCGAGATCGAGTTGGGCGATGCGCGGGTGGCCGAGCGGCAGGCCGTGGCGGGCCCGGTAGGCGTCGATCAGCTTCCACTTGATGACCCAGTCGATCTCGCGGTCGACCAGGCTGAGGTCGTCGGACTCCACGGCCTTCAGGCCGCGCTCCCACAGGTCGAGGGCCCGCTCGAGGGTGGGAGTGGCGATGCCGCGTCGGTCGACGAAGTCGCGGGCCTTGGAGAGGTACTCGTGCTGGATGTCGAGCGCACTGGCCTCCCGGCCGTTGGCCAGGCGGACCTTGCGGCGTCCGCTGACGTCGTGGGAGATCTCGCGGATGGCCCGGATGGGGTTCTCCATCGTGAGGTCGCGCATCACCACGCCCTCCTCGATCATCCGCAGCACGAGGTCGCAGCTGGCGACCTTGAGCATCGTCGTCGTCTCGCTCATGTTGGAGTCGCCGACGATCACATGCAGACGGCGGTACTTCTCGGCGTCGGCGTGCGGCTCGTCGCGGGTGTTGATGATCGGGCGGCTGCGGGTGGTGGCCGAGGAGACGCCCTCCCAGATGTGCTCGGCACGCTGGCTGACGCTGTAGGAGGCGCCCCGCGGGGTCTGGGTGACCTTGCCGGCGCCCACGATGATCTGGCGGGTCACCAGGAAGGGGATGAGGACGTCGGCGAGCCTGCTGAACTCACCGGATCGGCTGACCAGGTAGTTCTCGTGGCAGCCGTAGGAGTTGCCGGCGGAGTCGGTGTTGTTCTTGAACAGGTAGATCTCGCCCGCGATGCCCTCGTCGTGCAGCCGCTGCTCGGCGTCGATGAGCAGCCCCTCGAGGATGCGCTCGCCGGCCTTGTCGTGGGTGACCAGCTCGACGATGTCGTCGCACTCGGGCGTGGCGTACTCGGGGTGGCTGCCGACGTCGAGGTAGAGCCGGGCACCGTTGCGCAGGAAGACGTTGCTGCTGCGCCCCCAGCTCACGACCTTGCGGAACAGGTAGCGGGCGACCTCGTCAGGACTGAGGCGACGCTGTCCTTTGAACGTGCACGTGACGCCGTACTCGTTCTCGATCCCGAAGATCCGGCGGTCCATACCCCGACCCTACGCGCCCGATCCTCAGGACAGGAGGGATTCGAGCCGGGCCGGGGCCAACCGGGCGAACTTCCGCGGCTGCACCCGCGTGCGGTCGAGGACGGCGACCTCGAGGTCGCCGACCGCGATGGCACGGTCCTCGGTGTCGGTGTGGCCCAGCGCCGCGACTGCCAGCTTCAGCGCCTCGGCGAGCGGTGCGCCCTCGGCGTAGCGCTCCTCCAGGTAGGCCGCGACCGATTCGGCGGCGCCGCCCATGACGGCGTACTGGTGGACGTCGGCGACCTGCCCGTCGTAGGTGAGGCGGTAGATCTGGTCGTCGGCGGCGGTGTCGCCCACCTCGCCGACGAACAGCTCGACCTCGTAGGGCTTCTCGCCGCCGCTGGAGAACACCGCGCCGAGGGTCTGGGCGTAGGCGTTGGCCAGGCCCCGACCCGTGACGTCGCGCCGGTCGTAGGCGTAGCCGCGCATGTCGGCCAGCCGGACGCCCGCGATGCGCAGGTTCTCGAACTCGTTGTAGCGGCCGACCGCCGCGAAGGCGATGCGGTCGTAGATCTCCGAGACCTTGTGCAGGGCCTGCGAGGGGTTCTCGGAGGCGAAGAGGATGCCGTCGGCGTACTGGACCGCCACGACCGACCGGCCGCGGGCGATGCCCTTGCGCGCGAAGTCGGCGCGGTCCTTCATCAACTGCTCGGGCGAGACGTAGAACGGCATGCTCATGCGGAGGCACCTCCCTGCTCCAGCGCCCCGGCCGGGGCGGCGGCGCCGAGGGCCGCGACGGGGCCGTCGGGCTGGCCCATGCGGGCCGCCACCACACGGTTGGCGGTCTCGGCGACGCTCTCCTCGGTGAGGCGGCGTCCGCCCTCGGCGGTGATGACGTGGACGATCGGGAACAGCCGCCGGGTCAAGTCGGGCCCGCCGGTCGCGGAGTCGTCGTCGGCGGCGTCGTAGAGCGCCTCGACGGCGATGGTGACGGCCTCGGCCTCGGTGAGATCGGGGCGGAAGAGCTTCTTCAACGAGCCCTTGGCGAAGATCGAGCCCGAACCGACGGCGTGGTAGCCGGTCTCCTCGTAGCGCCCGCCGGTGACGTCGTAGCTGAAGATGCGGCCCTTGCCGGCGGCGAGGTCGTAGCCGACGAAGAGTGGCACGACGGCCAGGCCCTGCATCGCCATGCCGAGGTTGCCGCGGATGAGGGTGGCGAGCCGGTTGGCCTTGCCGTCGAAGGAGAGCGAGGTGCCCTCGATCTTCTCGTAGTGCTCGAGCTCGACCTGGAAGAGCTTCATCAGCTCGATCGCCAGGCCCGCGGTGCCGGCGAAGCCGCCCGCGCTGTACTCGTCGGTCGGGTAGACCTTCTCGATGTCGCGCGAGGCGATCATGTTGCCCATCGTCGCGCGGCGGTCGCCGGCGATCAGGACGCCGCCGGGGAAGGTCAGGCTGACGATCGTCGTGCCGTGGGGGGCGAGCTCGCCGACCTGTCCCGGCGGGAGGGCACGACGGCCCGGCAGCAGGTCGGGCGCCTGGGCGCCCAGGAAGTCGGCGAACGACGAGGTGCCGGACGACAGGTAGGCGTCCGGCAGGCGGGGGTCGCTCATTCTCCGCCCTTCTGGATGAACGACTTCACGAAGTCCTCGGCGTTCGTCTCCAGGACGTCGTCGATCTCGTCGAGGATGTCGTCCACGTCGGCGTCGAGGGCCTCCTTGCGCTCCGCGACGTCGGTCTCGGTGACATCCTGCGTGGCCTCGTCGGTCTCACCCGACCGCTTCGGCTGCTTCTGCTCCTGTGCCATGGTCCGACACTATCCACTCCCCCGGCATCGCACAGGGGTGCGGCGCGCGCGTTCGCTCTCAGCGGAGCCGCGCGGGGTGCGTGTCGCCGCGCCGGTCAGCGGGTGAGGCGGGCGAAGAGGTCGGCGGCGGTCGCGGACTCCTCGATGAGGCTGCCGACGTGGGCCCGGGTGCCACGCAGGGGGTCGATGGTCGGGATGCGCTGGAGCGATTCGCGGCCGGGCAGGTCGAAGATGACCGAATCCCAGGACGCCGCGGCCACCGCGTCGGCGTACTTCTCCAGGCAGCGGCCCCGGAAGTAGGCCCGCGTGTCGTGCGGCGGCTCGTGCATGGCCTCCTCGACGGCGGCGTCGTCGAGGAGGCGCTGGATGCGGCCGCCGGCGACGAGGCGGTGGTAGAGGCCCTTCTCGGGCCGGATGTCGCTGTACTGGAGGTCGATCAGCTGGAGCTTGGCGTCGTCCCAGTCCAGGCCGTCGCGGTCGCGGTACTGCAGGAGCAGCTTGTACTTGGCGACCCAGTCGAGCTCGCCGGCCAGCGTCATCGGGTCGTTCTCGAGGCGGTCGAGCACCGACTCCCAGCGTTCGAGGACATCGCGGGTCTCGGCGTCGACGTCCTGACCGAAGCGGTCCTCCACGTACTTGCGGGCGAGGTCGAGGTACTCCAGCTGGAGCTGGACGGCGGTGAGCTTGCGGCCGTCCTGGAGCGTGACGAGGTGGCGCAGGGTCGGGTCGTGGGAGACGGCGCGCAGGGCGGCGACGGGGCCGTCGACGGCGAGGTCGCGGGTGATGAAGCGATCCTCGATCATCGCGAGCACGAGGGAGGTCGTACCGACCTTGAGGTAGGTGGAGATCTCGGCGAGGTTCGCATCCCCGATGATCACGTGCAGGCGGCGGTACTTGTCGGGGTCGGCGTGCGGTTCGTCGCGGGTGTTGATGATGGGTCGCTTGAGGGTGGTCTCGAGACCGACCTCGACCTCGAAGAAGTCCGCGCGCTGGCTGATCTGGTAGCCGTGCTCACGACCGTCCTGCCCGATGCCCACCCGACCGGCCCCGCACACGACCTGACGGCTCACGAAGAAGGGGGTCAGGTGGCGGACGATCTCGGCGAACGCGGTCGAACGCCGCATCAGGTAGTTCTCGTGGGCGCCGTAGGAGGCGCCCTTGTTGTCGGTGTTGTTCTTGTAGAGCACGATCGGCGAGCCGCCGGGCAGCACGGCCGCGCGACGGGCGGCGTCCAGCATGACCTGCTCGCCGGCCTTGTCCCAGCGCACGATGTCGAGCGGCGTGGTCACCTCGGGGGTGGAGAACTCCGGGTGGGCGTGGTCGACGTAGAGCCGGGCGCCGTTGGTGAGGATGACGTTGGCCAGGCCGAGGTCCTCGTCGGTGAGCTGCGAGGGGTCGGCCACGTGCCGCGACATGTCGAACCCGCGCGCGTCGCGCAGCGGGGACTCCTCCTCGAAGTCCCATCGCGCGCGGCGAGCGGTCAGGGTCGCGCTCGCGTAGGCGTTGACGATCTGGGAGGAGGCCACCATCGGGTTGGCCAGGGGCTGCCCCTGGACGGCGATGCCGTACTCGACCTCGGTCCCCATCACGCGGCGCACGGTCATGGATCGAGCCTACGGGGTCGGGCGGCACCTGACAGGATGGGTCCGTCCGAGGAGCGAGGAGCGTGGTGCACGGCGATGTGGGGTGCTGGATCGAGACGCGACGAGCGAGCGGCTCGGGTCGAGGTGGAGGATCCGCGCACCGAGGTCGCCGACCTGGGGTACGTCTTCATCGTCACCTACGCCCGGTCGGGCTCCACCCTGCTGCAAGGCATCCTCAACAGCATCCCGGGCTATCTCGTCCGCGGTGAGAATCTCGGCGTCGTCGAACATCTCTACCGCTTCCACACCGTCGCCGCCGCCAAGCGTCGGTCCAACCGGCGACGCCGGCGACGTCAGGGCGTCACCGAGCCCTCCGGGCCCTCGACCCCGTTCTACGGCATCGAGGACTTCGCCGTCAGGCGCTCGCTCGACCATGCCCGCACGATGGTCGTCGACACCTTGCTGCGCCCCGAGCCGGATACGCGGGTTACGGGATTCAAGGAGATCCGCTACAACCTCGAGGATCTCCTCGGCTACGTCGACTGGATGCGCGAGGTCTTCCCCGGCGCCCGGTTCGTCGTCAACACCCGTGACCTCGACGCGGTCTCGCGCAGCAAGATCTGGTCGGATCTGGAGAACCCGCTGGAGATCCTGGTGGAGTCCGAACAGCGGCTCATGCTGCTGCTCGAGCATCTCGGGGACGCCGCGTTCCACGTGCGCTACGACGACTACATCACCGATCCGTCACGGCTGAGCGCGCTCTTCGCGTGGCTGGGCGAACCGTTCGACCTTCCCACGATCGAGGCCGTGCTCGCCGTCCCGCACTCCTACTGAGCATCCTCCGGGTCGCCCCGAGGCGGCTCGGGTGCCGCTGGTGGCGGAGCAGTGGCGGCCGGGACGACGATCAGTCCGTCGCGCTGGTCGCGGCGCACGGTGCGTCCGAACAGGGCCGTAACCCCGATGACGAGGACCGCCACCACGGCGACGATCTCGGCGACACCCATCCGGCGACTCCTCCCGGTGCGCGCGACCCTCGCGCCACCTCGGCCACCGTAGGTCGACCGGCTGAGAGCATCCCGACCGCGAACGTAAGGAACCCCTGAGGCCGCAGCCTCAGGGGTTCCCGGTGGTTCTGTCCGAACCGGCTCAGAGGTACTGGCCGGTGTTGGAGACCGTGTCGATGGAGCGGCCCGGCTCGGTGCCCTGCTTGCCCGTGATGAGCGTGCGGATGAAGACGATCCGCTCGCCCTTCTTGCCCGAGATGCGGGCCCAGTCGTCGGGGTTCGTGGTGTTCGGGAGGTCCTCGTTCTCCTTGAACTCATCCACGCACGCCTGGAGCAGGTGGCTGACCCGCAGACCCCGCTGCTGGTGCTCGAGGAGGTCCTTGATCGCCATCTTCTTGGCGCGGTCGACGATGTTCTGGATCATCGCGCCGGAGTTGAAGTCCTTGAAGTACAGGACCTCCTTGTCGCCGTTGGCGTAGGTGACCTCGAGGAAACGGTTCTCCTCGGTCTCGGCGTACATCCGCTCGACCGTGGCCCGGATCATGCCCTCGACGCACGCCTGCGGGTCGCCGCCGAACTCGGCGACGTCGTCGGCGTGCAGCGGGAGCCGTGCGGTGAGGTACTTGCTGAAGATGTCGCGCGCGGACTCGGCGTCGGGACGCTCGATCTTGATCTTCACATCGAGACGGCCGGGCCGCAGGATCGCGGGGTCGATCATGTCCTCGCGGTTGGACGCACCGATGACCAGCACGTTCTCGAGGGTCTCGACGCCGTCGATCTCGCTGAGCAGCTGCGGGACGATCGTGTTCTCCACGTCGGAGGAGACACCCGAGCCGCGGGTGCGGAACAGGGAGTCCATCTCGTCGAAGAACACGATGACCGGGGTGCCCTGGCTGGCCTTCTCGCGCGCCCGCTGGAAGACCAGGCGGATGTGCCGCTCGGTCTCGCCGACGTACTTGTTGAGCAGCTCGGGGCCCTTGATGTTGAGGAAGTAGGACTTCCCCTCGGCGCCGGTCTTCGCCGCGACCTTCTTGGCCAGCGAGTTCGCGACCGCCTTCGCGATCAGCGTCTTGCCGCAGCCCGGAGGGCCGTAGAGCAGGATGCCCTTGGGCGGCTTGAGCTCGTGCTCGGCGAACAGCTCGGGGTGCAGGTAGGGCAGCTCGACGGCGTCCTGGATCATCTCGATCTGGTTGCCCAGACCGCCGATCGACTCGTAGGCGATGTCGGGGACCTCCTCGAGGACGAGCTCCTCGACCTCCGACTTCGGCACCTTCTCGTAGACGTAGCCGGCCCGGGAGTCCAGCAGCAGCGAGTCGCCGGCGCGGATGGTCTCGGTGAGCAACGGCTCGGCGAGCCGCACGACCCGTTCCTCGTCGGCCCCGGCGATGACGAGCGCCCGCTCGCCGTCGGCCATGACCTCCTTGACCATGACGACCTCGCCCGTGCGCTCGAACTCCAGCGCGAGGACGACGTTGAGGGCCTCGTTGAGCATGACCTCCTGGCCGCGGCGCAGGGAGTCGAGCTCGACGTTCGGGCTCACGTTGACGCGCAGCTTGCGGCCGCCGGTGAAGACGTCGATGGTGTCGTCGTCGTTGCGCTGCAGGAAGGTGCCGAAGCCCGCCGGCGGCTGCGCCAGCCGGTCGACCTCCTCCTTCAGCTTCATGATCTGGTCGCGGGCGTCGCGCAGGGTCTGCGCCAACCGCTCGTTCTGCGACGTCAACGCCGCCAGCGAGCGCTGGGCGTCGGCGAGCCGCAGCTCGAGACCCCGGGACGAACCGGGCGCGTCGCCCGCACGGCGGCGGAGGTCGGCGACCTCGGCCTCGAGGAAGCGGACCTGGGCACGGAGCTCCTCGGGACTCTCGCCCGAGGAGCCGGTGGAACTGGATGTCGACATGAGCGCACCTCCTGTGTCCTCGACCCTACCTGCGCACCCCCGACGGCGCAGTGGGCTGGCGCGATGTCTCGGATCACGATTCGGCGACGCCACCGTGATCCTGACCCGTCCGGGTGAGAGGGCTGCGCTGGTCCGGTCCGGTGCTGGACCGGGGTCAGTCCAGGCCGCTGACCGCGTTCCCGGCGTCCTCGGCCCCGAACCCGGCACCGGTCTCGGCGCCGTTGCCGGCCTCGTGGGCGACGTCGGCCGGCCGGGGGCCGGTGTAGTCGACCCCGTAGGCCCCGGGCGCCGGACGCCGCGTGCGGCGCGGAGGCTTCGCGCCGGGCGCGAGGCGCCGGGCGGTGACCAGGAAGGCGGTGTGGCCGATCATCTTGTGGCCGGGACGGACGGCGAGGCCCTCGACGTGCCAGTCGCGCACGAGCGACTCCCAGGCGTGGGGCTCGGTGAAGCCCCCGTGCACCCGCACGGTCTCGACGAACCGCGAGAGCTGGGTCGTGGTGGCCACGTAGGCGCACACGATGCCGCCGGGCACCAGGGCGTCGGCCGCCGCCTCGAGGCACTCCCAGGGGGCCAGCATGTCGAGGATGATGCGGTCGCAGCGCTCGCCGCTCGCCGGCAGCGCCTCGGCGAGGTCGCCCAGGGTGAGGGTCCAGTTCGGGTGCGAGGCGCCCTCGGGGGCGCCGAAGAACTGGTGGACGTTGCGGCGGGCGACGTCGGCGAACTCCTCGCGACGCTCGTAGGACAGCACGTGGCCGTAGGGGCCCACGGCCCGCAGCAGCGAGCAGGTCAGGGCGCCGGACCCCACGCCGGCCTCCACGACGCGCGCGCCGGGGAAGATGTCGGCCAGGGCGACGATCTGGGCGGAGTCCTTCGGATAGACGACCGCCGCACCGCGGGGCATCGAGACCACGAACTCCGAGAGCAGCGGCCGGAAGACGAGGTACTCCCCGCCCATCGAACTGGCGATCGTGAAGCCCTCCTCGCGGCCGATGAGGTCGTCGTGCTCGAGGTGGCCGCGGTTGGAGAAGAAGCGCTTGCCGGCCACGAGCTCGAAGTTGTGCTTGCGCCCCTTCGCATCGACCAGACGCACCCACTCACCGGCGCGCAGCGGACCGCGGTGGACCCCCGACCAGGCCTCGGCCGGGACGTCGTCGAGGGCGCCGGGACCGGTCGCGGGGGTGGTGTCCATGGGGCCGCACCCTAACGAGTCGGCGCGGCGGGACCCCAATGCGCGGCGTGCGCCCGGGGGACTGCTCAGCGGGACACGTGCTCGCGGAACGCCCGATCGACGTCGGAGGTGGTCAGCACGCCGTACACGGTGCCGTCGGCCTCCACCAGCACGTACTCCCCGGCGGGGGTGCGGGAGATCGCCCGCACGAGCTCCTCGCCCGCGAGATCGGCCGGCAGGCGCAGCCCGGGATCGAGGTGCCGGGCGACGGCCGCGGTGGCCACCCAGGGACGGCGTTCCTCCGGCGTGGCGAGGAGGGCCGCCTCGTTGACGACGCCGACGGGGACTCCCGCGGGGTCGAGGGTGATGATGCTGCCGGCCTGGGCCTCCCGGGCGAGCCGGACCGCCTCCGCGAGCGGCACGTCGGCCGCCACCGCGACGGTGCGCCGCGCGAGTCGCCGGGCCTGGAGCGCGGGGAGCCGGCTGCGCAGGCGGGCGGATCCGAGCGCGGCGGTCGCCCCCGACCAGAGGAAGGCGGCCACGACGAAGGCGAGGATGAAGTCGAGGAGGTCGGGCGTGCTGCCCAGGACGGCCTCCTGGAGGAACGGCCAGGCGATCGCCGCGAGGGCCGTCACGCGGCCACCCCACGCGGCCGCGATGGTGCCGCGGTGCTGGTTGCCCGAGGCCTGCCAGACCGCCGCCTTGAGCACCCGGCCGCCGTCCAGCGGGAGACCCGGGATGAGGTTGAGGATGCCCACGAGGAGGTTGGCGCCCGCGAGGCCCTCGACCACCAGGCCGATGAGACCGCCCGGCACGACCAGCAGCAGCGCCAGCGCGCCGATGCCCACCGCGAGGCTGGTCAGCGGGCCGACCACGGCGATCATGAACTCCTCGCGCGGACGCCGAGCCTCGCCCTCGATCGCGGTCATGCCGCCGAGGAAGTGCAGCGTGATCGAGGTGACCGGCATGCCGTAGTGGCGCGCGAGGAAGGCGTGGGAGGCCTCGTGCAGCAGCACCGAGCCGTAGAGGACGACGGCGAAGACCAGGCCGGCCACGAACCGCCAGGGCCCCAGCCCCGGCTGCACCTGGTCGATGCGCGGCGCCATCACCGCGGCGATGAGCAGAGCGACCACGAACCACGAGGAGCTGACCAGCACGTCGCTGCCGGCGATGGAGCCGATGCGCACCGTGCCCGGGGGCCGGGGTGGGGGTGCGGCGGCGTGATCGGCGGGCGGTTCGGACACGTGGCGAGGCTAACCGACCGCTCCATGCCGGAGCGTCCGCTCCGGTTGTGTCGGCGCCATCGCCTAGCGTGCTCCCATGACGACGCGGACGGATGCGGAGGTCGGCGCCGACCGGGCGTCCAGCCCCGCCGAGCGGCGCTCGACCCCGGTCGACGGTGTCGAGGTCGTCGGAGCGCTCTCCCCCAGCCGGGCGGCCGACTTCCTGGGCTGTCCGCTGCTCTACCGCTTCCGCACGGTCGACCGGCTGCCCGAGCCGCGCTCGCCCGACGCCGTCCGGGGCACGCTGGTGCACAAGGTGCTCGAGGAGCTCTTCGACCTGCCCGCCCACGACCGCACCCCCGAGCAGGCGGTCGCGATGCTGCGACCGGTCTGGGAGCGCCTGGTCGAGACCGAGCCGGAGCTCGGTGAGCTCTTCGCCGCGGACGCCGCGTCGGGTTTCGAGGGCTGGCTGGCGGAGTGCTCCCGCGTGCTGAGCCGCTACTTCACCCTCGAGGACCCCACCCGCCTCGAGCCCCATGCGCGGGAGGAGTACGTCGAGACGCTGCTGGAGTCGCGCCTGCTGCTGCGCGGCTTCGTCGATCGCATCGACGTGGCGCCCGACGGCGCGATCCGGGTGGTCGACTACAAGACCGGACGGGCGCCCGGCGAGGGCTTCGAGGGTCATGCCCTGTTCCAGATGAAGTTCTACGCCCTCGTGCTGTGGCGCACCCGGGGCGTCGTCCCGGCGATGCTCCAGCTGGTCTACCTCGGCGACGGGCAGGTCGTGCGCTACGAACCCGACGAGCAGGACCTGCGCGGTGTCGAGCGCAAGCTCGAGGCGTTGTGGCGGGCGATCTCGGCCGCCCACGAGAGCGGGGACTGGCGCCCCAATCCCGGCCGCCTGTGCGGCTGGTGCGCCCACCGGGCCCTCTGTCCGAGCTTCGGGGGCACACCGCCTCCGCTGCCGACCTCGGACTGAGCCTGACGGCGCCCCCGTCTGAGCCCGGAGGCCGGTCGGGTCAGAGGCCGTTGCGTTCGGCCCAGAGCGCGGCCTGGGTGCGGTCGGTGACCCCGATCCGGGCGAACGCCGAGGTCAGGTGGGCCTTGACCGTGCGCTCGCTGATCTCCAGGCGTCGGGCGATCTGCTTGTTGGCCAACCCCTCGCGCACGAGCGCGAGCACCTCCAGCTCGCGGTTGGTCAACTGCCCCTGGCCGGTGCTGGGGCGCGAGCCGAGGAGCGCACGGGCCGCCTTCGGGTGCATCGGCGACTCGCCCCGTGCCACGGCGCGGATGCCGGCGATGACGTCGTCGGGGTCGGCGTCCTTGAGCAGGTAGCCGACGGCGCCGGCGTCGAGCGCCCCCAGGATGCGCTCGTTGTCGGAGTAGGAGGTGAGCACGAGGACGTCGATCGGGAGACCGGACTGCTTGATGCGCCGGGTCGCGGTCACGCCGTCGGTGCCGGGCATCTGGAGGTCCATGAGGACGACGTCGGGCACGAGGGTGGTCGCCACCTCGACGGCCTGGGCGCCGTCGGAGGCCTCGCCGACGACCTCGATGTCGGTGGCCGCGGCCAGCAGCTGGGCCAGGCCGGCCCGGATGACGGCGTGGTCGTCGACCAGCACCACCCGGACGATCTGCTCCCCGTTCACCGTCGACTCACCACCATGCGCACCTTCGTACCCTCTCCCACAGCGGAGGTCACTTCCAGTTCACCGCCCACATCGGCCACCAGCGATCGCATGCCGCGCAGACCGAAACGGTCGGAGGCGCGGTCGCCGGAGGGGTCGAAGCCCACCCCGTCGTCGACCACCTCGAGCACGATCTGCTCGGCGGTCGCCCGCACGGTCACCGCGAGCGTCGAGGCACCCGAGTGGCGGGTGGCGTTGCGGACCGCCTCCTGAGCGACCCGCCAGACCAGCGCGACGGAGGCGTCGGCGGCGTCCTCGACGCCGTCGACACTGACCGAGGCCGCGATGCCCGCGCTCGCGGCCGGGGCGGTGAGGTCCTCCAGTGCTGCCCGCAGGCCGGCGGCGCGCAGGTCGGGCGGGTGGATCTCGGCCAGCAGCGACCGCAGCGACTTCAGGCCGTCGCGCAACGAGTCCGAGGCCGACTCCAGCAGCGTGCGGCTGGCCTCCGGAACGGCGGGATCGCGCGCCAGGCCGGACACCGTGAACGCCGTCCCGGCGATGTCCTGGACGACGCCGTCGTGCAGGTCGCGGGCGATCCGGCGACGCTCGGCGTCGGAGGCCTCGATCGCCGTGCGCAGCAGACGCTCGCGCTCCCGCGACGCGCGGCGCACCTGCCGGGTCAGCAGCTGCAGCATGACGGCGGCGAACAGGGTCATCGCCACGAGCGGGGCGAGGGTGTTGAAGCGGAAGACCGAGAGGATCTGCTCGCGGCGGCTCGTGATGTCGTCGAGTCGGTAGTAGGCCTCGAACAGCAGGCGGCCGTTCTCCTTCGACCGGACCCGCGTGTAGATCTCCACCAGACCGTCGACCGACGTCGCGCTGGCCCGGTTGCGGGGCGAGTCGGGGTCGGCGGTCTCATAGCCGGTTCCCCCGCGCTCGAGGACGCGCTGCTCGCCCGGCGTGAGCTCGAACTTCTGGCCGACGAGCGCGAGATCCGTGCTGTAGACCAGCGTGCCGTCGGCGCGCCACAGGTTGATGCGGACGACGTCGCCGCCGATCTCGAGCGCCCGCTGGTCGATGTTGTCGATCGCCTGGGGCCGGCCCTCGACCAGCCGGTCGCGCAGCCGCGGCTCGAGCAGGGAGCGGGTGAGCAGGCGGGTGGTGTCGATGCGCGCGCTGATGCCGAGGTCCTGCGCGGCGTGCTCGGCCGCGCGGTTGGTCACCACCGTCATGCTGGCCAGCACGACACCCGCCACGATGAGGAAGGTGGCGACGGGCGTGCGCAGGATCGTGCGGAGCACGCCGGTCAGTCGACCACGACCTCGGCCCGGCAGACCTCGTTCGTGGTCTGGTTGACGGCCCGGAACACGATGTCGTCGGTGCCCGCGAGGTCGACCATGCTGCGCTGGATGCGGAAGGAGAGGTCGGCTGCCTTCGCCTGCACCTCGCCCTTGTAGGAGACGTCGTCGTTGTGGAGCATCCGCCACGACCAGATGTCGGAGTCGTCGCTGAAGACGACGCCGATGACGTTGAAGCGGCCGGAGTCGTCGACGTCGATCCGCAGCCGGACGTCGGCCGTGGAGTCGCCCTTGCACGGGATGCGACCCGAACTCGGCGGGTCGCCGGCCACCGCGACGGACGCGAACGCGAACGTCGTCACACCCAGCGCGGCGCCGAGGGCGAGGGTGGTCTTGAGCCGGGACGGCACGGATCCTCCTGTCGAGGGAGCGCAGGACTCCCGGTGGTACCCCATCGTGACGGAGTGCGGGGGCGACGTCACTTGTCCGGTGGTACTAGGACCCCGAGGGGGCGTCGTGCCGAGGACGTGACGACCGTCCCATCCTCTCAGCCGGTCTGGACCTGCGCAGCCGTTTCGCGAGCCTCGTCGAGAAGTCCGGCCAGATCGTCGGTGCCGAGGCCCTCGAGCGTGGTGCGGAACACCCGCCGCTCCCCCGCTGGCACCTCGACGTGGTTGGGCACCACCAGGACGGCGCAGCCCGCTGCCGCCGCCGACGCCGCGCCCGGCGGCGAGTCCTCGATCGCCAGGCAGGCCGCCGGGTCGAGCCCCAGACGCTTCGCCGCGACCAGGTACGGTTCCGGATGCGGTTTGCCGTGCCGGACGGCGTCCCCCGTCACGGTGGTGACGAAGGTGCCCTCCGGCAGGTGGGCGAGGATCGGCTCGACGAAGCGGGTGTAGGACATGGTCACGAGCGCGCACGGGACGCCGTCGGCGTGGAGCCGCTCGAGCAGCTCGCGCGCGCCGGGCTGCCAGGGCACCCGCCGGGCGATCCGGGCGACGACGCCGTCGAGCAGCTCCTCGACGATCTCCTCGGCCGTGCGGTCGATGCCCATGTGCTCGCGGATGTAGCGGCCCGACTCCATGAGGTCGTTGCCGACGAGCTGGAGGGCGTGCTCGTGCGACCACGTGCCCCCATGGCGCTCGGCGAGCTCGTACTCGGCCTCGATCCAGTAGGGCTCGGTGTCGACCAGCGTGCCGTCCATGTCCCACAGGACGGCGGCGGGCCGGCGTTCGGCCTCAGTCATCGGGGTCGTAGCCGAGGTTCGGGGAGAGCCACTTCTCGGCCTCCTCGACCGACCAGCCCTTGCGCTCGGCGTAGTCGACGATCTGGTCGCGGGAGAGCCGCCCGACCACGAAGTACTGCGACTCGGGGTGGCTGTAGTACACGCCCGAGACCGAGGCGCCGGGCCACATCGCCATCGACTCCGTGAGGCTGATGCCGGTGGTCGCCTCCGCATCGAGGAGGTCCCACAGCACGAGCTTCTCGGTGTGGTCGGGGCAGGCGGGGTACCCGGGGGCCGGCCGGATGCCGGTGTAGCGCTCGGCGATGAGGTCGTCGTTGCTCAACGCCTCGTCGGCGGCGTGACCCCAGAACTCGGTGCGCACCCGCTGGTGCAGCCGCTCGGCGAACGCCTCGGCGAGCCGGTCGGCGAGCGCCTCCAGCAGGATGGCGGAGTAGTCGTCGAGCTCGGCCTTGAAGGCCTCCACCCGCTCGGGCAGGCCGAGGCCCGCGGTGACGGCGAAGGCGCCGACGTGGTCGGGCAGCCCGGTGGTCTCGGGGGCGACGAAGTCGGCCAGGGAGCGGTTGGGGATGCCGTCGCGGTGCTGTCCCTGCTGGCGCAGCTGGTGCAGGACGGCGCGCTCGGCGACCCGGTCGGCGTCCTGCCAGACCACGACGTCGTCGCCGCGGGAGTTCGCGGGCCAGAAGCCGTAGACACCCCGCGCCTCGAGCCACTTCTCCTCGATGATGCGGTCGAGCATCGCCTGGGCGTCGTCGTAGAGCTTGCGCGCCGCCTCGCCCGCGTGCGGGCTGTTGAGGATGTCGGGGAAGCGGCCCTTCATCTCCCAGGCGTTGAAGAACGGCTGCCAGTCGATGTACTCGCGCAGCTCGGCGATCGGGTAGTCCGCGAGCACGTGCACACCCGACTGGCGCGGCGCCGGAGGCGTGTAGCCCTCCCAGACGACCGGGGTGGCGTTGGCGCGGGCCTGCTCCAGGCTGAGCTGCGGACGGTCGGACTTCTGCGCGTGGCGGGCACGCAGGCTGTCGTAGTCGTCGCGGAGGTCGGCCAGCAGCGGCTCGCGCCGCTCCTCGTGCAGCAGCGCGGCAGCCACCGGCACCGACCGCGAGGCGTCCTTGACCCACACGACCGGGCCGTCGTACTTGGGATCGACCTTGACCGCGGTGTGGGCGCGCGAGGTGGTGGCGCCGCCGATGAGCAGCGGGATCTCCAGGCCCAGGCGCTGCATCTCGGTGGCGATGCCGACCATCTCGTCGAGCGAGGGGGTGATCAGCCCCGACAGGCCGATGATGTCGGCGCCGACCTCGACCGCGGTGTCGAGGATCTTCTGTGCCGGCACCATGACGCCGAGATCGATGACCTCGAAGTTGTTGCACTGGAGCACGACGCCGACGATGTTCTTGCCGATGTCGTGGACGTCGCCCTTGACGGTGGCCATCACGATCGTGCCGTTGGTGTCCTTGGCCGTCGCGAGCTCGGGGTTCGCGGTCTTCTCGGCCTCGATGAAGGGGATCAGGTGGGCGACGGCCCGCTTCATCACGCGGGCCGACTTCACGACCTGCGGGAGGAACATCTTGCCGGCGCCGAAGAGGTCGCCCACGACGTCCATGCCGTCCATCAGCGGGCCCTCGATGACCTCGATCGGACGGCCGCCGCGCGCCTCGATCTCGCGGCGCAGCTCCTCGGTGTCGGCCTCGATGTGGGCGTCGAGGCCCTTCACCAGCGCGTGGGTGATGCGCTCGGTGACCGGACGCGTGCGCCACTCCTCCTCGGCGGCCTCGTCCTTCTCGGCGGCGGCGTTGTAGGACTCCGCGACCTCCAGAAGCCGCTCGGCGGCGTCGGCACGGCGGTTGAGGACGACGTCCTCGATGCGCTCGCGCAGTTCGGGCTCGACCTCGTCGTAGACCGCCAGGGCGCCGGCGTTGACGATCGCCATGTCCATGCCGGCAGCGATCGCGTGATAGAGGAAGACGGCGTGGATCGCCTCGCGCACGGGGTTGTTGCCGCGGAAGGAGAAGCTCACGTTCGAGATGCCGCCGCTGACCTTCGCGCCCGGGAGGTTCTGCTTGATCCATCGGGTGGCCTCGATGAAGTCGATGCCGTAGGTGGCGTGCTCCTCGATGCCGGTGGCGACCGCGAAGACGTTGGGGTCGAAGATGATGTCCTCGGCCGGGAAGCCCACGCGGTCGACGAGGATGCGGTAGGCACGCTCGCAGATCGCGATGCGCCGCGCGTAGGTGTCGGCCTGACCGGCCTCGTCGAAGGCCATCACCACGGCCGCGGCGCCGTACTTGCGGCACAGGCGGGCGTGCTCGATGAACGCCTCCTCGCCCTCCTTGAGCGAGATCGAGTTGACGATCGGCTTGCCCTGCACGTTCTTCAGGCCCGCCTCGATGACCTCCCACTTGGAGGAGTCGACCATCAGCGGCACCCGGCTGATGTCGGGCTCGGAGGCGATGAGCCGCAGGAAGCGGTCCATGGCCGCGACGCCGTCGATCATGCCCTCGTCCATGTTGACGTCGATGATCTGGGCGCCGCTCTCGACCTGCTGCGCGGCCACCGACAGCGCGGTGTCGTAGTCGCCGGCCTTGATGAGGTTGCGGAAGCGCAGGGAGCCGGTGATGTTGGTGCGCTCGCCGACGTTCACGAACAGGCTGTCGTCGTCCATCGTGAACGGCTCGAGCCCGGCCAGGCGCATCGCGGAGGGCCGGGTGGGCACCTCGCGCGGCGCCAGGCCGCTCATCGCGGCGCCGATCGCGGCGACGTGGGCCGGGGTGGTGCCGCAGCAGCCGCCGACGATGTTGACCAGGCCGGCCTCCGCGAACTCCCGGACGACGGCGGCGGTCTCCTCGGCGGCCTCGTCGTACTCGCCGAAGGCGTTCGGCAGACCCGCGTTCGGGTAGCAGGACACGAAGGTGTCGGCCACGCGGGAGAGCTCGGCGATGTAGGGCCGCATCTCCTTCGCGCCGAGCGCGCAGTTCAAGCCGACCGCGAGCGGGCGTGCGTGCCGCACCGAGTTCCAGAACGCCTCGGTGACCTGGCCCGAGAGCGTGCGACCGGAGGCGTCGGTGATGGTGCCGGAGATGATGACCGGCCAGCGTCGTCCGGTCTCCTCGAAGAGCGTCTCGACGGCGAAGATCGCCGCCTTGGCGTTGAGGGTGTCGAAGATCGTCTCGATCACCAGGAGGTCGGAGCCGCCGTCGACGAGGCCGCGGGCCGCCGTGAGGTAGGCGTCCACGAGGTCGTCCCAGGTGACGTTGCGGGCGCCGGGGTCGTTGACGTCGGGCGAGATCGACGCCGTCCGCGTGGTGGGGCCGAGCGCGCCCGCGACGTAGCGGGGGTGCTCGGGGGTGTCGAACTCGTCGGCGACCCGGCGGGCCAGGCGCGCGGACTCCAGGTTGAACTCGTAGGAGTACTCCTCCAGGCCGTAGTCGGCCAGGGAGACGGCGTTGGCGTTGAAGGTGTTGGTCTCGACGATGTCGGCGCCGGCGGCGAGGTACTCGCGGTGGATGCCGGCGATGATGGCCGGCTGGGTGAGCGTCAGCAGGTCGTTGTTGCCGACCAGGTCGCTGGGCCAGTCGGCGAAGCGCTCGCCCCGGTAGCCGGCCTCGTCGGGCCGGTCGCGCTGGATCGCGGTGCCCATCGCGCCGTCGAGCACCAGGATCCGCTCCCGCATGAGCGACGCCAGGGCGTCGGTCGCGTCGGGGCGCCAGGCGGCGCGCGGATCGGTGCGGTCGGACACGGGGACTCCTCTCGGGCGGCGGTTCGCAGCGCCGCTCCCCTCCACCGTACGGACGGGTGTCCGAAGGGTGGAACGGTTTCCCAGATCGTGACACCGCGCGGGTGGGCGGACGAAATCCCGGCCGGGCGCGCCGGGTGTGTCCTTCCTCGCTCGCCGTCCTCGCGGAAGACCTAGGCTGGAGGCGTGATCGAACTCGAGCACGCGCCCGATCTGCAGGACCCTCTGGTCATCGCCGCCTTCGAGGGCTGGAACGACGCGGCCGACGCCGCCTCCGCCGTGATCGACCACCTCATGCGGGTCTGGAACGCGCGCGTCGTCGGCGCGGTCGACCCCGAGGACTTCTACGACTTCCAGGTCAACCGGCCGCTCATCGGCACCGACGAGCACGGGCACCGCCGCATCACCTGGCCCAGCACCCAGATCGCGATCGCCTCGCCGCCCGACCTCGGCCGCGACGTCGTCCTGATCCGCGGCATCGAGCCGAACATGCGGTGGCGTCAGTTCTGCGCCGAGCTGCTGGCTGCCTGCGACGACCTCGGCGCCGAGATCGTCGTGACGCTCGGGGCGCTGCTGGCCGACACCCCGCACACCCGCCCGATCCCGGTCACGGGCACCGCCACCGAGCCCGACCTCGTCGACCGGCTCAAGCTCGAGCAGTCCAACTACGAGGGGCCGACCGGCATCGTCGGCGTCCTCCAGGACGCCTGCATGCGCATCGACATGCCGGCCGTCTCCTACTGGGCGGCGGTGCCGCACTACGTCGCCCAGCCGCCGTGCCCGAAGGCCACCCTCGCCCTCATCGGCCAGCTGGAGGACCTCCTGGAGATCTCGATCCCGCTCGGCGACCTGCCCGAGGACGCCCGGGCCTGGGAGCGCGGCGTCGACGAGCTCGCCGAGGAGGACGAGGACATCGCCGAGTACGTCCGCTCGCTCGAGGAGACCCGCGACACCGCCGACCTCCCCGAGGCCTCGGGCGAGGCGATCGCCCGCGAGTTCGAGCGCTACCTCAAGCGCCGCTCCGAGGACGACTGACCCGACCCACCTATCGCTGAACGAGCGCACCCAGCCCGACCGCTGGTCGAGGTGCGAGCGCAGCGAGCCGCGAGACCCCCGCACCCAAGGCACCCACCGGTAGCGCACGCCGCCCGTCTCACCGGGTCTCGCGGCTCGTCGCTAGCGCTCCTCGCACCTCGACCACCGCAGCTCCCCGAACCGGTGGTTGAGGTGCGAGCGCAGCGAGCCGCGAGACCCCCGCACCCGAGGCACCCACCACTCCCGCACGCCGCCCGTCTCACCGGGTCTCGCGGCTCGTCGCTAGCGCTCCTCGCACCTCGACCACCGTCCCGAGCGCAGCGAGCCGCGAGACCCCCGCACCCAAGGCACCCACCGGTACCGCACGCCGCCCGTCTCACCGGGTCTCGCGGCTCGTCGCTAGCGCTCCTCGCACCTCGGCCGCTCGTTCAGACGGCACCGGTACCGGACGCCGTCCGGGGGCCTCAGAGCGCTAGCCCCAGGGCGGCGTCGAGGAGCCGGGCGATGGTCAGCGCGGCCTCGGGGTCGCTGGCGTCGGCCAGACCGTGGGTGCCGAGCGTCGCGCGGACCCAGGCGTCGACCGCGGCCACCGCGCGCGGGGCGTCGAGATCGTCGGCGAGCGCGGCCAGCACCTCGGTGACCACCGGCTCGGCCGGTGCGCCCGCGCCGAGGGAGAGCGCGCGCCGCCAGTCGACCAGGGTGTCGACGGCGTCGAAGAGCTGGTCGTCGGTCCACTCCCAGTCGCTGCGATAGTGGTGGCGCAGCAGCGTCAGCCGGATGGCCATCGGGTCGACGTCGGAGTTGCGCAGCGCCGAGACGAAGACCAGGTTGCCCTTCGACTTCGACATCTTCTCGCCGTCGTAGGCGACCATCCCGGCGTGGTTGTAGATCTGCGCGAAGGACGTGCCGCCGGTGGCGGTCTGCACGTGGCCGGCGCACATCTCGTGGTGGGGGAAGATCAGGTCGCTGCCGCCGCCCTGGACGTCGAAGTCGCCGCCGAGGTGCTCCAGCGCGATGGCCGCGCACTCGATGTGCCAACCCGGACGACCGGGCCCGAAGGGGCTCTCCCAGGACGGCTCGCCCTCGCGGCGCGCACGCCACACCAGCGGGTCGAGCGGGTCGCGCTTGCCCGGACGGTCGGGGTCGCCGCCGCGCTCGGGGAAGATCCTCAGCATCTCCTCGCGGCTGTAACGCGACTCCTCGCCGAACCGCGGGTCGGCGCCGACGCTGTAGTAGAGGTCGTCGTCGACGCGGTAGATCGCGCCTGCGGCGTCCAGCTTCTCGATGAGCGCGATCACCAGCGGAATCGACTCCACCGCGCCGACGTAGGCGGCCGGCGGGAGCACCCGCAGCGCCTCCATGTCGTGGCGGAACAGCTCGGTCTCGCGCTCGGCGAGCTCGACCCAGTCGACATGCACCTTCTCGGCCCGCTCGAGCAGCGGGTCGTCGACGTCGGTGACGTTCTGGACGAAGGTGACGTCGTGGCCGGCGCTGCGCCAGGCCCGGTTGAGCAGGTCGTAGGCGACGTAGGTGTTGGCGTGGCCCATGTGGGTGGCGTCGTAGGGCGTGATGCCGCAGACGTAGAGGCGGGCCCGCTCGCCGGGGGTGGTGGTCACCGGTCCGCCCGAGGAGGTGTCGAACAGGGCGACCGCCGGACCCGTGACGGGCAGGGCGGGCACCTCGGGAGCAGACCAGGCACGCATGCTGCGCAGCCTAGCCGGGGCACGACTCAGAACGGCGGCCAGGGGATCGCGGGCCACTCCCGCGGTTCGGGCAGCCGGCCCTGGGCCAGCAGCCGGTCGCAGCGACGCGCGATGCAGTCGATCTCGAGATCGGTGAGCAGGCCGCTGAGGGCGTCGCCGAGGCTCCCGCCGATCGCCTCCCGCACGGTGCGGACGACGTCCTGCTCCTCCTCGGTGAGCGGTGCGCCCGCCCACCCCCAGAGCACGGTGCGCAGCTTGTGCTCCTCGTGGAAGGCGATGCCGTGGTCGACGCCGTAGCGGTGGCCGTCGGGCATCTCCAGCACGTGGCCGCCCTTGCGGTCGGCGTTGTTGACGACGACGTCGTAGACGGCGAGGCGGCGCAACGCGACGGTGTCCTCGTGCACCAGGGCGATCGGCTGGTCGCGGGCGTCGACGCCGTCGAAGACGTGCAGGTAGCCCTCGGGCGTCTCCCCCTCGGGGACGAGCGTCACCGCGGCCTGCTCCGGGTCGGGCTCGCACCACAGCTGCACCATGCCGGGGCCGTGCGGCCCCTCCCGCACGACCGTGGGAGGCACGAGCCCCCAGCCGGTGGCCTCGGAGACCAGGTAGGCCGCCTCCTCGCGACGCGCCAGGACGGCGCCCGGGAAGTCCCAGAGCGGTCGTTCGCCGCTGACCGGCTTGTAGACCACGACCGTGCCGCTGCCCGGACCGCCGTCACCGCCGACACGACCGATGAAGGTCGCGTTGGAGGCCGGCATGATGCGGCCCTCGAGCTCGAGATCGCCCTCGCGGAGGACCGCGCAGGCGTCGGGGCGCGGGTCAGGGATCACGTCGCCTGAACCCGTTGGCCCGCACGCACAGGTGCCCGTCGGGGTCGATCGGCTCGGCGCAGAACGGGCACGACGGGCGCCCGGCCTCCAGCACCCGTTCGGTGCGCTGGACGAAGGCGCGCGCCTGACCCGCGCTCATGCGCACGAGCAGCAGCTCCTCGGGCTCGGGCTCCTCGAAGTCCTCGTCGAGCTGGTCGGGCGAGACGACCGCCGCCTCGGTGAAGGGGAAGACCTCCACCACGACGCGCTCGTCGTCGGAGTCCCAGGCCAGCGTCATGGTGCCGGCACGGAACTCCTCCTGGATCGGCTGCTCGAGCGGGTCGGTGTCGACCAGGTCGAGCGGCGCGACGGCCGGGACGACGCCGCGCGACAGCTCGCTGCTCATGATCTCGTCGAGGAGCTCGTCGATGCGCTCGGCCAGAGCCGCGACCTGCTGCTTCTCCAGCGCGACGCTGACGAGCCGGACGCCGGCACGCGCCTGGAGGAAGAAGGTGCGCTGGCCCGGAGGGCCGACCGTGCCGGTCACGAACCGCTCCGGCGGGTCGAAGCCGTGGATCACTGGCATGTCGTCACCCTCTCACGCGTTCGCCGAGCCGGACGCCGACGGTCCCGCTCCCCCGCCGACCATCGCGTCGGAGGACGCCGCCCGACGGGTCGAGCCGCGTCGTCCCTTGGCCGGTGGCGGCGCCAACCAGGCCAGATCGCCCTCGTGCGTGTTGGTCGCGAGCACGTAGGGCCGGGTCTCGGTGTAGCGGATGATCGAGATCGACGCCGGGTCGACGTTGATGCGCTGGAACAGGTCGAGATGCATGCCGAGCGCGTCGGCGAGGATCGACTTGATGATGTCGCCGTGGGAGACGGCCACCCACACGGCGTTCTCGCCGTGCTCGGCCGCGATGCGCGCGTCGTGGCCGCGGATCGCCGCCACCGCCCGCGACTGCATGGTGGTCATGGCCTCGCCGCCGGGGAAGGCCGCCGCCGAGGGCTGCGCCTGCACGGTGCGCCACAGCTTCTCCTTCGCGAGCTCCTTCAGCGGCCGGCCCTGCCAGTCGCCGTAGTCGCACTCGGTGATGCCGCGCTCGCTCACGATGCGCGGCGCGGACTCCCGACCGGCGACCAGCAGCTTGGTGGTCTGGCGGCAGCGCTCCAGCGGGCTGGTGACGACCTCGGCCACCGGCACGGGCGCCAGGCGTCGTCCGGCTCGCTCGGCCTGTCCGCGGCCGACGTCGTCCAGCTTCACGCCGGGCAGGCGTCCGGCCAGCATGCCGCTGGCGTTGGCCGTCGTCCGGCCGTGGCGGACGAGGATCACTGTTGCCATGCCGGTCAGCGTAGAGGGGCCTTCAACGCCGGGGATGCTCAGCCGATGCGCCCACGGAGCGCCTCGGGATCGGCCGGTCGTTCCTCGGCGAGGACCTTCACCGCCTCGTCGGCGCGGTCCCAGACGTTCCACAGCAGGACGCCCCGGACGCGCTCGTCGTCGAGGTAGTACACGACCGTGCCGTCGCCGACGGCGTCGACCACCGTGGTCAGCCGGGTCGAGAGCGTGCCCACGGCCTCGTACCCGAGGTCGCCGATGTCGGACCAGAAGATCGGGGTGTGGTCGTAGAGGTCGCGGGCACCGGCCATCGCCCGGCCCGCCGCCTCGCCCATGGACGTCGCGTTGTCGACGTGCTCGACCCGGGTCGAGCCGAGCACCGGGTCGGGGTAGCGGGCGATGTCGCCGGCGGCCCACACGTGGGCGGCGGAGGTGGCCAGGTGGGAGTCGATGACGACTCCCCCGTCGTCGTCGAGGGTGACGGCGTCGCCGAGGAAGCCGGTGGCCGGGGTGACGCCGAGGCCGACGACGACGGCGTCGGCCTCGAGCGTGGTGCCGTCGTCGAGGTGCAGCACCACGCCGCCGGCGGCCACCTCGCCGCGCTCGACCCCGGCGCCGCCGCGCAGGACGACGTCGCGTCGGGTCAGCTCCTGCTCGATCTGGGAGGTGATCGCGGGCGGGAACGCGTGGTCGCCGACCTGCTCGCCCGGGTGCACGAGCACGACGGTGGCCGGGGTGCCGCTGAGAGCGGCGGCGATCTCGGTGCCGATGAACCCGGCGCCGACGACGGCGATCCGCGGGGCGGGCTCCTGCTCGGCGAGCGCGCGCAGGTGGCGGTAGTCGGCGAGGGTGCGGAAGTGGACGACGCGATCGCCGGCCGGCAGCCCGTCGATCGTGCGGGGCGTGCCTCCGGTCGCCAGCAGCAGCGCGCCGTAGGAGTGCTCGGCGCCCGCAGCCGTGCGGACGACCCGACGCTCGACGTCGACAGCCACCACGGGATCGCCGAGGTGCAGCGTCGCGCCGGTCTCGCCTGCGGTGTCGCGGATCGCGCCGGCGCCGTCCCGGTCGTCGGTGCCCCAGAGGTCCTTGCTCAGCTGCGGCCGCTCGACGGGCGGGTCGACCTCGGCGCCGAGGATCGCGATGGAGCCGGTGGCGCCCTCCGCGCGGATGCCGGTGGCGGCAGCGTGGGCCGCCATCCCGGCGCCGACGATGAGGAAGTCGTGGTGCTGCGGGTCGCTCATGGGTCCTCCGAGACGGTGGGGTGCGGTCCTTCCACCCTGACGCGCCGATCACCGCCGGACACCACCGAAAGGGCGGGACGGGCTAGCGTGGTGGGGTGATCGTCGACAGCGCGGTGTACCGCTCCGGTGCCCGGATCGACGTCTCCTGCGCCCACGGCGACTACCGGCGGCTGCGCGAGGCGGCCGCGGAGGAGGGCGGCTTCGTGTGGGTCGGGCTCCTCGAGCCGGACGCCGGCGAGCTGGCCGAGGTGGCGAAGGCCTTCGACCTCCACCCGCTCGCCGTCGACGACGCGCTCTCGGCCCACCAGCGCCCGAAGGTCGAGACCTACGACGCCAGCCTCTTCCTCGTGCTGAAGACCCTCTGGTACATCGACGACGCCGACGCCGTGGAGACCGGCGAGATCCATCTGTTCGTCGGCTCGGACTTCATCGTCAGCGTGCGTCACGGTCAGGGCAGCGAGCTCGCGAGCGCGCGGCGGGCCCTGGAGTCCCAGCAGTCGGTGCTCACCCACGGGCCCTCGGCGGTCGTCTACGGCGTCTGCGACCGGGTCGTCGACGAGTACGAGCGGGTGCTCGACGAACTCCAGACCGACGTCGACGAGGTGGAGGCCTCGGTCTTCTCCACCGCCCGCACCGACGACGCCGTGCGCATCTACACCCTCAAGCGCGAGATCGCCGAGGTGCGGCGGGCGGTCACGCCGTTGCGCGAGGCGATGCGCCGTCTCGCCGCCGGCGAGATGGTCGGGATCGAACCGGCCGCCGCACCGTTCCTGCGCGACGTCCACGACCACCTCCAGCGGGCCGGCGAGTCCGTCGACGCCCTCGACAGCCTGCTGTCCACCGCGTTCGACGCCCACCTGGCGCGCATCTCGATCCAGCAGAACGACGACATGCGCAAGATCTCGGCCGGCGTGGCGCTGGTCGCCGTCCCGACCCTCCTCGCCGGCATCTACGGCATGAACTTCCAGCACATGCCCGAGCTGTCGTGGACCTACGGGTACCCGCTGTCGCTGCTGCTGATGGCGGCGATCTCGCTCGGGCTGTGGGTGGTCTTCAAGCGCTCCGGCTGGCTCTGAGCAGGGTCAGGCGGCGATGACGCCGCCGGCGACCAGCAGCAGCGTGAGCGAGCCGAGAGCGACCCGGTAGAGCACGAACGGCGTGTAGGAGTTCGTGGAGACGTAGCGCAGCAGCCAGGCGATGGCCGCGTAGCCGACGACGAAGGAGACGACGGTGGCGACGATGGTCGGCGTCCAGCCATAGGGGTTCTCGCCCGACCCGATGTCCTTGAGCTCGAAGATGCCGGCCCCGACCACCGCCGGGATGGCGAGCAGGAAGGCGTAGCGCGTGGCCGCTTCGCGGTCGTAGCCCAGGAAGCGGCCCATCGAGAGCGTGGCGCCCGAGCGGGAGACGCCGGGGATGAGCGCGCACGCCTGCGCCGCGCCCATGAGGACGGCGTCGCGCAGGGTGAGGTTCTTGATCGTGCGCTCGGTGCCGCCGATCCGGTCGGCCAGCCCCAGGATCAGGCCGAGCACGATGAGCGTGGTGCCGATGATCCAGAGGCTGCGGAAGTCCTCCTCGATGACGTCCTTGAGCAGCACGCCCAGGACGACGATCGGCAGCGAGCCGACGATGATGAACCAGCCCATCCGGGCGTCGAGGTGGCCGCGGTACTCCGGCTTGACCAGCGAGCGCAGCCACATCGAGGAGATCCGCCAGATGTCCTCGCGGAAGTAGAGCAGCACGGCCAGCTCGGTGCCGATCTGGATGACGGCGGTGAACGCGGCGCCGGGGTCACCCCACCCGAAGATCTCGGGGAGGATGCGCAGATGGGCGCTGCTGGAGATGGGCAGGAACTCGGTCAGGCCCTGGATCACGCCGAGCACCACGGCCTGGAGGAAGTCCACCACGCGCCGAATCCTAGGGTCGATCCCACGTCCCGCGTGCGGCAGTCGCTACGGTGAGCCGCATGCAACTGCGTCACCTCGGTCACAGTGGCCTGCGGGTCTCCCGGCTCGGCCTGGGCACGATGACGTGGGGACGCGACACCGACGAGCACGAGGCCCGCGACCAGCTCATCGCCTTCGCCGAGGCCGGCGGCACGCTGGTCGACACCGCCGCCGCCTACGCCGAGGGCGCCTCGGAGCGCATGCTCGGCGCCCTCATCGGCGATGTCATGGCGCGCGAGGAGATCGTGATCGCCACCAAGGCCGGCCTCGAGGCCCGCGACGGACGCCTGCGCTACGACACCTCGCGGCGTGCCCTGCTGGCCGGTCTCGACGCCTCGCTCCGGCGTCTCGGGGTCGACCACGTCGACCTCTGGCAGGTGCACACCTGGCACGACGGCGCTCCGTTGGAGGAGACCCTGGCCGCCCTCGACCAGGCGGTCACGAGCGGTCGGGCCGTCTACACGGGCATCTCGAACTACTCCGGCTGGCAGACCGCCCGCGCCGCGACCTGGCAGACGGCGGTGCCGGGCCGCACCCCCATCGCCTCGACCCAGGTGGAGTACTCGCTGCTCAACCGCGACATCGAGCTGGAGGTGCTGCCGGCCGCGCGGGCCCTGGGCCTCGGCGTCCTGCCCTGGTCGCCGTTGGGCCGCGGCGTCCTGACCGGCAAGTACCGCACCGGCACGCCCTCGGACAGCCGGGCGGCGACGTCGCAGTTCTCCCGCTTCGTCAGCCACTACCTCGACGACCGGGCCGCCGGCATCGTCGAGGGCGTCGCGCGCGCGGCCGAGGGCCTGGGCTGGACGCCGGCCGAGGTCGCACTGGTGTGGGTGCGCGACCGGCCCGGGGTGACGGCGCCTATCGTGGGGGCACGCACCGCCACCCAGCTGCGGGCCACCCTCAGCGTCGAGGAGTTGGCCCTTCCCCCGGAGATCACCGAGGCCCTGGACGACGTCTCGGCCGACTGACACCACCCGATCCGGGGCACGAGCCCGAGGAGGTCTGATGGCAGCAGCCCGCCGCCCCTACCGCGCCGGCGTGGAGTGGGAGTTCGACCACATCACGTTCCCACGGGACTTCTCGCGCAACGTCGTCACGAAGCTGCTCACCGATCGCGCCGAGTACGGCGGTTGGGAGCTCGACCGGCTGCGCATCACACCCGACGGCACCCGCCGGGTGATCCTGCGGCGCAAGATCATCCGCGCCGTCCGCACGGCCTGACGGGCAGGACCTCAGGCCGGCGTGTCGGCGTCGGCGAGGAACCGGTCGAAGACCCGCGCCCCGAACTCCAGCGCGTCGACCGGCACCCGCTCGTCGACCCCGTGGAACAGCGCGGTGAAGTCGAGGTCGGCCGGCAGTCGCAGGGGCGCGAACCCGAAGGCGCGCATGCCGAGGGCCCGGAAGTGCTTGGCGTCGGTGCCGCCGCTCATCAGGTAGGGCGCCACGACGGCCTCGGGGTCCTCGGCGAGCAGCGAGCGCGTCATGGCGTCGACCAGACGGCCCTCGTACGGCGTCTCCCAGGGCTGCTGGCGGCTCAGGTAGTCGACCTCGATGCCCTCGCCGATGAGCTCGGCCATGGTGGCGAAGAACTCGTCCTCGAAGCCGGGGAGGAATCGCCCGTCGACGTGCGCGGTGGCCTCGGTCGGGATCACGTTCACCTTGTAGCCGGCCCGCAGCATCGTGGGGTTCGTGGTGTTGCTCAGCACGGCGCCGAGCATGCGGGCCGCTCCTCCGAACTCCTCGACGAGGTCGCGGGCGTTCTCCGGGGTCGCCTCGACGCCGGCGATCTCGCCGACCGAGGCGAGCAGCACCTCCATCGTGGGCGTGAGCCGGATCGGCCACTCGTGGGCGCCGATCCGCGCGACGGCGCCGGCGATGCGGGCGACCGCGTTGTCGCCGTTGATCATCGAGCCGTGACCCGCGCGGCCCCGGGCGGTCAGGCGCATCCACGCCATGCCCTTCTCGGCTGCCTCGATGAGGTACATCCGGCGCCCGCGCACGGTCGTGCTGAACCCGCCGACCTCGCCGACGGCCTCGGTGACCCCCTCGAACTCCTCGGGGTGCTGCTCGACGAGCACCTGCGCACCGAGGTGACCGCCGGCCTCCTCGTCGGCGGTGAAGCAGAGCACGATCGGACGACGAGGCACGTCGCCGCGGCGCTGGCGATCGCGGACGACGCTGAGCAGCATCGCGTCGAAGTCCTTCATGTCGACCGCGCCACGGCCCCAGACGTACCCGTCGCGGACCTCGCCCGAGAACGGGTGCACCTGCCAGTCCTCGGCGGCTGCCGGGACGACGTCGAGGTGACCGTGCAGGAGCAGCCCCTCGCCGTCCTGACCGCCCCAGCGGGCGACGACGCTGGTGCGGCCGGGGCGGCTCTCGTAGAGCCGCGCCTCGATGCCGACCTCGTCGAGCAGCCCGGCGACGTGCTCGGCCGCCTTCCGCTCGCCGGGCCCGTCGTCCTCGCCGTAGTTGGAGGTGTCGATGCGGATCAGGTCGTGGCACAGCTGCACGACCTCGGCGTCGGGGCGGGCGGCAGGGGCGGTCTCACGGATCTCGGAGTCGGCCATGGGCCCAGCATGGCATCGCCCGCCAGCGGGCCGATCCCCCGGGACGGTGGCCGGTGGGCCCCTTCAGCGGATCAGCCCGCGGATCGCTCAGCGGATCTGCTCGAGGAACTCCAGCACGTGGGTGCGCAGGTCCGTCGAGAGCCGGGCGAGTTCGAGGGCGGCGGAGGTCATCTCCGACGCACCCGCACTGGTCGCCTCGGTCGCGGTGCCGATGGCGCCGATGTCGTGGTTGACCCCGGCCACCGCGTCGGCCGCCAGGGTCGTGGTGCGGCTCAGCTCGGCGGCCGCCTGGCGTTGACCCTGCACCGAGCTCGCGATGCCGCCGATCGACTCCCCCATCGCCCGCACCGCGCCGCCGATCGACTCGATGGCGGCGAGGACGTCGCCGGACGCCGTCTGCATCGCCCCGACCTGCTGCTCGATCTGCTCGGTCGCCTCGGCGGTCTGGGAGGCCAGCGCCTTGACCTCGGCGGCCACGACGGCGAAGCCCTTCCCGGCCTCGCCGGCCCGGGCCGCCTCGATCGTGGCGTTGAGGGCCAGCAGCCGGGTCTGGCTCGCGACCTGGCTGATGAGGCCGAGGATGTCGCCGATCTCGTGGGAGGCCGACGCCAGGTGGCGGGCCGTGCCGGCGACCTCGTCGGCCTCCTCGACCGCCAGCGCGCCGGATCGATGGGACTCCCCCACCTGCTCGTCGATCGCGCTCACGGTCGCGGCGAGCTCCTCGACCGCGGCGGCGGCCCCGGTGACGGCGTCGGAGGCGTTGCGGGAGTTCTCCCCCACCTGGACGGCGCGGGTCGCGGTGCCGTCGGCGCTGTCGGCCAGGGTGCGGGCCGCCGACTCCATCTCCACCGCGGCCGCCGCCACCTGGTCGGCCAAGGCCAGGACGGCGTCCTCGAAGGCGTCGGCGAGGCGCAGCCGATCGGCCCGCTCCTGCTCGAGGCGCGCATGGGTGAGCGCCATCTCCTCGATGGCCGCGTTGATGATCCGGGCGCCGGACTGGAAGCTGCCCCGCATGCCGCGCACGAGGAAGTGCCGGTAGAAGCGGGCCTCGCTCGCCGCGGTCAGCGACGCCGAGGACTCCCGCACGTAGGCGTCGGTGAGGTCGAGCAGGGTGTTGATCGCATCGCGCAGGCCGGCGAGGTCGGCGTCGTCCCCGAGGTCGGGGATGCGGCGCTCGAGGTCGCCGGCTGCCGCCGCCTCGCAGACCGAGCGGATGGCGTCGACGGCGTCCCGGATCCCGGCAGCGGGTCGGACATCGGCGAGGAGGCTCATGCCGCGACTCCCGTCTCCAGCGACCAGATCCACCGGTCGTAGTCCATCCCGGCCTCCGCCAGGCGGGCCGCGAGGAGGGCCGATCCGGCGGCGAGGGCGTCGGGGCTCGAGGTCGCCGCGCGCTCGGCCGCGAGGAGGTCGCGGTAGAGGGCCTGGACGACGCTGAGGGCCCGGGCGTCGGGGGTGCGCCGGTTGGAGTGGTAGCCGACGATCGCGCCCGAGGGGTCGATCGTGGGTGTCACGTGCGCGAGGACCCAGTAGTGGCCGCCGTCGGCGGAGAGATTGACGACGTAGGCGAAGAGCTCCGCGCCGCTGCTGATCGTCTCCCACAGGAGCTTGAAGATCGAGCGCGGCATGTCGGGGTGGCGGATGACGTTGTGGGGCTTGCCGATGAGGTCGGCCTCCGCGTACCCGCTGATCTCGACGAACACCGGGTTGACGTAGGTGAGCCGGCCCTGGCGATCGGTCTTCGACACGATCACCTGGTCGGGCCGGAACCTCTTCTCGACACCGGTCGGGACCACGGTCGTGGTGCGCATCGGATCCTCCTGGGCGTTCCGGGGGTTGGTGCCGCCCTGATCGGCCGGGACGGCGGGATCCGTAGACCCCGGCGTCCGTCCCGGCCGGATTCGGGACCCTCGGCGCCGTGGAGGTGACCAAGGTCCCCCGTCACGACGACCCGCGGCCCCTGGTCCGATGCAGGCTCACGCGTGGTCGGCGTCGGGATCGCGCTCGACGGCGAGCACGAAGTCGTCGCCGTGCTGGGTGACACCGGCGACGACCGCCTGCTCGACGGCCTCGACGGCGTACCGGCGGCGGACGACGAGCGGGTCCTGCTGGAGGTCGCGCACCAGGGAGACCGCGAGTCCGATCATCACCACGACGAACGGCAGCGCGGCGACGATCGTGATGGTCTGGAGTCCGGTGAGGGCATCGCTGCCGCCCACCAGCAGCATGACCGCCGCGACCGCACCGGTGGCCACGCCCCAGAACACCACGGTGCGACGGCGCGGCTCGTCGGTGCCGCGCTCGGAGAGCGTGCCCATGACGATCGAGGCGGCGTCGGCGCCCGAGACGAAGAAGATGGCCACCAGCACCATCACCACGACGCTGGCGACCGTGGCGAGCGGGAACTGGTCGAGGGTGGTGAACAGCTGGGACTCCACGCCGCCCGCACCGCCGATGTCGGTGCCCTGCTGCTGGAGCCGGATCGCGGTGCCGCCGAAGATCGCGAACCACACGAGGGAGACCACGCTCGGCACGAGCAGCACACCGGAGACGAACTGGCGGATCGTGCGACCACGACTGATGCGAGCGATGAACATGCCGACGAACGGCGTCCAGGAGAGCCACCAGGCCCAGTAGAAGATCGTCCACGACTGGAGCCAGGCGTTCGCGGCAGGCCCCTCGGCGCCCGTGCGGGCCGCCATCTCGGGCAGGTCGGCGAGGTAGGACCCCAGCGCCGTCGGGAGCATGTTGAGGATGAAGATCGTCGGGCCGAGCACGAACACGAAGAGCGCGAGCACGACGGCGAGCACCATGTTGATGTTCGACAGCCACTGGATGCCCTTGGCGACGCCGGAGACCGCCGACAGCACGAACGCGACGGTGAGGACGGCGATGATCGCGACCAGGACGCCGTTGCCGATGCTCCCGATGCCGCCGACGATCTGCAGCCCGGAGCGGATCTGGAGCGCCCCGAGGCCCAGGCTCGCGGCGGAGCCGAACAGCGTGGCGAAGATCGCCAGCATGTCGATCAGCCGGCCGCCCCAGCCGGCGGCGTGCCGGCCGAGCAGCGGCTCGAAGGCCGCCGAGATGAGCTGCGTGCGGCCCTTGCGGTAGACGCCGTAGGCGATGGAGAGACCGACGACCGCGTAGATCGCCCACGGGTGCAGCGTCCAGTGGAAGAGCGTCGTGGCCATCGCGGCCTCGGCGTCACCGGGCGAGACACCCGGCGGCGGGTCTGAGGTGAAGAAGGTGATCGGCTCGCTGACGCCGTAGAACATCAGGCCGATGCCCATGCCGGCGCTGAACATCATCGCCACCCACGAGACGGTCGAGAACTCCGGCTCCTCGTCGTCGCGGCCCAGCGGGATCCGGCCGTAGCGGCTCAGCGCGAGCCAGAGCACGAAGACGACGAACCCGCTCGCGGTCAGCACGAAGAGCCAGCCGGTCGACTCCATCACCCAGGTGAGGGCCGAGGCCGACGAGCTGGCCAGGCTGTCGGTGCTGACCGACCCCCAGACCAGGAAGGCGATCGCGAGTGCCGCCGGCACGCCGAAGACCCAACGGTCGAGGCCCGGCCGGGGTGGGGTGCCCGGGTCGGGTGGGAGATCGAGCGCCGGATGCGCCGGCTCGTCCGCCTGCGCGGACGGCGTCGCCGCGGGCTCCTGCGGGGGGCGGGTGGTGTGGTCGGTCGGAAGGTCCTGGATCGCCACGATGTCGGCGCCGGCGCGCCGCCTCCTTCAGCTCGGGTGCCTTGGTCGGTGGCCCGCGTGAGGTGCGGGCCGTCCGATCTCCTGCCCCGTGAGAGGCGGCGCCTACCACCGAAGGGGTGGGATGCCGATCACCTCCCGGTGGTGAGGTGCGAGCGGAGCGAGCCTCGAAACCCCCGCACCCGACCACCCCTCCGGTACCGAAGTGGGCCCGCCGATCACGTCAGTTCAGGATCCGCATGGACGCCGGCACGCCGCCGCCCGCGTGCACCGCCTCGACGAGTTCGGCGAGCGCGGTGAGGGCGACGTTCTGCGACATCGGGCCGTAGGAGACGCGCGCGACGCCGAGCTCCTGGAGCCGCGCGAGCGAGGGCAGACCGGGGATGCCGATGAGGGTGAGGCGCTGGGGACCGAAGGCGTCGACGAGCGTGCTGATCTGGGCCTCGTCGAGCCGGCCGGGCACGAAGACCACCGGCGCGCCGGCGTCCAGGAACGCCTTGCCGCGCGTGACGGCCTCCTCCAGAGCGTTGTCGACGCCCTTGACGAAGGCGTCGGTGCGGGCGTTGAGGACGAAGTCCGGGACGCCCTCGGCGCGTGCGGCCTCCATGACGGCCTCCACGCGGGCCGCCGCCTCGGCGAGCGGACGCATCTGGTCCTCGAGGTTGCAGCCGACGACGCCGACGCCGATGGCGCGGCGCACGGTGTCGGCGGGGTCGCCATAGCCGCCCTCGAGGTCGGCCGAGACGGGCAGGTCGGTGACGGCGACGATGCGGCGCACCTCCTCGATCATCTCGGCGACCGGGATGTTCTCGCCGTCCTCGTAGCCGCGGCTGGCGGCGATGGAGTGGCTGGCGGTGGCCAGGGCGTGGGTGCCCTCGATGTCGGCGACGACGGTGGCGGAGATGGCGTCCCACACGTTGACGACGGTGAGCAGCTCGGGGGCGCGGTGGAGGTCGAGGAGGCGGGTGGCACGGGCGGCGATGTCGGTCATGACCCGAGCCTGACGGACGCCTCCAAGCCGCGCCATCCCCGGCTCGCGACCCGGGCCCCGATACGACCGGCCCCGGATGCGACCGGGCCCCGACCCTCCGGTGGAGGATCGGGGCCCGGTGCTGCCGTTCAGAGACGGATGACGCTGCGGGTCGACCCCAGGTCAGCGCAGGTCGAACCGGTCGAGGTCCATGACCTTGGTCCACGCGGCCACGAAGTCGTGCACGAACTTCTCGGCCGCGTCGTCGCTGGCGTAGACCTCGGCGAGGGCGCGCAGCTCGGAGTTGGAGGCGAACACGAGGTCGGCACGCGTGCCGGTCCACTTCGCCTCGCCCGTCGCGCGGTCACGGCCCTCGAAGGTGCTGGAGTCCTCCGCCGTCGAGCTCCACACGGTGCCGAGGTCGAGCAGGTTGACGAAGAAGTCGTTGCTCAGCACCCCGACACGGTCGGTGAGGACGCCGTGGGTCGACCCGGCGGCGTTCGCACCGAGCACCCGCAGGCCGCCGACGAGCACGGTCATCTCCGGCGCGCTCACGGTCAGCAGGTTCGCGCGGTCGAGCAGGTGGTGCTCGGCGCCGAGGACGGCCTCCTTGCCCTGCCAGTTGCGGAAGCCGTCGGCCTTGGGCTCCAACCAGGAGAACGACTCGATGTCGGTCTGCTCCTGGGTGGCGTCGGTACGACCGACCGAGACCGGGACGGTCAGGCTGACGCCGGCGTCGGCAGCGGCCTTCTCGACGGCGGCGGAACCCGCGATGACGACGAGGTCGGCGAAGCTGACCTTCTTGCCACCGGTGGCGGTGGCGTCGAAGGACTCCTTGATGCCTTCGAGCACCCGGATGACGCCGGCGAGCTCGTCGGGGTCGTTGACGGTCCAGCCGGCCTGCGGCTGCAGGCGGATGCGGCCGCCGTTGGCGCCGCCGCGCTTGTCGCTGCCGCGGAAGGACGACGCCGCGGCCCAGGCCGCCTTGACCAGCGAGGAGACCGAGAGGCCGGAATCGAGGACCTGCTGCTTGAGCGCCGCGACGTCCGCGTCGTCGATGAGCGGGTGGTCGACGGCCGGCACGGGGTCCTGCCACAGCAGCACCTCGGAGGGCACCTCGGGGCCGAGGTAGCGCTGGATCGGACCCATGTCGCGGTGGGTGAGCTTGAACCAGGCGCGGGCGAAGGCGTCGGCGAACTGGTCGGGGTTCTCGTAGAAGCGGCGCGAGATCTCCTCGTAGATCGGGTCGACACGCAGCGCCAGGTCGGTGGTCAGCATGCTCGGCGCGATCTTCGTCGAGGCGTCGTGCGCGTGCGGGACGGTGCCCTCGCCGGCGCCGTCCTTCGGCTTCCACTGGTGGGCGCCGGCGGGGCTCTTGGTGAGCTCCCACTCGTACTCGAAGAGGTGCTTGAAGTAGTCGTTGCTCCACTGGGCCGGGGTGGTGGTCCAGGTGACCTCGAGGCCGCTGGTGATGGTGTCGGCGCCGGCACCGGTGCCGAAGGAGTTCTTCCAGCCCAGACCGACCTCTTCCAGGCCGGCACCCTCGGGCTCGATGCCGACGTACTCGTCGGGGTTGGCGGCACCGTGGGTCTTGCCGAAGGTGTGGCCGCCGGCGATCAGCGCGACGGTCTCCTCGTCGTTCATCGCCATCCGGCGGAAGGTCTCGCGGATGTCGCGGGCGGCGGCCAGCGGGTCGGGCTGGCCGTTGGGGCCCTCGGGGTTGACGTAGATGAGTCCCATCTGGACGGCGGCGAGCGGGTTCTCCAGCTCGCGGTCGCCGGTGTAGCGCTCATCGCCGAGCCACTCGGTCTCCGGGCCCCAGTAGACGTCCTCGTCGGGCTCCCAGACGTCGGCGCGACCGCCGCCGAAGCCGAAGGTCTCGAAACCCATCGACTCCAGGGCCACGTTGCCGGTGAGCACCAGCAGGTCGGCCCAGGAGAGCTTCTGGCCGTACTTCTTCTTGATCGGCCACAGCAGGCGGCGGGCCTTGTCGAGGTTGGCGTTGTCGGGCCAGCTGTTCAGCGGGGCGAAGCGCTGCTGGCCGGTGCCGGCACCGCCGCGACCGTCCTGCACCCGGTAGGTGCCGGCGGCGTGCCAGGCCATGCGGATCATGAACGGGCCGTAGTGGCCGAAGTCGGCCGGCCACCACTCCTGGGAGTCGGTGAGGAGGGCCGCGATGTCCTTCTTCACCTCCGCCAGGTCGAGGGAGTTGAAGGCCTCGCGGTAGTCGAAGTCGCCGCCGAGCGGGTTCGCCACGACGGGGTTCTTGGCGAGGATCTTGAGGTTGAGGCCCTCGGGCCACCAACCGCGGTTGCCCGAGCGCTGCTGGGTCGGGTACGGCGCCGCCTCGGCTCCGTGGACGACGGGGCAGCCCTTGCTGCTCTCGTTCATCTCGCCGACGCGGGTCTCGTGGTTCTCGGTCATGACTTCCTTCCCGGACTTCTGGTGCAGCGGACCCGGCGGGTCACGCCGTGGGGACGGGGGTGGTGGAGGGGACGCGGGCGTCCGGTCTCGCACACGCGGGGCAGGTGCCCCAGTAGATGACCTCGGCCTCGTCGATGAGGAAGCCGTGGTCGTCCTCGGCGGTGAGGCAGGGCGCCTCACCGATCGCACAGTCGACGTCGGCGACGTCGCCGCAGGAGCGGCACACCACGTGGTGGTGGTTGTCGCCGACCCGGGCCTCGTAGCGCGCCACGGAGCCCATGGGCTGGATGCGACGCACGAGCCCGGCCTGGTGGAGCGCCCGCAGGACGTCGTAGACGGCCTGGTGGGACACCTCCCCCAGGTGCCGGCGCACGGCGCCGATCACCGCGTCGGTATCGGCGTGCGGGTGCTGGTGGACGGCCTCCAGGACGGCGAGGCGCGGCTTGGTCACCCGCAACGACGCCTCACGCAGCAGGCGTTCGTAGTCGTTCGCGGTCATGGCGGCAGCCTGCCGCATAGACTTGAATGAATCAAGAAAAGACACGGAACTCTTTCCGTCGCCTCGGCCTTGATCCGCCGGTGCGCCGCGTAGCGAGCGGCACCAGGCGGGTGTCCTGGCAAGGCGCCGGCGCGACGGCGGTCTGGTTGCACCATCGAGCGTCGGCAACGAAGCCAGGGCGCCCGGATGGTGTCGCGCAGTAGCGGCGAACTGGTGGATCTCGGCCCCTTCCCGAGTGCTGTGGCGACTTCTCCGTGCTCGACGGTGCCACGCCGTCGGCAGCCGCCCAAGCAAGGCAGCACTGCCTTGCCGCCGCTCGAGGACGGGTCGGGAAATGCAGAACGGCGGCCCGTGGGCCGCCGTTCTCCTCTGTGTCCGAGGGGGGACTTGAACCCCCATGCCCTTTCGGGCACTAGCACCTCAAGCTAGCGCGTCTGCCAATTCCGCCACCCGGACGAGTGCGGGAGAAACGTAGCAAAAGGTCGCCGGAATCGCCGCATCGGGGTGATGACATCGACCCTCGGGATCGTGTTCACCGCATGAAGCCGAGCCGACGCAGGCCGCCGGCGTTCGGGAGGACCTTCGTGCGGTCGACCGCGGGGAACCGCGACTCGAGGATCTCGCCCCACACGTGGCGCACATCGGTGGTCACCGCGAGGTCGCCGTCGACCTGCTTGCCGGCGGAGAGACCGGGCCAGCGTCCGTAGTAGCCACCCTTGACTCCCCCGCCGAGGACGAGCACCGCGTTGCCGTACCCGTGGTCGAGACCGTGGGCGCCGTTCTGCGCCAGCCGCCGACCGAACTCGCTCACCGTCACCAGCGTCACGCGCTCGGCCAGGTCGCCGAGGTCGGCGAAGAACGCCGCCACCGAGGAGGCCAGGTCGCCGAGCACCGTGGGGAGCAGCGAGGACAGGTTGACGTGGTGGTCCCACCCACCGGAGTCGACCGCGATGGCGCGGACGCCGAGGTCGGCCCGGATCAGTGCGGCGCTCTGCTTGAGCGCGGCGCCGAGGTCGGAGTTCGGATAGGAGGTCCGCGTGGAGGCCGCGGCGATCACCCGGCGTCCGCGACGCGTCACCGAGATCGCCTCGCGACCCACCTGGGACACGGCGTCCGAGCCGCCGTGCAGGCTGCGCAGCGCCGCCGCGACGCCGGCCGCCTGATCGCTGCCGGCATAAGGCAGCACGAGCTCGGCGGCGTCCGCCATCGCCAGGGTGTGGCGGGGGCCGGTCAGGGAGGTCGGGAGCAGCGAGGATCCCGAGGCGACACCGGAGAAGGCGTCGGCGTGGGGGCCCTCGAGGGCGCCGATGAGGCGGTTGAGCCACCCGGCCCGCACCGAGGAGCCGGGAGCGGCGTCCTCGAGCTCGACCATGGCGTCGAAGTGCGAGCGGTTCGGCACCGGCATGCCCACGGCCTGGATGGCGGCCATCCGGCCCGACGACCAGAGCGGGAGCAGCGGCTTGAGCGAGGGGTGGAGCCCGAAGCGGCTGTCGGGCACCAGGAGGCTGCTCTTCGCCACGGCGATGGAGGGCCGGGCCGCGTAGTACGCCGACTCCGCGTGCGGGACGACGATCGAGAGACCGTCGGCGCCTCCGCGCTGGGAGAGGACGACGAGTATCCGCTCGCCGGGCGCGGCGCCGAAGACCGCGGAGGTCATCACGTCGCCGAGCATCGTGGTCGTCACGCCGGCGAGGCCGGCCGCGGCGCCGAGGCCGAGGAAGCCGCGGCGCGAGGTGGCGTAGCCGCTGCACTCGCCGCAGCCGGACTGGTCGTTCGATCGGCTCGTCATCGTCGGATCCCCGCAGGCTGGTTGAGCACCGTGCCGCGCAGCAGCTGGTACTCGAGGTCGGTCAGGGCGTCGGCACTGGCGTAGGAGGCGTTCGCCTTGCGTCCGAGGGCCGAGGCGCAGGCCTGCACCAGGGCGCGATCGGCCGCACGGCCGAGCAGCAGGCGGGACTGGTGGTCGGCCAGGCTCGCCAGGGTCTGGGGCCAGGACGACGGCAGCTGGGTCGCCTTGGCCGGCACCTGCACCTGCTGGGTGGCCGCCACCTTCGGCGCGGCGAGCAGGTAGTGCTTCTCCCACGACCGCAGGAGTCGGGTGGGGTTGAGGTAGGGGGCGTCGGTCTCGGGCCAGCCGTTGGGGGCCGGCCATGCGTAGCTGACCTGGCCGACGTCCTGGGCCATCAACACGAGCTGGCGGATGAACGCGCCCGAACCGACGGCGCCGCTGGGCTGGAGGCCCAGGACGCGGCAGGCGCGCACCAGGTCGTCGCCGGGCTTGAGGACCTTCGTCGCCCGTGCGTCGGCGAAGGCCGGGTGCTTGACGAGCGTGCGCAGCATCGGCGCCGTCGCACCGCCCGAGCGCCGGTACGACGCTGCGACCGCCCGCACCAGGTCTGCGGGCGGGGAATCCTCGAGGAACCGCGTGCACAACCGCTGGGCGATGCGGCGGGCCGTCGCCTCGTGGAGCGCGAGGTGGCGCAGTGTGCGGGCCAGCGCCGCGCGCCCGTCGGCGTTCTGGTTGGCCTCGGTGTGCCCGAGCACGCGCGCCTTGCCGGTCTGGTGCCGGTTGGGGTCGTAGCCGCATTGCGAGGTGTTGCCGGTGGTGACGGTGAAGCCCGTGAGCAGGCGGCTCATCGAGCGCACGTCGGACTCGTCGTAGGCGTCGCGCCCCACCGTGTGCAGCTCGAGGAGCTCCCGCCCGAGGTTCTCGTTGATCGCGCCCTTGGCGTTGAGGTCGTTGCTCAGGTAGGTCGCCATCGCCGGGTGCTCGACCGAGGCGGCCAGCATGTCGGGGAAGCGACCGAAGGCGTGATCGCGGATCACGGTGCTGTCGAAGTCGGCCCGCCAGGCGAAGGACCGCGCCTCCGCCACGGGGATGTAGAGCAGGTTCGACCAGAAGTCGCACATCGCCTCGTAGAGCTGGTGGCGCGAGAGGATGCGCAGCGCCAGCGTCTGCGCCACCAGGTCGAGACCCACCTGGTAGCGCGGCCGCACCCCGCGGGAGTCGAGCAGCTGGGCCAGGGCGGGCGTGTTGCGCAACGCGACGAACCACAGCGGCACCGTGGCGGCCAGGTCGTACTCCGGCTCGGCACGGTCGAGCTGGGCCTCGACCCACGCCGTCGGCGAGGAGTACCCGGCCATGTCACGACGCAGCGCGGGTGTGACACCGTAGGTCAGGCGACGCGCGAACAGATCGCGGGCTGGCTCGGCCCGAGATGACAGCGACACAGGTCCGTCCTTGGGGAGGAAGATTCGTCAGGGGGGGTCGACGACGGCGCGACTCTACGCCTGACGGAGGATGACGCGACGATGAACGGGACAAGTAGCACGGGCAGTTCGTCACACTTCCGGCTGGGCTTCGTCGAGGGCGCGACCCCCGACAAGTGGATCCGGATCTGGCGCGAGCGGCAGCGGCGACCGCTCGACGCCGTGCCCCTGGCGGGCGCCGGCGCCGAGCAGCACCTGCGCGACGGCGAGCTGACGATGGCCCTGCTGCGCCTGCCCGTCGATCGCGACGGCCTGCACTGCATCCCGCTCTACGAGGAGCAGCCGATGGTCGTGGCCGGGCGTGAGCATCTCGTCGCCGCAGCCGACGAGGTCGTGCTCGACGACCTGAGCGACGAACAGCTCGTGCGCCCGCTCGATCCGGGCCACGGCACGGACTGGACGCCGTCGGCTGCGCAGCTCGCGTGGCCCGCGATGTCGGCGGCCGAGGCCGTCGAGACCGTCGCGGCCGGTACCGGCATCGTCGTGCTCCCCCAGTCGATCGCGCGGCTGCACCATCGCAAGGACGTCGTGGCGCGACCCATCACCGACCTCGAGCCGACCCGCATCGGGCTGGTCTGGCCGATCGACGACCCCGACCCCGACACCGAGGTCTTCATCGGCATCGTCCGGGGACGCAGCGTCAACAGTTCGCGGGGTCGCTAGCTCTAGGGTGTCCGCGTGACTGTCTGGGACGCCGGCGACCCGGCGCTGATCGCCGCCCGCCTCGCCGAGGAGTTCCTCGCCCGCTACGACACCCCTGCGACGTGCGTCGGTCGCGCTCCCGGCCGGGTCAACCTCATCGGGGAGCACACCGACTACAACGCCGGGCTCGTGCTGCCCGTCGCGCTCCCCCACGCCACCTACGCGGCCGTGCGGCTGCGCGAGGACGGCGTCGTGCGGATCGCGAGCTCCCAGATCGAGGACCCCTGGACCGGTCACCGCGACGACCTCGCCTCGAGCGAGGTGCCCGGATGGGTCGGCTACGCCGCCGGCGTCCTGACGACCCTCGGGGAGGCCGTGCCCGCCGACCTCGGGATCGACGTCGTCCTGGACTCCACCGTGCCGATGGGCGCCGGACTCTCCAGCTCCGCCGCGATCGAGTGCGCCGTGGGCGTCGCCTCGCTCGCGGCGGCCGGGCGGAGCGTCGAGGCCGATCGCGACCTGCTGGTCGCCGCGGCGATCCGCGCCGAGACCGAGGTGGTCGGTGCCCCGACCGGCGGGATGGACCAGACGATCTCGGTGTTCGGCCGGCCGGGTGAGGCCCTGCTCATCGACTTCCGCAGCGGCGAGCGGCGCGGCGTCCCCGCGGAGATCGAGGGCCACTGCTGGCTCGTCACCGACACCCGGGTCAGCCACGCGCTCACCGACGGCGGCTACGGATCGCGGCGCGCCGACTGCGAACGAGCCGCTGCCGCCCTCGGCGTCGCGACCCTGCGCGAGGCCGACCTCGCGGCCGTCGAGGCGCTCGACGACGACCTCGCCCGCCGTCGGGCACGGCACGTGGTCACCGAGATCGCCCGGGTCGAGGTCGCCGCGACGGCGCTGCGCGAGCATGATCTGGCCACGCTCGGCGCCCAGATGGCCGGCTCGCACGCCTCGATGCGCGACGACTTCGAGATCTCCTGCGCCGAGCTCGACACCGCGGTCGAGGCCGCGACCGCCGCCGGCGCGGTCGGCGCCCGGATGACCGGGGGCGGGTTCGGCGGATCCAGCGTGGCGCTCGTCCCGATCGACCGCAGGGACACCGTGATCGCTGCCATCGACGCAGCGTTCGCCGCCGCCGGCTACGCGGCACCCCGTCACCTGGTCGCGACGCCGTCCGCGGGCGCGGCGATCGTCGGCTGAGCAGCTCCGGGAACGGCGAAGGGGCCCCGCCGCCCCCCACGGGCAGCAGGACCCCTCGTCGGGACCGTCAGCGGGTCACTTGAGCTCGGCGCTGGACAGACCGAGGATCCGGCGCGCCACGATGAGCTGCTGGATCTGCTGGGTGCCCTCGAAGATGTCGAGGATCTTGGAGTCGCGACCCCACTTCTCCAGCAGCTCGGCCTCGGAGTAGCCGAGCGTGCCGCACAGTTCGACGCAGCTGAGCGTGATGTCGGAGCCCACACGGCCGGCCTTCGCCTTGGCCATCGAGGCCTCCAGCGAGTTGGCCTTGCGGTTGTCGGCCATCCACGCCGCCTGCATCATCAGCAGCCGCGCGCCCTCCCAGTCCGACTCCATCTGCAGGAACTTCGCAGCGGCGGCCGACTGGTTGTAGGCAGGGCGGTCGTAGTCGACGACGACGCCGGCCTGGGCGAGCAGGTCGCGGGTGAGGTCGAGGGCGGCGCGAGCGCAGCCGACGGCCATCGCGGCGACCAGCGGGCGGGTGTTGTCGAAGGTCGCCATGGCGCCCGCGAAGCCCTGCGAGACGTCGATGTCGGGCGAGCCGAGCAGGTTCTCCTTCGGCACGCGGCAGTTGTCGAAGATGATCACCGCGGTGTCGGAGGCCTTGATGCCGAGCTTGTGCTCGAGACGCTCGACCCGCATGCCGGGCGTGCCCTTCTCGACGACGAACGACTTGATCGCGGCGCGACCCAGCGACTTGTCGAGGGTGGCCCACACGACGACGGAGTCGGCACGGTCACCGGAGGTGACGTAGATCTTCTCGCCGTTGAGCACGTACTCGTCGCCGTCGAGGACGGCGGTGGTGGAGATGTTGGCGGAGTCCGAGCCGACGGCGGGCTCGGTGATCGCCATGGCCGCCCAGGTGCCCTTGAAGCGCTCGAGCTGCTCGTCGTTGGCGACCGAGGCGATGGCGGAGTTGCCCAGGCCCTGGCGCGGCATGGAGAGCAGCAGGCCGACGTCGCCCCAGCACATCTCGGCGATCGACATGACCGAGGCGAGGTTCGAGCCGTTCTTGTTGCCGGCCGGCTCGCCCTTGTCGTCGCGGCGGACGCCGGCGGCACCGGCACCCTCGCCCGCGCCGGACTCCGAGAGCCCGTCGATCATGGCGACGAGCATGTCGAGTTCCTTGGGGTACTCGTGCTCGGAGAGGTCGTACTTGCGGCTGATCGGCCGCAGCATGTTCATCGCGACCTGGTGCGCCTGGTCGCGCAGCGGGCGGAACTTCTTGGGGTCCTCGAGGTTGATGGCCATCAGACCAGCACGCTCCCTTCCATGACGCCGACGGCCCGCAGGTCGCGGTACCACCGCTCCAGCGGGTACTCCTTGGTGAAGCCGTGGCCGCCGAGCAGCTGGACGCCGTCGAGGCCGATCTGCATGCCCTTGTCGGTGCAGATCTTGCGGGCGAGGCCGACCTCGCGGGCGAAGTCCTTGCCCGCCGCGGCGCGGCCGGCCGCCTGGTAGGTGAGCAGGCGCATCGCCTGGAGCTCGATCGCGATGTTGGCGACCATGAAGGCGACCGCCTGACGGTGCGCGATCGGCTCGCCGAACGCGGTGCGCTCCTTGACGTAGGGGGTCACGTAGTCGAGCACGGCCTGCGCGGTGCCGACCGCCAGGGCGCACCAGCCCAGGCGGGACAGGCGCACGCACTCGGCGTAGGTCGAGCCGTCGGTGGCGCCGAGGACGGCGTCCTTGGCGACGGTGACGTCGGTGAGGGTGAGCTTGGCGAGCGAGGCGGCGCGCAGGCCCATGGCCGGGTCGCCCTCGACCTCGAGGCCGGCCGAGGTGCTCTCGACCAGGAACAGCACCGGCTTGCCGGCGAGCGAGGCGCCCACGACGAACAGCTCGGCCTCGGCGCCGCGGACGACCGCGGACTTCACGCCGTTGAGCACGTAGCCCTCGGCGGTCTCGACGGCGGTGGTGCCGGGCTCGAGCACGTCGAAGAGCACGGTCGGCTCGTTCAGCGCCAGCGCGGCGGCCGGGACGTCGTCGCCGGTGAAGGCCGGCAGGTAGGTCTGCTGCTGGGCCTCGGTGCCCCACAGCCCGAGGGCGGTAGCGACGGCACCGGGGGCGAGGACGGCGAGGGCGAGGCCCATGTCGCCCTTCGCGAGGGCCTCGGCGACCAGCGTGCCGGCGACCGCGCTGCGCTGCTCGGCGATGCCGCCGAGCTCCTCGGGCACGCCGAGGATCGGGACGCCGATCTCGAGGCTGGCCTGGAGGACCTCCTCGGGGGCGGCGCAGGCCTCGTTGGCCTCGCCGGCGGCCGGGCGCAGGATCTCGCTCGCGTACTCGGAGACGACGTCGACGAGCATCTGCTCGTCCTCGGACGGCGTGAGGTCGAACTGGCCGCTGGCCGAGGCCGGCGCGACGCGGACGCCGTCCTTCGAGCCGCTGCCCTTCTTGGCGAAGGTGCGTCCGGCGGCCGCGGCGGTCTTGAAGCCGCTGCGGGTGACGGTGAAGACGGTCTGCTCGGCCTGCTTGCGCAGGCCCACACGGTCGAGCACGTCGCTCTGGGCGAGCTTGTTGAGCGCGAGGACGGCGTAGCCGATGGGGTCGCGCGTCTCGCTGCTGGAGAGCCCGTGCTTACCGCCGGGGCCCCAGCGCGAAGGCAGCTTCGGGAGGCTCTTGGTCAGGTCCATGGCAGAAATGTAACTCAGAGTTACACATCGGACTACAGCTGCCTCGCGTGCGCCAGGTCACATCCGACCGAAGACCGGGGCGAGCGGTGGCCGATGGGTGCCGGGACCCTCCCCTCACCTACGATCGTCGCCATGTCCGAGCAGCCCGCCGAGCAGCCCAGCGCCCCCGACCACGCGCCCTACGGCCCGCTCCCCACCGGCGGCACGGTGCGCCCGATCACCCGCTGGGGGACGCCGGTCATGCACCGCGCGCAGGAACGCATCACCGCCTTCGACGACGACCTGCGCTCGCTGGTGGCCGACATGGTCGCCACGATGTACGCCGCGGACGGCGTCGGACTCGCGGCCTGCCAGATCGGCGTCGACCGGGCGGTCTTCGTCTTCGACTGCCCCGACGCCACCGGACGCCGCGTGGCCGGCGTCGTCTGCAATCCCGAGCTGACGCTGCCCGAGGGCAAGGACCGCCAGCTCGACGTCTCCGAGGAGGGCTGTCTCTCCTACCCCGGCGCCTTCGTCGACTGCGCCCGCCCCGACGTCGCGCACGTGCGCGGCCAGGGTCTGGACGGCGAACCGGTGGAGTTCAGCGGCGACGGCCTGCTCGCCCGGTGCCTCCAGCACGAGACCGACCACACCCTCGGCACCGTCTTCGGCGACCGGCTGCCGGCGAAGAAGCGCAAGAAGCTCCAGAAGGAGCACGACCGGCTGGCCGAGGACTACCCGGCGGACTGGCCGGCCGTCTGACCGGCGCCGGGCAGCCCGGCGCGCGCAGGACGCTTCCGGGATCAGACCCCGGGGGTGCCGGAGTCGGGGGTGCGCTCGGCCGATGCCTCGACCCGTCCCTCGGTGCCGTCGAGCGGCTTGGCCTTGACGTCGTCCTCGCGCAGCGCCTTGGCCTCGGCCTTGAAGATGCGCAGCGCCTGGCCGCTGCTGCGGGCCAGGTCGGGGAGCTTCGAGGCACCGAACACGAAGACCACGATCACGAGGATCACCAGCCATTCGGCACCCTCGGGCATCATCAGCAGCGGCGTCATCGATTGCCTCCTCGTCTCCGGCCCGCCACGGGCCAGACTCGACGCTAGGACGCGAACCTGAGGTGTTCCTGACCGTCGGCTGGACGGCGACGAAGAGTGCGGCCCCATCGGGAAGAGCGGTCGAGGTGCGAGCGCAAGCGAGCCGCACCGGAACGAGCGGTCGAGGTGCGAGCGGTCGAGGTGCGAGCGAAGCGAGCCACGAGACCCCCGCACCCGACCACCCGCCGGTACCGGTACCTACCGTCGCGCGGTGACGTAGCAGGCCACCGCTCCGGCGGCGGCGACGTTGAGGGAGTCGATGCCCGCCCGCATCGGGATGATCGCCCGCCGGTCGGCGCTCTCCTGCCAGCGCGGGGTCAGGCCGTGGCCCTCCGAGCCGAGCACGAGGGCGACCTTGTCGAGTCCGGCGACGGCGTCCTCGAGCGGGACGGCGTCCTCGGCCAAGGTGAGCGCCACGGTGGTGAACCCGCGCGCCGAGAGGTCGGGCAGGGCGCCGTACCAGTCGGGAAGCCGGGTCCAGGGCAACGCGAACACCGCGCCCATGCCGACCTTCACCGCCCGCCGGTAGAGCGGGTCCGCGCACCGCGGGGCCAGCAGGACGGCATCGACACCGAGCGCCGCGCCGCTACGGAACGCGGCCCCGACGTTGGTGTGGTCGACGAGGTCCTCGAGCACGAGCACGAAGCGAGCCTTTGCCAGCACGTCGTCCAGGCTCGGCAGCGCTCGGCGGTGCAGGGAGGCCAGCGCACCGCGGTGCACATGGAACCCGGTGACCTCCTCGGCGAGCGCCTCGGAGAGCACGAAGCAGGGCGCATCCGAGGTGTCGAGGACGTCGGCCAGTCCGTCGAGCCAACGCGGCGCCATGAGGAACGAACGGGCGGCGAACCCGGCCTCGACCGCGCGCCGCACGACCTTCTCGCCCTCGGCGAGGAAGAGGCCGTGCTCGGTCTCCAGGCTCTTGCGCAGTTCGACGTCGCGCAGGTCGCGGTAATCGGCCAGGCGCGGGTCGTCGGGGTCGTCGATCTCGACGATCCGCGCCATCAGGCGAACCGCTCCGGATGCGCGACCGCCACGACGTCGCCGACCACGATGATCGCGGGCGGGCGCACCTGCTCGCGCTCGAGGTCGTCGGCCACGGTGGCCAGGGTCGAGAGCACCGTGCGCTGGCCGGGCATCGTGCCGTCGCACACGATCGCCACCGGCGTGGACGGCGCGCGGCCGCCGCCGACGAGCCGCTCGGCGATGACCGGGGCGTTCTGCACCGCCATCATCAGCACGAGGGTGCCGGTCATGCGGGCGACGGCGTCCCAGTCGGTCAACGACTCGGGGTGGCCGGGCGGCAGGTGCCCGGAGATCACGGTGAACTCGTGGGCGACCCCGCGATGGGTGATCGGCAGCCCCGTGACCCCGGGCACCGCGATCGGGCTGGTGACGCCCGGGATGACCGTGACCGGCACCCCGGCCTCGCGGCAGGCGAGGATCTCCTCGAACCCGCGGCCGAAGACGAAGTTGTCGCCGCCTTTGAAGCGCGCGACGACCTTGCCCTCGAGGGCCTTCTCGACGATGACGCGGTTGATCTCCTCCTGGGAGGCCGAGCGACCGCGCGGCAGCTTCGCCACGTCGATCAGCTCGACGTGCGGGGGCAGCTCGCCGAGCAGCTCGCGAGGGGCGAGCCGGTCGGCGACGACGACGTCCGCCTCCATCAGGGCGCGACGCCCGGCGACGGTGATGAGCTCAGGGTCACCGGGGCCGCCGCCGACCAGCACGACGCCCGGCGAGCGCCGGCGGCCGTGGTTGAGCCCGATGCGTCCCTCGCGCAGCACCTCGAGGATCTCGTCGCGCACGGTGGACGACGTACGCGGGTCGCGGTTGGCGAGCACGGCGACGGTGACGCCGGCGTGGCGTCCGGTCGCGGGGGTCCACGCGGTGGCCTCGCTCGCGTCGTCGGCGCGCACGCAGAACACGCGGCGCTCCTCGGCCTCGGCGCAGATCGCGGCGTTGACCTCGGCGTCGTCGGTCAGGGCGAGGGCGTACCAGGCGCCGTCGAGGTCGCCCGGCGCGTAGCGACGGTCGTGCCAGGTGAACTCGCCGATCATCCCCTCCAGCGCGGGGGTCAGGACGGGGCTGACGACCTCGACGACCGCGCCTGCGGCGATGAGGTGCGGGACCCGCCGCTGGGCGACTCCCCCGCCGCCGACCACGACGACGCGACGACCGGCCAACCGCAGTCCGACGGGGTACGGCGGCAGGGTGTCGGCGTTCTCGGGCGGGGCGGGGATGGTCACGGCACCATCATCGGTGCCCGCGATCCCCCGCCCCGCATCCATGCCCAGCGGGCGGACCGCCCAGCCCGCCCAGCCCGGTCAGCTCGGCAGGGGCAGGGTCGCGACCCACACCGGGCGCAGTCCGGCGAAGTCGCGACGGGCGTCGTCGACCGAGCGGGGCTCCAGCACCAGCGTCGCGGGGTCGTTGGGCGGCGCGGCCGCCCCGGAGACGAGCCCGACCGGCCACCGGTCGAACTCCTCGACGACCACGCGGCGCTGCGGCGAGGCCGAGGCAGCCGGCAGCGACACGTCGGGGTACCCCGTGTCGGTCGCGATGCCGACAGCGGCGGCGACCGTCTGCCATCCGGTGTCGGGCCCACCGCCGGGCTTCTCCTGCAGGGAGACCCGGACGACGGGTCGCGTCTGCTCGCTCGCGCCACGGTGCACCTTGCCGCCGATGCGGGTGACGAGCGCGCCGCCGCTGCGGGAGAGCCGGGCCGTGCGCGCCGGCAGCAGCTGCACCGGGTCGAGGGTGACGATCCGCGACAGCGTGACCGCCTCGGCGAGGTTCGTGCCCGCGGCAGCGGCCATGAGCGGCTGGTAGCGGGCCACGGCGAGCCGCACGAACGCGCCCGGGGCGAGATCCGCGAAGGTGAGGTCGACCCAGTAGGCGTCGCGCTCGGCGTCGTAGGCGACGTCGTGCATGCGGGCGGTGAACGTGGCGGTCGGCTTGATCGTCGAACCGAGCTCCTCCGCGATCGGGAGGCGGGTGACCTCGGTGCCCGAGGTGAGAGCCCCTGTGCGGGGCACGGACTCTCCGGCGCGCAGGGCGGGGTCGGCGCCGTAGGTGGTGACGAGCTTCTCCAGGCGCGTCGTGTCCTCGGTCCCGAGGGTCGCCTTGTCGACGCCGGTGATCACGGCCAGCTGCTCGCCGTCGCCGCTGGACCACCACGGCCGTTCGAGCCACAACCGCAGACCGCTGGTCAGGCGGGCGGCCGAGGAGCCGGCGCCGTCGGACGTGCCGGGCACGATGGTGAAGGACGGGACGACGTAGCGCGGTCGCACCGGTTCGGGCCGCACGCCCGACCGCACGGTGAGGGTGCGCGGCGCCGAGGTGCGCAGCACCGAGCCGCGTACGCCGACGCCGGTCACGATGTTCTTGGCGAAGGCCTTCGCGAGGGTGTCGTCGAGCACCACGAGGGTGACGTGCTCGGTGTCGGGGTCGATGGCGGTGGCGATCTCCGTGCCGCGCGCGAGCCGGCGGCCGTCGAGGTCGAGCAGCACGCTCTCGACGTCCACGTCGTCGGGCAGGACGACGTAGAGGGCGCCGTCGGAGCGCTTGACGGCGCTGACCGGGATCGCCTCGCGCCACTCCTCCACGAAGCGGGAGGTGGCCACGGCCTCGAAGGTCGGCGAGAAGCGCCGCAGGTCCGGCAGCACCAGGGTCGGGGTGGCGTCGAGGTCGGCCATCAGCCCGGTCGTCGTCGAGGGGTCGAGGGTCTGGTCGAGGACGACGTGGCGCCGGACGAGGGTGCGGACCGGTGCGGGCGTGCCGGGGCCGTCGTCGCGCCACTGCGACCACGACGCCCGCACCGTGAGCCCCCCGGTGCTGAGCCGGTGGTAGCGCAGCCCGGTGGTGACGTCGGCGTCCTTCTGGCCCAGCCGTCGGGTGACGGCGATGTCGTCGATGATCGGCGCCTCGAGCGGCGCCCGGACCGCGTGCACGACCTCGACCTCGATGCTGGGGGTCAGGATCGGGACCTTCCCCGAGGCCACCGCGGCCGCCTGGTCGGCCGGCGAGCCACCGAGCTGGGACACCAGGCCGTGCATCCCCAGCAGGGTCGGCGTGGGGCGGGCCCTCAGCTTGACCGTGCGCACCTCGGCGGGGGCGAGGGTGACGGTGACGACCTGCTGGTCGGCGGTGCCGACGACGGGGTCGGTGAGCACCGCCGGCGACCCGAGCGCGCCCGGACGGGCCCGCAGCGCGACGGAGTTCCAGGAGCCGATCTCAGCGAACCCGGTCGGGCTCGCACCCGGCGGCAGGAAGGAGGCCACGGCCTCGCTCCCGCCGTCGGGCGCCACGACCACGCCCGTGGCGAGGGGGTCGGGCAGCCAGTCGACGTCGAGGGGGCGCGGCGTCGCGTCGGGCGGGCCGCTGGGCCCCGTCGTCGGCCCCGTCGTCGGGCTGGTGCTGGGGCCCGTGCTGGGGCCTGCACCTCCGCTGGAGGGGGCGGTCGAGCTGGGGGCGGTGGTGATCGGGGAGGTGGAGGGACTGGTGGAGGGAACCACCGTCGGCGTGACCCCTGGATCGCGGGTCGTCGCGGGCGCGGTGGGCTCGGCGGCAGCGGCCGGTCGCGCGACGTCGGGGGCCGGGCCCTGCTGCGGCGGGGCGCCGGCGTCGAGGTCGGCGATGCGCTTCCAGGAGGCGGCGTCGGGCGCGTGACCGCCGGCGGCGTCGAAGACCCCGTGCAGCAGGCCGACCTCGACCGCGACCCGAGGCGGCACGAGGGTGCGCACAGAGGGCACCTGGGGGCCGAGCCCCGAGGCCGGGTCGGAGCGGACGACGATGCGCCGCGCCGCCTCGCCTGCCGTCAGGGCCGTGGCCGGCGGCGGGAGCACGAGCGGAGCGGGCACCGGGTCCCAGCGGTAGTAGGGCGTGTCGGCCGTCGCCGGGGCGCCGGACCACTCCCCCATCCCGCGTCCGGTCACGTCGACCGCGCGGGCCCGCAGGACGTAGGAGCGGCCGAAGCGGAGCGAGGCCAGCCGTCCGTCGGTGCCGTCGGCGGCCTGGTCGGGCACGGTGGCGTCCATGGTGAGCCAGGTGAGCGGCGCCCGCTCCGGCTCGGCCTCGACCGAACTGCCCTCCGCGGTCTGGATCATCTGCCGCCCCGGGCGCGGGACCGCGACGCTCCAGCCGTCGAAGCGGGCGACGACGTCGCTGACGAGGAGGTTCGGCGAGCCGGGCTTCTGGGCGCGGGCAGCGACGGTGACGGCGGCCTCGTCGACGGCGGTGAAGCTCAGCGGCACCCGGGTGCCGGTGTCGGCGCGGTACTCGACGCGCCGATGGCCCAGACCGAACCAGGCGTCGCCGGCGTCGGCCGGCGAGACCTGCACGTGGGCGCCGACGGCGAGGTCGTCGGCATAGAGCAGCGGCGTGTGGCCGGAGACCAGCGTGGCCGCGACCTGGCGGGCACGGGCGATCTGCTTCTGCACCACGATCGCCCGGTTGGCCATCGCGAGGGTCAGGCCGGCGCTGCGTCCGGCGGGCGGCGCGGCGGTCTTCGCGTCGGGTCCGGTGGCGACGCCGAGCAGCTGGGCGGCCGCGCCGTCGACGTCGAGGCTGTGCACCGAGTACGCGTCGTCGTCGAGGCGGTAGCGCAGCCCGGTGTCGAGGAGGCTGCCCGAGGCCGGGAGCGCCCGGAAGATCCTGCTCGAGGCGGAGGCCTTGAGGGCGCAGGCGGTGCGGGTGGAGAGCACGGTGGCCGGCACCGAACCACCCGGCTTCCAGGTGGTCCGCACCATCACCGAGGAGACCGAGGACGTCGAGGACGGCGGCGTGGCGGTGAGCTCGACCACCAGGCCGAGCCGCTCGAGCAGCGGCCCGTGATCGCTCATGAGCGAGAGCCGCTCGTGGAAGTCGGGCTCGAGGGAGCCCCGGCTCACCTGGGTGCTCACCGGCGTCCGGGGCCGGTAGAAGCCGCGCAGCGCGGTGAACGCCGCGGTCGGCTGCTTGGCACCGCGGTTGTCGGGCAGCGGCTCGCGCACGCGGGCGGCGGTGATGGCCGCCCGCCCGGCGTCGGTGGCGGCGAGGGTCGGCCGGGTGAAGGAGGAGAGCACCGCAGCGGCGACGCCGGCGTAGCTGTACCCGGCAACGCTCGCGGCGGGCGGCGGCGTCCCGTCGAAGGAGGTGACCGGCACCTCCGGGCGCAGGATCGCCTTCCAGAATCCGGAGTCGCCGTCGTCGTCGACCGAGGCCGCGGCCGCCCAGGTGTTCCCGGCGTCCCACGACACCTGCCAGGCGAGCTGCTGGGCCGGCCAGTCGAGCCACGCGGGGAAGTCCTCGAGTGTCGCTCCCGAGCCGGTGTAGCTCAGCCGCGGGGAGATGTGGACGCCGATGCGCACGCTCGTCCCCCGGTCGTCCCACCCCCGCGGGACGGCGGTGAGCACGATCGTCTGCCGACGCTTGCTGATCATGGGTCAGGCTCCCGGGGCGAAGGCGGCCGCGTAGGACGCCCAGGTGGACTGGTCGGGGTAGCTGTCGGCGAAGGTGAAGGAGCCGTCGGACGGCGCGCCCGCCCGCCCGGCCGTCGTCCGCGAGCCGATGGCCTTCTTCTGGGCGCCGCCGGTGAACGTCTTCTGCACCGAGGCGTGCACGGTCTTCGACACCCAGCAGACCTCGATCTTCATCGCCAGCTCGGCCACACCGCTGAGGCTGACCGGATCGCTGTCGACGTAGGTGAGGCTGATCTCGAAGACGACGCTCACCGAGACCAGACCGAGCACCTCCAGGGCACCGGAGGCCCGGAAGAACCCGGTGAGCGAGAGGTCGCCCTTCGCGGGCAGGGCGAGCACGAGCCCAGCCGAGACCGAGATCGCGCCGGCTGCGACGCCGAGGTCGATGCCCACGCCGCCGCACACGGCCAGGGACACCTCGAGGTTGCTGATCGAGCCGCCGTCGAGCTCGATCGCGCAGTAGCCGCCGCCGCCGAAGGGCCCGTAGAGCACCTGGAAGGGGTTCTCGTGGGTCGCGAAGTTGAAGCGGGCGCCGAGGCCGCCGATGAACAGCAGGTCGACCCCGAAGCCGAAGCTCAGGCCGTTGAGCTGGAAGACGCCGACCTGGACGTCGGGCAGCTTGATCGACTGGCTGACGTGCAGGCCGGAGAGGTCGACGTCGATGTCGGGGTCGAAGCCGCGCCGCGCCGTCCGCGCCAGTGAGGCCGACGCCGGGGTCGCGCGGTAGGCGGTGGCCGGGCGGCCGGCGTCCTCGTCGTCGGAGAGGAAGGGCTCGAGGATGGCGGCCAGCTGCTGCACGAACGCGAGCGGACCGAGGAACCCGACCTGCCCGAGCACGAGGGTGAGGTCGAACGGCGCCGCCGTGGTGGAGGTGATGTGCAGGTCGTCGACCGGCAGCTGCACCAACCCGGCCAGTTCGAGGGTCGACTTCGTCAGACGCGCGTCGAGGGAGTGCTCCGGCGGCTTGTCGCCACCGGCGGCCAGCTTCGCGACGATCGCGAGCGTGCCGGGGAAGAAGTGGAGCGGGCCGAGGCTGTAGGTCTTGAGCTTCGGCGTCAGCGTCGTCGTCACGGTCTGGCGCTGGTCGACGACCTCCGTGATGGCCTTCGGCAGGGCGCCGAGATCGCCGCCGAGGATGATCGAGGCCAGCGGGATCTGACCGAAGAGCGTGAGCTTGTCGTAGATGTCGGCGGCCGCGGACACGCCGTCCGCGAGCTTGTCGTACGCCTCCTCGGTGGCGGCCAGCACGGCACCGACCTTGGTCGAGAGCCCCTGGTAGATCTGCGGGAGCGAGCCGAGGCCACCGGTGAGGCTGTCGGGCACGGGGGCGTCGAAGGAGACCTTCGGCTTGAGGAAGACTCCGCCGGCGTTGTCCTCCTCGGCCAGGTACTGCGTCGGCCACACGTGGGTCGTGGGCGAACCGGACGGCGGGGTGGCGCGCCGCGCCGACCCGGGCGCGCTCGCCGCTCCGGCCAGGGCGCTCACGGCGGGGACGACGGCGTCCAGCTTGGTGAAGACCGGGCGGAAGTTCGCCTGCTTCTGGGCGGCGGACTCCGCGCTGGTGAGCGAGACCGGGGTGACGTCGACCGATGCCGTGGTGACCTGGACCCGGGTGCTGCCGGGGGTCGGCGGCGGGATCAGCGCCATGCTGCGACCGCCGAGGTCGACACCTGCGACCTTCTCCTCCTTCGCATCAGCCCAGATCTTCGCGGGCGCGGCCGCCTTGTCGAGCAGCTCGACGGGCATGAACCCGACGGTGGAGGTGAAGGGCACCTCGGTGCCCTCCCAATCGACGCCGACGAACGGCAGCTTCAGCACCCCGCCGCCGTCGGCCAGCCGCGGGATGCCGCCCTGGGTCTTCTCAGCGCGCAGCTTGACCGGGGGGCTGGTGCGCACCGTGCAGCGCACCGACGCGAACGGCAGCCGCGACCCGCCGAGCTTGCCCTGGACGATGCGCTTCTTGGGCAGCGAGGTGTCGACCACCGGCTGGGTGACGACGACGGTGACGACCTTCTCCAGGACGCCGACCGCCCGCGCCGCCGGCCCCGACCCGCGCAGCCGCTGGCGGCGCCAGGTCTCCTCCACGATGACCGCCGGGTGCCCCCAGGGCAGCAGGAAGCCCTTGGTGACGGTCTTGACGTACTGGTCGCGGCCGAGGGTGGTGCGGTGGTCCCAGGCGGTGAGCGAGGCGCCCTTCGGCGTGGGCCACCGGCCGTGGATCTCGACGCTCGCTCCCAGCGAGCTGACGATGAACTCCTCCGCGGTCACCGGTCCGCTTCCCGACGTCGTCGTGTCGACGTTCGCGAGCTTGAGGATGGCCTTGCGGTCGGTGGCGTCGAGCGGCAGCTTCAGGCTGGTCGGCAGCGTGTCGACGACCCGCAGCAGCGGGGCCGCGCCCGTGCTGGTGGTCAGGCGGCTGTGCCACAGCTCGGTCGCCCGGGCCGGCTTGCCGTCGGCACCGGTCAGCACCCGCGGAGTCGGGTCGTGCCGCCAGACCGGCGTCCCGAGGGGGCGCACCGAGATGCGGTACGGCGCCTCGAGGAGGGAGGTGGCATCCGTCGGTCCGGTCCACACCGGTTGCAGGCCCGACCAGTCGAGCAGGGAGGCGATGTCGTAGCCGATGCGCGTGCCGACCGGCACGGTGAAGAGCAGCAGGGCCGGCTGGCCGAGCTCGGCCTTGACCAGCGGCGAGCCGGTCGAGACCGCACCCGCGCCGTGGGTGTAGGACTCGCCGAGCGACTGGGCCGGAAGCACGAAGCCGAGCGTGGCCGGCTCGGCGCCGGCCGCCTCGAGCTGGACGACGCCGTCCTGCTCGACCTCGCGGAACCCGCTGCGGACGACGTCGAGCACCAGCTGGTCGGCGTCGCGACGCACCCGCTCGACGACCGTCGCGGTGTCGCGGTCGAGCACCCGGTAGTCGTCGGTGGCCAGGTCGGCGACGGCCGCGACCACCTGGCGACCCCACGAGGTGCCGCCGAGGGCGGCGAGGCCGACCACGACCCCGCCTGCGCCGACGACGCCGCGCCGGCGCACCTGCGCGCCGAGGACCGCTCCGTCCCTCGGGACCGTTCCCGCTCCGGTCCCTGCTGCGGTCTCCGCTGCGGTGGCGCCGGCCGACTCCTCGCTCATGAGCGGCAGGCTAGGGACGCCGGTTTGAAGGATCCTTAAATCGGTGGCCGTCGGCACTACTGTCGAGGCTCGTGGCAGGCATCGGGGACGCCGTCGGGCTCGGCACGAGGATCGCCGCGCTCTCCTTCCGCCGCTACGCCACCTACCGCGCCGCGACCCTCGCCGGGGCGTTCACCAACTCGGTCTTCGGCGTCATCAACGCCTACGTGCTCCTGGCGGTCTGGCGCGCCAACCCCGGCGTCGGCGGCTACGACGCCGTCGACGCGGTGACGTTCGTGTGGCTCAGTCAGGGTCTGCTGACCGTCGTGTCGATCTGGCGCGGCGGCGCCGACGCCGACCTGTCCGATCGCATCCGCAGCGGCGACGTCGTCCTCGACCTGCAGCGGCCGGTCAGCTTGCTCGGCTGGTACCTCGCGGCCGATCTGGGTCGCGCCGCCTACCAGCTGGTCACCCGCGGCGTCGTCCCGGTGGTCGTCGGGGCGCTCCTCTTCGACCTGCGCTGGCCGCACGGCTGGGCTGTGCCGGCCTTCCTGCTGGCGGTGCTCCTCGGCGTCGTCGTGAGCTTCAGCCTGCGCATGCTGGTGGCGCTCTCGGGGTTCTGGCTGCTCGACGACACCGGGCTGCGCAACGTGCTGGCCTTCCTGGCGATCTTCCTCTCCGGTCTGACCCTCCCGCTCGTGCTCTTCCCGGGGGTGCTCGGCACGATCGCGTTCGCCTCCCCCTTCGCCACCTACCTCCAACTGCCGGCCGACCTGTGGCTGGGCACCCGGTCGAGCGCCGACGCATGGGGCGGTCTCGGGCTCGCCGCCGCCTGGGCCGCGGTCGGGCTGGTCGTCTGCTCGATGGTGCTGCGCCGCGCGACGGCGAAGGTGGTGGTGCAGGGTGGCTGACGTGCTGCGCACCTGGGGTCGCGCCGGCGTCGACTACGTGCGGATCGCACGGATGTGGGGGCGCGCCCTGCGCACCTACCGCGCCTCGTTCTGGATGCTCGTGGTGAGCAGTTTCGTGACCTCGAGCCTCGACTTCGTCGCCCTGGCGATCGTCTTCACCCACCTCGACCGGCTGGCCGGTTTCGACGTCCGCGAGATCGCCTTCCTCTACGGCGCCAGCGGACTCGGGATCGGCGTCGCCGACCTGCTCGTGGGCCGGGTCGAACGCCTGGGAGCGATGATCCGCACCGGCGCGCTCGACGCGATGCTGACCCGACCCGTCCCCCTGCTGGTGCAGGTGTGCGCCGACGAGTTCGCCCTGCGGCGGATCACGCGCATCGTCCAGGCCGGAGCGGTCTTCGCGTGGGGCTGCTGGTGGATCGACTGGACGCCGTCGCGCGCCGCCCTGACGGTGCTCATGGTCGTCTGCTCCGCCGCGATCTTCATCGGGCTCTTCCTCGGCTTCGCCACGGTGCAGTTCTGGACCCAGGAATCCGCCGAGGTCGCCAACGCCTTCACCTACGGCGGCAACACGATCACCCAGTACCCGCTGTCGGTCTACCCGGGCGAGGTGGTCAAGGCGCTCACCTTCGGCGTCCCCGTCGCGTTCGTCAGCTGGTACCCGGCGCTGGAGGTGCTGGGCCGCCGCGACCCGTTCGGCAGCCCTGCGTGGTTCGCCTACGCCCCGCCCGTGGCCGCCCTCGCGGTCGGGACGGCGGCCGCCCTCGCCTGGCGCGCCGGCGTCCGGCACTACCGATCGACCGGGAGCTGAGCCGTGACACCCGAGACCCCCGCGACACCCGGGATCCCCGGCGACACCGTCATCGTGGCCGAGCACCTGCGCCGCGTGTTCCCGCGGCGCGGTCGCCCCGACGTCGTCGCCGTCGACGACCTCAGCTTCACCGTCCGGCGCGGCGAGGTGCTCGGGCTGCTCGGGCCGAACGGCGCGGGGAAGTCGACGACGATCAAGATGCTCACCGGCATCCTGGTCCCGACCGCCGGGCGGCTGGAGGTGGCCGGGGTCGACCCCACGCGGCACCGCACCGCGCTCGCCCGCCGCATGGGCGTGCTCTTCGGGCAACGCACCACCCTGTGGTGGGACCTCCCGCTGGGCGACTCCCTCGACCTGCTCGGACGCGTGCACCGGGTGCCGCCCGATCGGCTGCGACGCACCCGGGAGCTGCTCGTCGACGTCCTCGACCTCGGCCCGCTGCTGGGCACGCCGGTGCGCCAGCTGAGCCTGGGGCAGCGGGTGCGCGGCGATCTGGCGGCCGCGCTCCTGCACGGCCCCGACCTGCTCTACCTCGACGAACCGACGATCGGCCTCGACATCACCAGCAAGCGCCGTCTGCGCGAGCTGCTGACGACGCTCATCGCCGAGTCGGGGGTCACCCTGCTGCTCACCACCCACGACCTCTCCGACGTCGAGGCGCTGTGCCGCCGGGTGCTCGTCATCGACCACGGCACCGCCATCTTCGACGGCGACCTCGCGGCTCTGCACGTCGCGGGCGGCTCGGCGCGCACCCTGGTGGTCGACCTGGTCGCCCCGGTGCCGTCCCTCGAGGCGCCCGGCGCGACCACCGTGCGCACCGAGGACGACGGACGACGCCACTGGCTGCGGCTCCCCCAGGACGCCAGCACCGCGCCCGTCATCGCCGCGATCGCGGCCGCGCACGAGATCGCCGACCTGAGCGTGCGCGAGCCCGAGATCGAGGACGTCGTCGCCCGGCTCTACAGCGGCGGAGGCCCGGCGGTCAGCGACTGACCAGGAACACCGCTCGGTCGTCGTCCCCGCGGCTGACCTGGCGGACGATCCGGCGCGCGGCCCCCTCGAAACCGGGGGCGACGGCCCGGCGGGCGACCTCCTGGAGCCAGGCGATGCCCTCCTCGATGTCGCCGCCGCGGCTCTCGACCACGCCGTCGGTGTAGAAGAGCAGCGCCTCGCCGGGGGCGAGCTTGCCCTCGCTGGCCTCGAGTTCGGGGTGGCGGTGGATGCCGAGGGCGAGGCCGCGGGCGTTGTCGACGAGCCACGCGCCCTGGGCGTGGTCCCAGCGCAGGGCGGGCGGGTGTCCGGCGCTCAGCACGAGGTAGCGCCCGCTGTCGAGCTCCAGACGCACGTAGGCCGCGGTCGCGAAGGTCTCCTCGGCGGGTTGGCGCAGCAGGAAGTCGTTGGCGGCCTCCATGAGCCGCCGCGGCGGCATCGCGCCGATGAGGCCGCCGAGGGCCCCGGCGAACTGGAGCGCGTCGACCCCGGCGGCCACGCCCTTGCCGACCACGTCGACGAGGATGACCTCCAGGACCGGTGTCGTGCCCTCGTCGTCGACCGCGGCCATCATGAAGTCCCCGGCGTACCCGACGTCGTGGGCGGCGATCATCGCGGTCTGGGTGTACCAGGGCGCCGGCAGGGGCGGGATACGACCCTGCGCCTGGAGCCGCTCGCGCAGGTCGGCCAGCATCGCCTCGCCGAGCGGGGTCGGCAGGCCCGTGCGCTGGCCACGGGCGTGGTGGAGCGCCAGCAGACCACCCACGACGAGCGCGATCATCCCCGAGAGCCGGGCGGACCCGAAGGTGCCGTCGTGCAGGCCGTCGTAGACCCCGATGCCGATCGCGCCGACGACGGTGTAGACGGTGAGGATCATGAGCGGCACGTAGCGCAGCAGCAGCATGCCGACGAGCAGCCAGAGGAAGTAGGTGCTGACCGGGAGCACCGAGTAGAACGGCAGGCTGACCGCCAGGCAGACGGTGACGCCGAGCAGCATGAAGGCCAGCACACTCGCCTGGCTGCGCCGGGTGCCGGTGCGCCACGACCGGACCAGCGCGCCGGTTCCTGCCGAGAACGCCCGCACCGGCCCAGCATAGAGGCGCCGAGGCCGCCGCGATGGGAGACTGCACAGGTGGCCGTCCCCGACCAGCCCCCCGCCGCCGACGCCGCTGCGGAGTCCGTCTCCGAGCGCCTCGACCGCAAGTTCGACGACCTCCTCCAGGAGCTCCGTGTCGCCCAGACCGGCGCCCAGCTGCTCGCCGGCATCCTCGTCACGCTGCCGTTCCAGCCCGCCTTCGACGACCTCGACTCCTTCCAACGCGGCCTCTACCTCCTGCTGTTGGCCAGCGCGCTGCTGACGACCGCGGCCGTCCTCACTCCGATCGCGGTGCATCGGCGCCTCTCGGGGCGCCACCACAAGGACTCCGTGGTGCGCGTGGCACGACAGGCCCTCGGCGTCGTGCTCGGCACGCTCTCCGTGCTCGTGGTCGGCCTGGCGATGCTGGTCGTCGACGTCGTCGTGGGGCGCGCCGAGGCCGTCGTGGCGGCGTCCCTGCTCGCGGTGCTGATGGTCTCGCTGCTGGTGGTGCTCCCCCGGCTGCTGGTGCGGGAGCGCCGATGAGGGCCGCCCGCGGCCGGGTGCTGGTCAGCGCCCACCGCTGCAACGACCGCGCGCTCATCGAGCGGGCCATCGACCTCGGCGCCGACTACGTCGAGTTCGATCTGGTGCGGGAAGGCGACGCCGTGGTCGTGGCGCACGACCCCGGGTCGTCCGGCACGATCGGCTATCCCGACGTCCTCGCGCTGCTCGCCGCCTCCGCCTGCGGCGTCCACCTCGACCTGAAGTTCGGCACCGCGACCCACGCGTTGGAGGTCGAGGTCGTCGAGGCGGCCCTGGCCGCTGTCGGGGTCGAGCGCCTCGTCGTCACCACCGGACGCGAGCGGGTCATCCGGCATCTGCGCGACTGGGCCGACACCCGCGGGCAGCCGCTGCGTCTCGGGCTCTCGCTCGGCACCGACACCGCCGGACGGCCCTGGCGCGAACGCTGGCGCGTGCTGCGCTCGGAGCTCTTCCCGGCGAGCCGCCTGGCGGCCTGCGGTGCGGACGTCGTCGTCGCGCACTGGTCGCTGGCGGCCCTCACCCTGCGCGGCTACTGCCGCCGCCACCGGGTGCCCCTGCTCGTGTGGACCGTCGACAGCCCCCGGGCCCTGGCCTACTGGCTGCGGCCGGGCCGGGCCTGGATGGTCACCACCAACCGCCCGGCGCAGGCCCTCCACCAGCGACCGGCACCCTCTCGAGGAAGGCAGCACGCATGAGCGAGGAGCACCGGGACGCCACGCCCGGGCGCAGCACCGATCAGCCGACGCGCGTCCCCGACGTCCTCGGCGGATCGTGGACGGCCGAGACGATCCCGTTGGCCGACGACCGCGAGGGCGAGGTGGTCGCGACCCTCGTGCACCACCCGGCGCCGGAGCACACCGGCCGCGCCGTCCTGCACGTGCACGGGTTCGCCGACTACTTCTTCCACACCGAGTTCGCCGCGTGGTGGCTCGCGCGGGGCTACGACTTCTACGCCCTCGACCTGCGCAAGTACGGCCGCTCGCTGCGGCCGCACCAGACGCCCAACCACGTCGACGACCTCGGTGAGCACGACGAGGAGCTCGACGCCGCCTGGCAGCGCATCGTCGAGCGCGACGGGCACCGGCAGGTCGTCGGGTCGGCGCACTCCACCGGCGGGCTGACCCTGCCGCTCTGGCTCGACGACCGCCGTCCCCCCGAGCTCGCCGGCCTCGTCCTCAACTCCCCCTGGCTCGACCTCCAGGGCCACCCGCTGCTGCGCACCGTCGGCACCGTCGTCATCGACCGCCTCGGACGCCGGCAGCCGATGCGGGTCATCCCGCGCGACGTCTCCGGCGTGTACGGCCGCACCCTGCATCGCGACCACGAGGGCGAGTGGGACTTCCACCTGCCCTGGAAGCCGATCGAGTCCTTCCTGGTGCACGCCGGCTGGCTGGCCGCCGTCCGACGCGGCCATGCCCGGGTGCACCGCGGGCTCGGTCTGAGCGTGCCGACGCTCGTGCTCTCCAGCGACCGGTCGAGCCTGACGACCGAGGTCGACGACGACGCCCGCAGCAGCGACATCGTGCTCGACGTCGAGCAGATCCGGCGGTGGTCGACGAAGATCTCGAGCCACGTCACCTCGATCGCGGTGCCGGGCGCGCTGCACGACGTCGTCCTCTCCCGGCCGGAGGTGCGGGCAGAGGCCTACCGGCACCTCGCGGTGTGGTGCGACGGCGTTCTGGCCGCGACGCTCGGCGCGTCACCGGTCCGATCGGACGGCGGGCTCGGCGGGGCCTAGTAGGGTCCGCGACATGAACCCTGTGACCGGTCTCTCACTGGCCCGTATCGGCATCGGCGCCCTCGCCCTCGCCCGTCCCGACACCGCCGCCCAGGCCTTCGGCCTCGACCCGGCGAGCAACCCGCAGGCCACCTACGTCACCCGGCTCTTCGGTTCGCGCGAGATCGCGCTCGGCACCATCACCCTGCTCTCCCGCGGCAAGGCGCGCCCGGGCATCGTGCTGCTCGGCGTCGGTGTCGACGCCGCCGACGTCGCCACCGGCTACCTCGGCCCGAAGGAGGGTCAGGTCAGCACCAAGGCCGGCGCGACGCTGGTCGGACCGGCCATCCTCGCCGTCCTGATGGGACTCGCGGGCCTGCGCCCGGCCAAGAGCCGGGAGAAGAAGGCCGCGGCCAAGGCCGCCGCGAAGAGCGAGCGGAAGCTGGAGAAGAAGGCGGCCAAGAAGCTCGCGAAGGCCGCCTGACCCGCCGCTCCGTCACGAGCGGTCGAGGTGCGTGCGCAGCGAGCCCAGCCGGTGGTCGAGGTGCGAGCGCAGCGAGCCCAGCCGGTGGTCGAGGTGCGAGCGCAGCGAGCCCAGCCGGTGGTCGAGGTGCGAGCGCAGCGAGCCCAGCCGGTGGTCGAGGTGCGAGCGCAGCGAGCCACGAGACCCCCGCACCCGACCACCCGCCGATACCGGACGCCGTCCGGCTCACCGGGTCTCGCGGCTCGTCGCCAGCGCTCCTCGCACCTCGACCACCGGCGACCTCTCGCGGCGTCACCGCCGCTCCTCGCCCGTCGGATCCGGCGCGCTCAGGTCACCAGGATCGAGACGAACGCCGCCAGACCCACCGCCACCACGAGCCCGCGCAGGACCGTGGGTGGCAGGCGGCGTCCGTACGAGCCGCCGAGGATGCCCCCGAGCCCCGAACCCACGGCTAGGAGCAGGGCGATCCACCAGTCGACGTCGGCCACCAGGGCGAACAGCAGGCCCGCGACGCCGTTGATCGCGGCGGCCAGCGCGTTCTTCACCGCGTTCACACGGTGCAAGTCGGTGCTGTAGCCGACGCCGAGCAGCGCGATCAGCATGACGCCCTGCGCGGCACCGAAGTAGCCGCCGTAGACGCCGGTGCCGACCACGGCAGGTGAGAGCCAGCGCGGTTCGGGCAGGATCCCGTCGGACGCCACCCGGCCCTCCGGCGCGCGCCGGGCGACCCACCGCGAGACGGGCGGTCCGGCCACCACGAGCCCGACGCCGAGCAGCACGAGGGCCGGCACCACGGCCTCGAACGCGTCCGAGGGCAGCGCCAGCAGGAGCACGGACCCGAGGAGGCTGCCCGCGACGGCCGCCAGGCCCCACCGGAGGAGCCGGGACCGCTGGCCGGCCAGTTCGCGGCGATAGGCCACGGCCCCGAACAGGGCGCCGGGCACGAGACCGATGTTGTTGGAGACGTTCGCGACCACCGGCGGCACGCCCAGGGAGAGCAGGAGCGGGAACGTCAGCAGCGTCGCCGACCCGACCACGCTGTTGATGACCCCGGCCGCCACGCCGGCGGCGAGCACGAGCAGGGAGTCGCCGGGGGTCACGGCAGGCCACCCTAGGCCGGTGGCGCCGGCCGGCGGCGTCCGCCCCTCCCCCGGCCGTCCGCGGTGCGAGGGAGAGGGAGGGGCGGTCCCGGCGCCGAACGGCCGCCGATCAGTCGCGGATCAGCAGCGGATCAGTCGTCGGACTGCCGGAAGGTGACCTGCGTCGGGATCGTCGCCGAGGGGACGCAGAGCGCCCACACGACGACCTTCTCGGGCGCCTTGTCCGAGACCTGGCCGGCGTTGCCGCCGAACTGGACGATCCACCCGTCGAGCCGGCCCGCACGCGGCGTGTTGGTGCTCCAGTCCATGCGGCCGGGGAACGACGACGACACGGGCGTGTTGCGGCTGATCGCCTTGTCGCCCGAGTCGAGGCCGACCGTCTGGACGCCACCGGCGATCGCCACGAACGCGGTGCTCGTCGTGCTGCAGGCGACCGTGGCGACGGCGCCGGCGTTGGTGTCGCCCTGGTCGTAGACGGCCTGGGAGTAGAAGGCGCCGGCGAGACCGGACGGACCGGCAGGGCCCGCCGGGCCGGGGCTGCCGGCAGGGCCGGCGGGACCGGCCGGGCCGGCAGGGCCCGCCTCGCCGGTGGCACCGGCGGCGCCGGCCTCACCCGGGACGCCCTGCGCGCCGGTCGGGCCGGGGATGCCGGCGGGACCGACGGGGCCGGCCTGGAGGACGCCGGGCTTGAGCTCGGAGCGACCGACGCTGCGCTCGGCGAGGTTCTTGGCGGTGATGGTGTTGCGGGCGATGTCGTCGCCGGTGATGAGCCGGGCGGCGACCGAGGTGGAGATGCCGCCGGCCACGAACATCGCGGCGGCAGCGGTGACGATCGAGCCCGACTTCAGGGCGCGCTTGTACGACAGGGGCATGGGGAGGCTCCAGTGCTGGGGAGGGAGGAGTGACGGGTGTCACTCGGGATGGCTGGACCCTAGGTGGAACGTCCGACGGAATACCCCCGGACGCACCCGAACCACCCCTGCGGGCGAGGCTTCCGCGCTGTCGCCGCGCTCCCGATCAGCGGGCGCGGGTGCGCCGTCGCGCCGACCACCGGTCGTCGTCGGTGTGGGTGACCACCAGCGGGAGTCCGAAGGTCGCGGCGAGGTTGACCTCGGTGAGGACGTCGGTCAGCAGACCGGCCTCGACCACCTTTCCGTCGCGCAGCAGGAGCGCGTGGGTGAAGCCGGGCGGGATCTCCTCGAGGTGGTGCGAGACGAGCACCGTGGCCGGCGAGTCGGGGTCGTGGGCGAGCACCGAGAGGGTCGAGACGAGGTCCTCGCGGCCACCGAGGTCGAGGCCCGCGGCGGGCTCGTCGAGGATGAGGAGCTCGGGGTCGCTCATGAGGGCGCGCGCGATCTGCACCCGCTTGCGCTCCCCCTCCGACAGCGTGCCGAAGGTGCGGTCGGCCAGGTGCAGGACGCCGAGCTCGCGCAGCAGCCCGGTGGCGCGCTCGTGGTCGAGGGCGTCGTACTGCTCACGCCAGCGGCCGAGGATGCCGTAGGAGGCCGAGACGACCAGGTCGTGCACCCGCTCATCGCGCGGGAAGCGCTCGGCGATCGCCGCGCTCGTGACGCCGATACGGGGGCGCAGTTCGAAGACGTCGACCCGGCCGAGGGTCTCCTCGAGGAGCCCCGCATGACCCGAGGTCGGGTGCAGCTGGGCGGCGGCGACCTGCATGAGGGTGGTCTTGCCGGCGCCGTTCGGCCCGAGGACGACCCAGCGCTCGTCCTCCTCGACGGTCCAGCTGACGCGGTCGAGGAGATGAGCCTGACCACGACGGACGCTGACGTCGTGGAAGTCGATCACTGCCGCCATGATCGCCACCCTAGCGAGGGGCCCACCCCCACCTGGACTACGGTCTCCTGACGTGTCCGACGCCGTCCTGCTCCCCCCTGCGCTCCGCCTGGCGTGGTGGGGCACCGCGTGGCTGCGCGGCACGGTCGTCACCGACCTGATGCTCGACGAGGTCATCGGCGAGCAGGCCACCCACCTGCTGCGCGAGGACGACGTCGTCCACCCGCTGGCGATCGGGCTCGGCCGGCTCCGGGCCCTCGGCGTGACCGCCCTCGGCGCCGCGTTCCCGGCGGAGGGCGAACCGGTCGGGCTCGGCGGACCGGCGGGGTTCAACGCCGCCGCGCTCGAGGCCGGGGAGGCGGTGGTGGCGACCGGCGCCGAGATCGGCCTGACACCCGAGGTCGTCGGCGGTGCCACGACGTGGGTCATGCACCCGGCGCGACGCCGTCCGCTCGCCGATGTCGGCGCGGCCGACCGCGACCTGCGGCGGCTCCTGGCCGAGACCGCCGATCGCCTCGCCGACCTGGACGTCGCGCGGTGGCGCCCGGAGGCCGCCGACCTGCTCCTCGACCTACGGCGACGCCGTGCGATGACGGCGCCCCCGGGCGTGCCCGCCCGCTGCGTCGACCTGGCCGCGCGGGCGTTGGACGCCCAGGAGATCTGCGAGGTCGCCCTGGCCGATGACGGCGGGGCCGTCTCGGTCTCGGAGGCGATGGCTCGTACCGATGCGCTGCGCCCCCTCGCCCGAGCCGCCCGGGTGGCGCTCGTCGCGGCGGGTTCGCCCGAGGTCTGGCCACCGGACTGAGGTCCGCCGCGCCCTCCCGACAGCGATAGCCTGCCGCCCGATGAGCGAGCGAAGCGAGCGACCCCGACGACCCCTCATCGGCACCACCGCGCCAGCGGGGGTGACCCGATGAGCGAGCGTAGCGAGCGAGACCCCGACACCCTGTTGATCACCCTCACCGGGAAGGACCGTCCCGGTGTGACCTCGGCGGTCTTCGCGACGCTCGCGCGGGCCGAGGTGCACGTCGTCGACCTCGAGCAGATCGTGCTCCGCGGACGCCTGGTGCTCGGCGTCCTGGTCACCTCGCCGGAGGGTCCGGCCGCGTTGGACGCCCTCGGCGAGGCCGTCGAGGCGACGGCGTCCGAGCTCGGGATGAGCGTGGAGATCGAGCGCGGCACCGGCGACACCGGCCGTCGCTCGCCCCAGCGCGCCCACGTCACGGTGCTCGGCACCCCGCTCACGGCCGGCGCGATGGCGGCGGTGGCGGCGCGCATCGCCGAGGCCGGGGCCAACATCGACCGCATCCAGCGGATGGCCCGCTACCCGGTCACCGCCATCGATCTGCACGTCTCCGGTGCCGCGCCCGACGACCTGCGCACGACGCTGTCGGTCGAGGCGGCCGCCCAGGGCATCGACCTGGCGGTGCAGCCGGCGAACCTGCTGCGTCGCGGGATGCGCCTGATCGTGATGGACGTCGACTCCACGCTGATCCAGGGCGAGGTGATCGAGATGATCGCCGCCCACGCCGGCTGCGAGGCCGAGGTCGCCGAGGTCACCGAGCGTGCGATGCGTGGCGAGCTGGACTTCGCCGAGTCGCTGCGCTCGCGGGTCGCGCTGCTGGAGGGGGTGCCCGAGAGCGCGCTGGAAGAGGTCTACCAGCAGATCGTGGTGAACCCCGGCGCCCGCACGATGGTGCGCACGCTGCGCCGTCTCGGCTACCGGTTCGCGATCGTCTCCGGCGGCTTCACCCAGATCACCGACCGGCTCGCCGCCGACCTCGGCATCCACTACGCCCGTGCCAACACCCTCGAGATCGTCGACGGGCGCCTCACGGGCCGGGTCGTGGGCGAGATCGTCGATCGCGCCGGCAAGGCCCGGGCGCTGCGGGAGTTCGCCGCCGACATCGGTGTGCCGCAGGCCGCGACGGTCGCGATCGGCGACGGCGCCAACGACCTCGACATGCTCGCCGCCGCCGGTCTCGGCATCGCCTACAACGCGCGCCCGGTCGTGCAGGAGGCCGCCGACACCGCGGTCAACGTGCCCTACCTCGACGCGATCATGTACCTGCTGGGCATCAGCCGCGAGGAGATCGAGGCGGCGGACGCCGAGGCCGGCATCGTCACCCCGGCCCCGCCGCTGCCCCGGGCCTGACCAGGATCAGCGTCGGCGGCGTCAGCCGCGACCGACGTGGAACGCGACGACGGTCGCGCACTGCTCGTCGAGGTCGCTCCACTCGCCCTCGAAGTCGAAGACGGTGAGCGCGCTGGTCGGGTAGCCCGAGGCCAGCTCGTTGGCGGCCTCCTCGTCGCCGTCGCCGTCGTCGAGCAGCTGCGCCAGGTAGGCCATCGTCGGGTTGTGGCCCACCACGATGAGGGTGCGGGCGTCGTCGGGGGTCTCGCGCATGAGGTCGAGGGCGGTCTCGGGCCCGGCGTCGTAGAGCGCGTCGTCGTAGACGGCGTCGTCGCTCCAGCCCGCCCCGGCCGCCACGGACTCCCAGGTCTGGCTGGTGCGGACGGCGGCCGAGACCAGCGCGTGGTCGGGTTCGATGCCGAACGCGGCGAGCCACCGGCCGGCCTCCTCGGCGTCCTCGACGCCACGAGCGCTCAGCTCCCGGGTGAAGTCGCTGGAGCCGACCTGCTCGGCCTTGGCGTGGCGCATGACGACCACCCGACGCTTGACGGCCGGCTTCTTGCCGCGGCTCGAGACCGGCTCCGCGATCGCGGAGAGCGCCCCGGCCGGCTCGACGTCCAGCTCGTCATCGGCCTCGGTGTCCGGGTCGGCGTCGGACTCGGCGTGGGACTCGGCGTCGGGCTCGAGGTCCTGCTCGGGGCCTTCGGGGTCGATCTCGCTCACCCGCGCATCGTGTCAGGCCCGCCTGAGCGGCATCAATTCAGCGCGCCGGATCAGGCGCCCATCGCGTGGAAACCGCCGTCGACGTGCACGATCTCCCCCGACGTCGCGGGGAAGAAGTCGCTCAGCAGGGCGCAGACGGCCTTCGCGGTCGGCTCCTGGTCGGTGTTGTCCCAGCCGAGCGGGGCCCGCGTGCTCCACATGTTCTCGAGGTCCTCGAAACCGGGGATCGCCTTCGCCGCCAGGGTGCGCAGCGGGCCCGCCGAGACCAGGTTGACCCGGATGCCCGCGGGTCCGAGGTCGCGTGCGAGGTAGCGCGAGCAGGACTCCAGGCCCGCCTTCGCCACGCCCATCCAGTCGTAGGCGGGCCAGGCGACAGTGGCGTCGAAGGTGAGGCCGACGATCGAGCCGCCCTCGCCCATGAGCGGGCGGCAGGCGGTCGCGAGCGACTTCAGCGAGTAGGCCGAGACCTGCACCGCCTGGGCGACGTCGTCCCAGGGGCCGTCGAGGAACCGGCCGCCGAGGAGGGTCTCGGGGTTGCCGTAGGCGATGGAGTGGACGACGCCATCGAGGCCGTCGACGTGCTCGCGCACGAGCTCCGGCAGCCGCTCGAGGTGCTCGGGGTCGGTCACATCGAGCTCGAGCACCGGCGGTTCGACGGGCAGCCGCTTGGCGATGCGGCGGGTGATGCCCAGCGCCCGCCCGAAGTTGGAGATGAGCACCGTGGCGCCCTGCTCCTGGGCGACCTTCGCCGTCGCGAAGCCGATCGAGGTGTCCATGGTCACGCCTGCGACCAGGATGCGCTTGCCGTCGAGAATGCCCATCGTGTGCTCCTTGGCTGCGGTGATGCCGGGGTGATGTCTCTGCCTGGGTGGTCTGCTGGTGCCGTCGGTGCGGGGACGTCAGTGGCCCATGCCGAGCCCGCCGTCGACGGGGATGACGGCGCCGGTGACGTAGGCGGCGCCGGGGCTCGCCAGCCAGGTGACGGCCGAGGCGATCTCCGCGGTCGAGCCGTAGCGTCCGAGCGGCACCTGGCCGCGGATCGTGTCGCGCTGGGTGTCGGTGAGCACCGCCGTCATGTCGGTCTCGATGAAGCCCGGGGCGACGACGTTCGCGGTGATCGAACGCGAACCCAGCTCCCGGGCCAGCGACCGGGCCATGCCGACCAGGCCGGCCTTGGAGGCCGCGTAGTTCACCTGACCGGCGGACCCGAGGAGGCCCACCACGCTGGAGATGAAGATGATGCGGCCGCGACGCTGCCGCAGCATGCCCTTGGCGGCGCGCTTGGCGAGCCGGAAGGAGCCGGTGAGGTTGGTGTCGATGACCGAGGACCAGTCGTCCTCGCTCATGCGCAGCACGAGGGTGTCGGCGGTGATACCGGCATTGGCGACCAGCACCTCGACCGGTCCGTGCGCCGCCTCGACCTCGGCGAACGCCGCCTCGACGGCGTCCGGGTCGGTGATGTCGCAGCGGACGTCGAGCGCGCCCTCGGGGGCGCCGCCGCTGCGGGTCGTGACCGCGACGAGGTCGCCCTGGGCCAGGAAGGCCTCGGCGATGGCGCGGCCGATGCCCCGGTTGCCGCCGGTGACGAGCACCGATCGCGGGGCGGGCGCAGGGCTCTCGTCAGGGCTCTCGCCAGGGCTCTCGGGGGTCGTCTCGCTCACGCGTCACGACCGTAGTGATTACTGCGAGGTAGCCCTAAAGGCCCCGGTTACCGCCCAGTTCTCGGGACATGGAGGCCGCAGGCGCCCTCGGCGTCCTTCCGTCAGTCCAGTCGGATCAGTCGTCCTCGAGGCGGAAGCCGATCTTCATGCCGACCTGGAAGTGCTCGACGCCGCCGTCCTTGATGTGGCCGCGGATCTGGGTGACCTCGAACCAGTCGAGGTGGCGCAGCGTGCGACCGGCCCGCTCGACCCCGTTGCGGATCGCCTCCTCGATCCCGTCGGGAGAGGTGCCGACGATCTCGGTGACGCGGTAGGTGCGGTTGGACATCGATGCCTCCGGGAAGGGGTGCGGTGACGGGCGGTCGCGCCGGGACGGCGTCCGCCGCGCGGGGGCCGATGCTACCGCCCGGTCGACGCGGTGCCGCGGATGGACGGCGGGCTCCGCGTGTGGAGGGCCCACGTAGCCTGGAGGCGTGGCAAAACAACGTCCCCAGGACGACGTCGTGCGCATCACGACGGTCGGGACGAGTCGGGCTCAGGACATCGCGACGCGCCAGCGCCGCTACCTGCTCTCGATGAGTCTCCGGTCGCTGTGCTTCGTCGGCGCCGTCATCGCCGGCCTCGCAGGGATCGGCTGGCTCTGGCCGATCCTCATCGCCGGGGCCCTGATCCTGCCCTACTTCGCCGTGGTCCTCGCCAACGTGTCGACCATGCGCAACGACACCTTCGAGCTGCGTCGCACCATCGATCATCCCGAGCTCGGACCACGTCGTTGACCTCGCCCTCCGGAGCCCCGATCCCCGAACCGCCCGCCACCGCGCCGGGGATCTGCTCCGCCAAGGGATGCACGTCGGCAGCGGAGTTCGGCCTGCTCTGGAACAACCCGAAGCTGCACACGCCTGATCGACGCAAGGTCTGGTTGGCCTGCGCCGAGCATCGCGAGAGCCTCGGGGCGTTCCTGGGTGCGCGCGGCTTCCTCAAGGACGTCGTCCCCGCCTCCGCGCTGGAGACGGAGACGGCACCCGAGGGCTGAGCACCCGAAGGCCGCGGGGCTGACGCCCGGGCCTCAGCCCCCGATGGCCGACATCGGCCGCGCGGGCTGGAGGAACGTCGGGTCGTCGATGCCGTGGCCGGCCGCCTTGCCGCGCATCGCGACGAGCCAGCGCTCGGCCAACTCCTCGTCGCTCGCACCCGACCGCAGCGCCGCGCGCAGGTCGGACTCCTCGCGCGCGAACAGGCAGGTGCGCACCTGGCCGTCGGCGGTGAGGCGCACGCGGTCGCAGTCGCCGCAGAAGGGCTGGGTGACCGAGGCGATGATGCCGACGGTGGCCGGCCCGCCGTCGACGACGAAGCGTTCGGCCGGGGCGCTCCCCCGGTGCTCGGGCGAGGGCGCGAGATCATGGGTACGGCCGAGCAGCTCGAGGGTCTCGGCCGCCGTCACCATCGCCTCGCGCGACCAGCCGTGCTGGGCGTCGAGGGGCATCTGCTCGATGAACCGCAGCTCGTAGGACCGTTCGAGGCACCAGTCGAGCAGCTCGCCGGCCTGGTCGTCGTTGATGCCGCGCAGGAGCACGGCGTTGACCTTCACCGGCGTCATCCCCGCGTCGGCGGCGGCCGCGAGGCCGGCGACGACGTCGCCGAGGCGGTCGCGGCGGGTGATGGTGGCGAAGGTGTCGGCCCGCACGGTGTCGAGGCTGACGTTGACCCGGTCGAGACCGGCGGCCGCGAGAGCAGCCGCCGTGCGGGCGAGACCCAGCCCGTTGGTGGTCATCGAGAGGCTCACGCTCGGGGCTGCCTCGCGCACCCGGCGGACGATGTCGACCAGACCCCGCCGCACCAGCGGCTCACCGCCGGTGAACCGCACCTCCTCGACGCCGAGGTGCTCGATCGCGATGCCGACCATGCGCACCACCTCGTCGTCGCTGAGCACGGTCTCGTCGGGCAGCCAGTCCAACCCCTCCGCCGGCATGCAGTAGCTGCACCGCAGGTTGCAGCGGTCGGTCAGCGAGACGCGCAGATCGGTCGCGACGCGGCCGAAGCGGTCCTCGAGGGGTCGGGGGGTCATAGGCCCGACTCTACGGGTCGGGCGGGCGGGGCTCCCGGCGTCCGCACGGTGGGATCGGGCAGCTAGCCTCGTGGTGTGGGGTCCTGGCGTTTCGTGCTGAGCCGGCGCTGGGCGTTGTTCGCGGCAGCCGTCGTGCTCATCGCCTATGCGACCTGGTGGCTCGGCGAGTGGCAGTTCGGTCGGTTGCACGACCGCAAGGCGGACAACGCGATCATCCGCACCAACGAGGACCGTCCGCCGTCCCCGGTCGGCGAGGTGCTCGCACCGGGGGGCTCGGTACCGCGCACCGACGAGTGGCGCGTCGTCTCCGCGAGCGGCACCTACGACACCGCCGACACCGTCGTGGTGCGCTACCGCACCCGCGATGGGCAGGCGGGCGTCGACATCGTGGTCCCGCTGGTCACCGATTCCGGAGTCTCGCTGCTCGTCGACCGCGGCTGGCTGGCGACCGACAACCAGGGCGCCGACCCCGGCGAGCTCGACATCCCCGCGCCTCCGACCGGGCGGGTGACGGTCACCGGCTACCTGCGTCAGGACGGCACCGGCGAGTCGACCCAGGTCACCGACAACTCCGTGCGCGCCGTCGCCAGCAGCGCGATCGGGGCGGCCCAGGACCGCACGGTCTACCCCGGCTTCGTCGAGCTGCGCTCGGAGGATCCCGCGCCGGCCGACGCGCTCGAACCCGTCGAGCTGCCCGAGCTCGACAACGGTCCGCACTTCTTCTACGGGCTGCAATGGTGGTTCTTCGGGGTGCTGGCGGTCTTCGGATTCTTCTACCTGCTCTACGACGAGCGTCGCCACGGCCGCCGCGGCACCCGCGCCGGCGACGTGGCGGAGCAGCCGTCGGAAGCCGTGCCCGCGTTCGCGCCGGGACCCTTCGGATCCCGCTCCGCGGCACGGGAGCAGAAGCCGAAGAAGGTGCGGCAGACCAACCATCCCTACGCGCGGATGAAGGCGGAGGCCGAGGCGCGGGCCGCGGCGGAGGCCGCCCGCGCAGCAGAGCACCCGGCTGAGCAGCAGCCCGCAGGCGACCGCGACTCCTGAGTCCTCGCCTGAGTCCTCGCCCGGCTGCTCGTCCCTCGACGGCTGTGGCGGCTGAGGCGGGTCAGGCGGGTCAGGCGACGCTCTGGTCGGCGAACTGGGTGCGATACAGGTCGGCGTAGAGCCCGGGGCGGGCCACGAGCTCCTCGTGGGTGCCGTTCTGCACGATGCGCCCGCCGTCGAGCACCAGGATCTGGTCGGCGTGGCGCACCGTGGAGAGCCGGTGGGCGATGACGAGCGAGGTGCGACCCGCGAGCGCCGCGTCGAGGGCCCGCTGGACCGCCGCCTCCGACTCGCTGTCGAGGTGCGCGGTCGCCTCGTCGAGGACGACGATGGCCGGCGCCTTCAACAGCAGCCGCGCGATCGCCAGACGCTGGCGCTCACCGCCCGAGAGCCGGTAGCCGCGATCGCCCACGACGGTGTCGAGGCCGTCGGGCAGCTGGCGCACCAGGCCGCCGATCTGGGCGGCGTCGAGCGCCTCCCAGATGTCCTCGTCGGAGGCGGACGGGCGCGCGTAGCGCAGGTTCGCGCGGATGGTGTCGTGGAAGAGGTGGGCGTCCTGGGTGACGTAGCCGACGGCGTCCTCGAGGGAGTCCAAGGTGGCGTCGCGGACGTCGAGGCCCCCGACCCGCACCGCGCCGTCGGTGACGTCGTAGAGGCGGGCGACGAGGTGTGTGATGGTCGACTTGCCAGCCCCCGAGGGGCCGACGAGGGCGACCAGCTGGCCGGGCTCGGCGACGAAGGACACCTCGTGCAGCACCTCGCCGTGGTCGCGGCTCTTCTCCACCCGCGCGACGGCCTCCAGGGAGGCGAGCGAGACCTCCTCGGGGCGCGGGTAGGAGAACCGGACGTGGTCGAACTCGACGCGCGCGGCTCCGGCAGGGACCGGACGCGCGTCGTCGCGCTCCTGGATGATCGAGGGCAGGTCGAGCACCTCGAAGACGCGCTCGAAGCTGACCAGCGCGGTCATGACGTCGACCCGCACGTTCGAGAGCCCCTGGAGCGGCCCGAGCAGCCGCAGCAGCAGGGTCGCGAGCGCGAGCAGCGTGCCGACCGACAGGGTGCCGCTGACGGCGAGTTGGCCGCCGACGCCGTAGACCAATGCGGTGGCCAGCGCCGGGACGGCGAGCATCGCCGCACCGAAGACGCGGGTCGTGAGGCTGATGCGAACCCCGAGGTCGCGGACGACGCCGGCCTTCTCGGCGAAGAGGGCGTCCTCCTCGGCGCGACGACCGAAGAGCTTGAGCAGCATGGCGCCGCCGACGTTGAACCGCTCGGTCATCACGTTGCCGAGTTCGGCGTTGCCGTCCATCTGCTGGCGGGTGAGCCCGACCAGACGGTTGGAGACCCAGCGCGAGGCCAGCACGAGGATCGGGAAGACCGCGAGGCACAGCAGCGTCACCTGCCAGCTCAGCGCCAGCATCGTGATGCCGACGACGACCGCGGCGATCGCGTTCGAGACCGCGCTGCCGAGGGTGGCGGTGAAGGCCCGCTGGGCGCCGATGACGTCGTTGTTCAGACGCGACACGAGCGCGCCGGTCTGGGTGCGGGTGAAGAAGGCCAGCGACTGCCGCTGCACGTGGCCGAAGACCTGGGTGCGCAGGTCGAAGATGAGGCCCTCGCCGATGCGCGAGGAGAGCCAACCGCCCAGCACGCTCCACACGGCGTTGAAGACGGCGAAGAGTCCCATGCCCAGCGCCAGCCAGGTCACGACGCTGCGATCGCCGGCGAGGATGCCGTCGTCGACGGCGTGACGCACCAGCAAGGGGGTGACGACCACCGTGGCGGCGTCGACGACCGTGACGGCGAGGAAGAAGGCGATGAGTCGCCGGTGCGGGCGCGCGAAGGCGATCACCCGCCGCACGGTCTCGCGGCGCAACCGGTGCGACGCGACGCTGCGATCGGTGCGCAGCGTGCGCCAGGCCTGCCCGGCCCCCATCATCCCCGACTGCATGTCAGCCTCCTGCGATCTCCCGGAAACGGCGTCCCTGGGCCTCCCGCTCGAGCCGGCGCTGGGTGTCCAGGTCGGCCCAGACGGCCGACTGCAGCAGCGCCTTGGTCTCTCGGACGGCGCCCGCGAGCGGTGCCGTCAGGGCGCCGGCGAGGTCGGCCACGGTCTGCTCCAGCCGGTCTCCCGGGACGACGGCCAGCGCGAGCCCGATGGCGTGCGCCTCGTCGGCGGGCACCATGCGGGCCGTGGCGCAGATCTCCAGCGCTCGTGCGTACCCAACGGCCTCGACCAGCGGCTTTGTTCCCGTCAGGTCGGGCACGAGCCCGAGCGCGGACTCCTTCATGCAGAACTGCGCGTCGTCGGCGACGACGCGCAGGTCGCACGAGAGCGCGAGCTGGAAGCCCGCGCCGACCGCGTAGCCCTGCACCGCGGCGATCGAGACCCACCGCGGATCGCGCAGCCAGGTGAAGCCCTGCTGGTAGTCGTCGATGGTGGCCGACATCTGCTCGTCGCTCATCGTGAGCAGGTCGGCGACGGTCTCGACGCCCTCGCCGCTGCGGGACGGATCGAGCATCGTGCGGTCGAGCCCGGCGGAGAAGCTCGCCCCGGCGCCCCGCACGACCACGACGCGCACGTCGCCGGGCAGGCCGGCGCCGATCGCGGCCAGTGCGCGCCACATGGACGGAGTCTGGGCGTTGCGGACCTCGGGCCGCGCGAGCGTCACCGTGGCCAGCGGGCCCTCGATCGTGAGGGTGAGACCGGCCTCGGCGAGGGCGGCGGCGTCGGGAAGCGTCATGGGGCGGAGTCTAGGGACGCCGACCGACACTGCGACCGCGGGCCCGCGACGTCCTGCGAGCCGTCGACGGGTCAGGCCAGGGAGACCAGGTCGGCGTAGCTCTCGTTCCAGAGGTCCTCGACGCCGTCGGGCAGGATCAGCACGCGGTCGGGCTCGAGGGCCGCCACCGCGCCCTCGTCGTGCGTGACCAGCACGATCGCCCCCTCGTAGGTGCGGATCGCGGCGAGCACCTCCTCGCGCGAGGCGGGGTCGAGGTTGTTCGTCGGCTCGTCGAGCAGCAGCACGTTGGCGCTCGAGACGACGAGCGAGGCCAGCGCGAGCCGCGTCTTCTCCCCGCCGCTGAGCACCGCGGCGGGCTTGTGGACGTCGTCCCCGCTGAAGAGGAAGGAGCCGAGCACGCTGCGGGCCTCGGTGTCGGTGAGCTGCGGCGCCGCGCTCTGCATGTTCTCCAGCACCGAGCGGGCGGTGTCGAGGGTCTCGTGCTCCTGCGCGTAGTAGCCGACCTTCAGGCCGTGCCCGGGGATGACCTCGCCGGTGTCGGGGCGATCGACGCCGGCGAGGATGCGCAGCATCGTGGTCTTGCCGGCACCGTTGAGGCCGAGGATGACGACCCGGCTGCCGCGGTCGATGGCGAGGTCGACGCCGGTGAAGATCTCCAGCGAGCCGTAGGCCTTGGAGAGGTCGGCGGCGGTCAACGGCGTCTTGCCGCACGGTGCGGGTGCCGGGAAGGCGATGCGGGCGACCTTGTCGGCGGCGCGCTCCCCCTCGATGTCGGCCATCATCTTCTCGGCGCGCTTGAGCATCGACTGGGCGGCCTGGGCCTTCGAGGCCTTGGCGCGCATGCGGTTGGCCTGGTCGGTGAGGGTCTTGGCCTTGTTCTCGGCGTTCATGCGCTCGCGACGGCGGCGCTTCTCGTCGGTCTCGCGCTGGGTCAGGTACGCCTTCCAGCCCATGTTGTAGACGTCGATGACCGAGCGGTTGGCGTCGAGGTGCAGCACCTTGTTGACCGTCGCCTCGAGCAGGCTGTTGTCGTGGCTGATGACGATGAAGCCGCCGGTGTGGGCCTTGAGGTAGTCGCGCAGCCAGATGATCGAGTCGGCGTCGAGGTGGTTGGTGGGCTCGTCGAGGATCATCACCTCGGCGCCGGAGAACAGGATGCGGGCCAGCTCGATGCGGCGTCGCTGACCACCGGAGAGGGTCTTCAGCGGCTGGGTCAGGATGCGGTCGGGGATGCCGAGGCTCGCCGCGATCTGGGCGGCCTCCGCCTCGGCGGCGTACCCGCCGCCGGCGTGCATCTCGTCGTCGGCCCGCGCATAGCGACGCATCGCCCGGTCGCGGACGGCAGGGTCGTCGCTGCCCATCTCGATCTCGGACTGGCGGAGCCGGCGGACGACGTCGTCGAGACCCCGGGCGGAGAGGATGCGGTCGCGGGCGATCGTCTCGGGGTCGCCCGTGCGCGGGTCCTGCGGCAGGTAGCCGACCTCACCGGAGGTCGTCACGGAGCCGGCGGACGGCAGCGCCTCGCCGGAGAGCACCTTGGTCAGCGTGGTCTTGCCGGCGCCGTTGCGCCCGACCAGACCGACCTTGTCACCGGGGCCGACCCGGAAGGAGACGTTCTCCATGAGGAGCCGCGCCCCGGCACGGACTTCGAGCTGGTGGGCGGTGATCATGAGGGTCCACATCCTAGGTGTGGCAGGCTTCGACGCGGCATTCGTCGGGCTCCTGCGGAGCGGGGTGTGACCGACGCGACGCGGACGCGGAAGGCGGCGTGAGGTGCGGTTCAATCCCAAGGCCAGGCTCGACACCGGTCGCGTGCGCGACGTCCGCGGCGGTGGGGGCGGCGGTCGCGGTGGCACGATCCCCGTGCCCGCGGGCCTGCTCGGTCGCGGCGGTGTGGTCGGCACGCTCCTGGTCGTGGGCATCGTGCTCTACAACACCTTCGTCGCCGGCGGCGGCGCCGGCGGCTACGACACCAGCCGGATGGCCCAGACCTCGCGGTACGCCTCCTGCGAGACCGGAGCCGATGCCAACGCCTCCTCCGACTGCGCCCGGGTGGCGGTGGAGAACTCCCTGTACGACTACTGGTCCGGCGAGCTCGGCGACCGGTTCCGGCCCGAGCGCGCCGTCGAGACGTTCACGGGCTCGACCGACACCGGCTGCGGCCCGGCCTCGGCCGACGTCGGGCCCTTCTACTGCCCCACCGACCAGACCATCTACCTCGACACCACCTTCTTCGACGAGGTCCTGGAGAAGGAGCTCGGCGGACCCGACGGCGGATTCGTGGAGGCCTACGTGCTGGCCCACGAGTACGGCCACCACATCCAGAATCTGCTGGGCACCATGGGCCGCGTGCGCACCCAGCAGGGCGCGAACTCCGACTCCGTGCGGTTGGAGCTCCAGGCCGACTGCTACGCCGGCATGTGGGCCAAGGCGGCCACCAGCACGGACGACGGCTCGGGCCAGCCGCTCATCAGCGAACTGACCTCCGACGACATCCGCCTCGCCCTCGAGGCGGCCGCCTCGGTCGGCGACGACCGCATCCAGTCCAAGACCTCGGGCCAGGTGGACGAGGAGACCTGGACCCACGGCTCGGCCCAGGCCCGCGAGCGCTGGTTCACCACCGGCTACCGCAAGGGCTCGCTCCAGGCCTGCGACACCTTCGCCGTCGACCGCGTGGAGTAGTCCATGCCGCACCGGTGGTCGAGGTGCGAGCGCAAGCGAGCCGCGAGACCCCCGCACTCGAGCACCCACCGGTACCGGACGCCGCCTCAGTACTCCATCAACCGCTCGATGAGGGGGAACTGCCGCTGCAGGGTGAGCAGGTGGGGCTCGACGGCCGGGTGGCGGTACTTCGCGGCGAGGGCGCCCTCTCCCCCGGCGACCCGCGCGAGGGCCCACTCCGCCCGGCTCATCGCCGTGTAGACCGCGGTCACCCGGGCACCGTGCGCGGCCTGCTCCGCCGTCGCCAGATCGCCGAGACCGAGCAGGTAGGCCTCCAGCAGCGGCTCGAACTCCTCGCGCGCCGCGAGGAGGTAGAAGCCGAGGTCGCCCCCGACCGGTCCGCGGCCCAGGGTGCCCCAGTCGACGGCGACGACCTCGTCACCGACCCGCCCGGGCAGGTTGGACGGCGTCGGGTCGCCGTGCTGGGCCACCTGCGGGAGCGCGTCGAGGGAGTCGAGCATGCGGCTGCGCGCGGCCCACAGATGCTCGGCGATGTCGGCGACCGTCGTCCGGGCCAGGGTCGGCCAGCCGCCGCGGTGGGCGGTGCGGGCCAACCGGTCGCGCAACTGGTCGGTGGCCAGCCAGGGCCGCTCGCCGAGGTCGGCGTGGGCGAAGCGCCCGAGGGCGTGGGCCAGGAAGAGGCCGTTGGAGGCGGCGTCCTCGACCCAGTCCTGGGTGAGCGTGATGCCGTCCTCGTCCTCCTCCACCCAGGCGCGGTAGTCGGCGCAGAGACCTTCGGTGGCCCGCACGACGCCGCTCTCCAGGACGTCGGCCCCGCGGCGCCACCAGGCGAAGTGGCGCGGGTCGGACAGTTCGGGCGGGTCGCTCGGGCCGGGCGCCGCGAACCGCTTGACGACCACGGCGCGTCCGTCGACGGCAGTGCGCCACACGCCGACCGTCGAGGGTCCGGAGCCGCCCGGGAGTGCATGCCAGCCGGGCTCGGGCTGCCACATGCCGGTGACGCTAGTGGATCAGCCCAGGTCACGCCGGGCGAACCGCCGTACGGCGGCGAGCGCGAGCAGGGCGCCGAGGAGCGTCATGGCGACCTGGGCGCCTGTGACGACATCGCCCGAGGTGGGCACGTGGGCGAACGGGGAGAGCCGCGCGATGGGCGTGGGCAGGTCGAGGAGGGGCCCGAGATCCTCGAGGATCACCGCCCCGGCCAGCGCCGACCAGCCGATGGTCGGGCCGCGGCGCCACCACGCGCCGCCGACGAGGGCGATGCCGATGATGACGACGGCTGCTGGCCACGGTGCGACCGCGAGGGGCAGCACCTGCCGCGCACGGCCGAGCAGCCCGCCGCCGTCCCCCACGGCGAGCACGAGGGTGGCGGAGACCCCGGCGACGGCGAGCAGGAGCAGCGGCGGGACGATCGCCGCGACGGCGGTGACCCGGGCGGCGTCCTCGCGCCGCACCGCCGTCGCGAGCAGCAGCTCCGAGCGCCCCCGCGCGTCGTCGGCCGCCGACCTGGCGACGAGCGTGATGCCCCAGCCGGCGACGGCGATCCCGGCGAACGCGAAGATCGCCGCGAGCAGCGCCTCCTCCAGCGCGCCGCGCCCACCGAGGGTGCGCAGCACGTCGCGCCCCGTGCCGGTGTCGAGGAGATCGCCGACCCCGGGCGCGAGCGCCCCGGTGACGGCGCCGGTCGCGACCATCGCGATGGTCCAGCCGAGCAGGCTGGCCCGGTAGGTGCGCCAGGCCAGGCTCCACGGCCCGGCCAGGACGCCGTCCGCGCGCCCGAGCCGCTCCCCGATGAGGCCCGCACCGAGGTCGCGACGCTGCTCGAGCACCCGGGCCACGCCGAGGAGCACGAGGGCCAGGAGCGGCCACAGGAGCAGCACCCACCAGCGCGGCTCCGACCACGCCCGCAGCCGCGTCGTCCAGCCGAGCGGCGAGATCCAGCCGAGCGCGCCCCCACCGTCCACGACGTCGCCGAGGGCGCGCAGGGCGTACGCGGCGGCCAGGACGCCGAGGGTGAGCGCGGCCGTCGCGCGGGCGGTCGAGGCGATCTGCGCGGCCACTGCCGTGAGCCCGACGCCCACCAGTCCGACGCCGGCCCAGGAGGCGCCGAAGAGGACCGACCCGCGAGCCGGCAGGCCCCCGAGCAGGCAGGCGCCCGTCGTCAGCGCTCCCACAGCGAGGGTGACCGCACCCGCCCAGACGACGGCGCCGGTCAGGAGCGACCGGCGGCGCAGGGCGGTGGAGGCCAGCAGCTCCGCTCGCCCGTCCTCCTCCTCGGAGCGGGTGTGCCGGCGCACGAGCACGAGGGCGAGCGCGGCGACCGCGAGGGCATAGAGGACGGTCAGCTTCGTCATCGCCAGCTCGCCCACACTCTGCGGGTCGAGGATCGGACCGTAGAGCGCCACCAGGGCGGTGCTGCGGTCGATCGCCTCCGCCGCCCTCACCCGGTCGGCCGGATCGGGATAGAGGTCCGTCGTCGCGGCGGCCGAGGCGTAGACGAGACCGACGAGGACGGCGACCCACGCACCGACGAGCAGGCGGTCGCGCCGGACGGCGGAGCGCACCACGATCACCGTGGACGCCGACCTCACGGGACCGACCGGTAGGCGTCGCGGAAGAGCTCCTCCAGGCTGGGCGGGGAGGCCACCAGATCGTGCACCTGCGCCGCGGCGAGCGCGGCGAGCACCGCCGGCAGCCGGTCGGGGTCGACGGTGCAGCGCACGCGGTCGGCGTCCCTCACGAGGTCGTGCACGGGAAGGTCGTCCGGGAACGCGCCGGTCATCCGGGCCTCCAGCCGGGTACGCCGCAGGTGGCGGAGGTCCTCGAGCCGTCCCGAGACCACCGTCCTGCCCTCGCGGATGATCGTGACCCGGTCGGCGAGGTGGTCGACCTCGCCGAGCACGTGGCTCGACAGCAGCACGGCGGCTCCGGCTGCCACCTGGTCGCGCACACAGTCCTCGAAGACCGCGGCCATGAGCGGGTCCAGGCCGGTGGTCGGCTCGTCGAGCACCAGCAGGTCGACGGGCGCTGCGAACGCCGCGACGAGCACGACCTTCTGCCGGTTGCCCTTGGAGTAGGCACGGCACCGCTTGGTGGGATCGAGGGCGAACCGCTCGAGCAGCTCCTCGCGGCGGGTGGCGGCGGGGTCGAGGCCGCGGGCCCGCAGCAGCAGGTCGACGACCTCTCCCCCGCTGAGCTGCGGCCACAGGGCGACGTCGCCGGGGACGTAGGCGAGGCGGCGGTGCAGTGCCGGCGCATCGCGCACCGGGTCACCGCCCAGGAGCTCGGCCCGGCCGCCGTCGAGCCGGAGGAGACCGAGGAGGGCGCGGATCGTCGTCGACTTGCCGGCGCCGTTGGGTCCGAGGAACCCGTGGACCTCCCCGGCCTCGACCTCGAGGTCGAGGCCGTCGAGGGCACGCGTACGGCCGAAGGTCTTCACTAGACCCTGCGCTCGGATGATCGACGCCACCCGCTCAGCATGGCACCGGCCAGCGGGTCAGGGCCGATCGGCCGACTCGTCGGCGTTCGCGACCTCGACGACGAGGTGGAGCGCCTGCTCGGTGACCCGGTCGAGGACGTCGCGCCGCGGGTCGGGGACGTCGAACCAGGGCCCGACGACCTCGAGGTAGGCCAGCCGCGGATCGGCCAGCACCTCGCCGACCGCCGACCGGTCGCCACCGACGATCACCGGCAGCCGGTCGCGCCGTCCCGGGGTGGCCTCGAGCACCGCCACCGCGTGGGTGGCGGCGGCCTCGAACGCCTCGCGCGCCTGGTTGTCGCGCCGGCGCGCGAACCGCTGCTGCGACTGCCCGCCGGCCTTGGTGCGCCCCTGCACGTGACGGCGTCCGACCTTCGCGGCGACCGGCGAGCCGTCGAGATGGCGCGCGACGGCGAATCCGCCCTTGCGCACCAGCAGCACGCCCCACTGCGGCGGTGCCGCGATCTGCTCCACGAGGGCTGCCGGTGTCGCAGCGCCCTGGTACGGCCGGTCGAACGGCAGCCGGGCCGCGAAGGTCGAGCCGTCCGGAGCGCTGCCGAGCAGGGCGCCGCCCGCGACGGCCAGGTCCACCGCTCCGTGGCGCGCCGCGAAGTTCTCGACCCAGCGCTCGAAGCGGGCCGGGGGCACGAGGACGACGGGCACCAGCGCAACCTATCCGGCTCGCTCCGCTGCTGCCCGCGGGGCCTGTCCGGCTCGGGGCCATCCACCGTCTGGCTACCGTCGAAGCCGACGTGTTCGCAGTTCCACACCACGGACGACCTCGGGAGGTCCTCACCCATGCGACTGCATCGACGCCTCACCCTCGCCGCCTCGGCGGCCCTGCTCACCACGGCGGCCGTCGCCGGCGCCGCGACCGGCTCGACCTCGGGTCCGCTCGTCTCGCACGACGACCGTTCCTTCCCCGCGCAGATCGCACTGCCCGACGGCTTCCAGCCTGAGGGCATCACCATCGGCCGCGGCGCGACCGCCTGGTTCGGCTCCCGGGCCGACGGCGACATCTACCAGGTCGACCTGCGCTCCGGCACCGGCCGCGTGATCAGCCAGGGTCCGGGCACCCCGTCGGTCGGGCTGAAGACCGACGGACGCCGCCTGCTCTACGTCTCCGGCGGTACCGCCGGCACTGCGCGCGTCGTCGACATCCGCACCGGCGAGGTGGTGCGCGACTACCAGTTGGCCGCCAGCCCGTCGTTCGTCAACGACGTCGTCCTCGCCCGCCGGGCCGCCTGGTTCACCGACTCCCTGCGCCCCCAGCTCTACCGGGTCGGCCGCGACGACGGGACGCCCGACACGACGGCCGCGACGCTGACCCTGTCGGGCGAGTGGGTGCAGGGCACCGGCAACAGTGCCAACGGCATCACGACGACGCCGGACGGCCGGGCGCTGATCGTCATCAACTCCAGCAACGGCCTGCTGTACCGGGTCGACCCGCGCAGCGGGGCCGCGGTGGCCCTCGACCAGGGCGGCGAGGTGCTCACCAACGGCGACGGTCTCCTGCGGGAGGGTCGCACCCTCTATGTCGTCCAGAACCGGCTGAACCGCATCGCGGTGCTCCGCCTCGACCGCGCGGGCACGAGCGCCCGCCTGGAGCGCACGATCACCTCGCCGGCCTTCGACGTGCCGACCACGGTCGCCCGCTTCGGTCGCGCGCTGTATCTGCCGAACGCCCGGTTCACGACGCCGGCCACCCCCACGACGACCTACGACGTCACCCGGGTGTACGAGCGCCGCTGAGCTCCCAGCGACCCGCGACATGACGACGCCCCCGGTGCCGATGGCACCGGGGGCGTCGTCGTGGTCGGGGACGGCGGTTCAGACGTTGAACCCCAGCGCCCGCAGCTGCTCGCGGCCGTCCTCGGTGATCTTGTCCGGACCCCACGGCGGCATCCAGACCCAGTTGATGACGACGTCGCCGACCAGGCCCTCGAGGGCGGAGTCGGTCTGGTCCTGGATGACGTCGGTGAGCGGGCAGGCCGCGGAGGTCAGCGTCATGTCGAGGACGACGTTGCTGTGCTCGTCGAGGTGCACGCCGTAGACGAGGCCGAGGTCGACGACGTTGATGCCGAGCTCGGGGTCGACGACGTCCTTCATCGCCTCGGTGACGTCCTCGACGGTGACGGTCGAGACACCGCCGGTGGCCTCGGGGACCTCGGGCAGGTCGCCGGCGGCGGATGCGGGCTCAGACATGGGAGGTCTCCTCCAGGGATCGGGCCGTGGCGTCCTTCCAGGCCATCCACGACAGCAGCGCGCACTTGACGCGCGCGGGGAACTTGGCGACACCGGCGAAGGCGATGGCGTCCTCGAGGACGTCCTCGTCGGGCTCCACGGTGCCCTTGCCCTGCATGAGGGTCAGGAAGGTCTCGTGGATGTCCATCGCCTCGGTCAGCGGCTTGCCGATGACGAGGTCGGTGAGCACCGAGGCCGAGGCCTGCGAGATCGAGCAGCCGACGGCGTCGTAGGAGACGTCGTCGACGACGCCGTCGGCGAGATGCACGCGCAGCGTGATCTCGTCGCCGCAGGTCGGGTTGACGTGGTGTACCTCGGCCTCGAAGGGCTCGCGCAGACCCTTGTGATGCGGGTTCTTGTAGTGGTCCAGGATGATCTCCTGGTAGAGCGCGTCGAGTTCCTGGCTCACTCAGGCCACCTTGAAGTACGAGCGGGTGTAGTGCAGGGCCTCGATCAGCGCGTCGATCTCCTGCGGCGTCGTGTAGAGGTAGGACGACGCACGCGTGGTGCTCTGCACGCCGAAGCGGGCGTGGGCCGGCTTTGCGCAGTGGTGGCCGGCGCGGACGGCGACGCCGCGCACGTCGAGCACCTGCGCGATGTCGTGGGGGTGCACGCCCTCGAGCTCGAAGGAGATCGCCCCACCGCGCCGCGTGGCGTCGAGCGGACCGAGCACGCGCACGCCCGGCACGGTGGCCAGGCCCTCGAGCGCGTAGGCGGTGATCGCCTGCTCGTGGGCATGGATGGCCTCCAGCCCGATGCTGCGCAGGTACTGCACGGCCGCGCCCAGGCCCACGGCCTCGACGATCGGCGGCGTGCCGGCCTCGAACTTGTGCGGGATGCCCGCGTAGGTCGAGCGCTCCATCGCGACGGTCTCGATCATCTCCCCGCCGCCGAGGAACACCGGCAGCTGCTCGAGGAGCGCACGCGAGCCCCACAGCACGCCGATGCCCGTCGGGCCCACGACCTTGTGACCGGTGAAGACCAGGGCGTCGGGACGCTCCTCGACCGGCATCGCAGCCAGGTCGATGGGCATCTGGGGCGCGGCCTGGGAGGCGTCGACGACGACGATCGCGCCGACCTCGTGGGCCCGCCGCGCGATCAGCCCGATCGGGTTGACTGTGCCGAGCATGTTCGACACCCACGTCAGCGAGACGACCTTGGTGCGCTCGGTGATGAGCGCATCGATCTCCGAGAGGTCGAGCTCGCCCTCCTCGGTGAGCCCGAACCACCGCAGCGTCGCGCCCGTGCGCTGGGTGAGCAGCTGCCACGGCACGATGTTGGAGTGATGCTCCATCTCGGTGATGACCACCTCGTCACCGGGCCCGACCTGCAGCGGCGAGCTCCAGGCGAGGGTGTTGGCGATGAGGTTGAGGGCCTCGGAGGCGTTCTTGGTGAAGATCACCTCGTCGCGCTCGGGCGCACCGAGGAAGGACGCGACCAGGTCGCGACCGTTCTCGAAGGCCTCGCTGGCCTCGGCGCCGAGCTGGTGCATGGCGCGCGCCACGTTCGCGTTGTGCCGCTCGAGGTGGTCGACCATCGCGTCGATGACGACCTGCGGCTTCTGCGAGGTGTTGGCGCTGTCGAGGTAGACCAGCGGCTGCCCGCCCGCGAGGGTGCGTTCGAGGATCGGGAAGTCCTTGCGGATCACTGCCAGGTCGGGCAGTAGTCCTGCGATCATCGGAACCCCTTTCTTGAGGTCCGGCCCAGCGGTGCGGGAAGCGATGCTGGGCAAGGCGGAGAAGCGAGGAGCGGCCGTCGAGCGGAGCGGGCCGTCGGGCGACGACAACGCAGCCCAGGGCCGGTTATCGCGTCGCTGGGGTGAAGCGCTCGTAGCCGTTGGCCTCCAGCTCGTCGGCGAGCTCGGGGCCACCGGACTCCGCGACGCGGCCGTCGACGAAGACGTGGACGACGTCGGGCTTCACGTAGCGCAGGATGCGCGTGTAGTGGGTGATGAGGAGCAGGCCCTTGCCGTCGCGGCCGGCGAAGTCGTTGATGCCGTCGGAGACGACCTTGAGGGCGTCGATGTCGAGACCGGAGTCGATCTCGTCGAGGATCGCGAACTTCGGGTCGAGCAGGTCGAGCTGGGCGATCTCGGCGCGCTTCTTCTCACCACCGGAGAAGCCCTCGTTGACCGAGCGGCTGGAGAAGGCCGAGTCGAGCTTCATACGGTCGAGGGCGCCGTTGACGTCCTTGACCCAGGTGCGCAGCTTGGGGGCCTCGCCATCGAGGGCGGTCTTGGCGGTGCGCAGGAAGTTCGCCATCGAGACGCCCGGCACCTCGACGGGGTACTGCATGGCCAGGAAGAGGCCGGCGCGGGCCCGCTCGTCGACGCTCATCTCGAGCACGTTCTCGCCGTCGAGCAGCACCTCTCCACCGGTGACGGTGTACTTGGGGTGGCCTGCGATCGAGTAGGCGGTGGTCGACTTGCCCGAGCCGTTGGGACCCATGATGGCGTGGGTCTCGCCGGACCGGATGGTCAGCGTGACGCCCTTGAGGATCTCCTTGGCACCGTCCTCGGTGTCGACGGAGACCTGGAGGTCCTTGATCTCGAGAGTGCTCATGCCGGGGTGACTCCGTTCAGGGTGGACTCCACGTCGACGTACACATCGCCGTCACGGAGTTCGACAGGGAAGGTGGCGACCGCCTCGGTCGCCGGGAAATTGGTGGGCTTGCCGGTGCGCAGGTCGAAGCGGGAGCCGTGCAACCAGCATTCGATCTGGCAGTCCGCGACCTCGCCCTCGCTGAGCGAGACCGCCGCGTGGGAGCAGAGGTCCTGGAGGGCGTACACATCGTCGCCGTCGCGGGCGACCGCGACGGTGTAGCGACCGACCTGGACCGACAGCCCCTCGTCGGTCGGGACATCGGCGAGGGCGCAGGCGCGCTCGAAGGTCACGCGAGCTCCTTCAGCACGTTCTTGGCCAGCTCGGCCTCGACGGTCGCGAGCAGCTTCTCCTCGACCGACTCGATCTGCACGCGGCGGATGACGTCGTTGAAGAAGCCATGGACGACCAGGCGCTGGGCCTCCTTCTCCGACACACCGCGCGAGCGCAGGTAGAACAGCTGCTCGTCGTCGAACCGCGCCGTGGCCGAGGCGTGACCCGCACCCTCGATCTCGCCGGTCTCGATCTCCAGGTTCGGCACCGAGTCGGCCTGGCAGCCGTCGGTGAGCACGAGGTTGCGGTTCTCCTCGTAGGTCTCGATGCCCTCGGCGACCTTGCGGATGAGCACGTTGCCGATCCACACGGCGTGCGCCTTCTCGCCCTGCAGCGCGCCCTTGTAGACGACGTTGCTGGAAGTCTTCGGCGCGTTGTGGTCGACGAAGAGGCGGTGCTCGATGTGCTGGCCGGCGTCGGCGAAGTAGAGGCCGATGCCCTCGAAGGAGCCACCCGGGCCGGCGTAGGCGACGTTGGTGCTGGTGCGCACGACGTCGCCGCCGAAGGTGACCTCGAAGTTGCGGACCACCGCGTCACGGCCGACGGTGATGTTGAGCTGCGCGGTGTGCACGGCGTCGTCGGCCCAGTCGTAGATGGTGACGAGATCGACGCTGGCGCCGTCCTCGACCACGACCTGCACGAGCTCGTTGTAGTGCGCGGAGCCCTGGTCCTCGACGACGAGCTGCACCTTGGCGTGGCGCCCGACGCGGATCACGGTGTGCTGGGCGACGCCGGCCTCGATGCCGGTGCCGACCGCGCGCACGCGGATCGGCTCGGCGAGCTCGGTGTCGGCCGGCACCTCCAGGACGCCGACGCGCGGCGCGTGCTTGGCCGCGAGCGCACCGAGGCGGTCGAGCGGGGCGATCCCGCCGAGCGCCACGGCCTCCGCCGCGTCGACCTCGCGCCACGTGGCCCCCTCGGGCAGGTGCGCCTCGAGCTCGATCGTGCCGGTGAGGGCGACGTCGTCGAGCAGCGAGCCGAGCCGCTTGAGGGGGGTGAAGCGCCACAGCTCCTCCCGGCCCGTGGGGGCCGGGTGCGCGTCGAGCTCGTAGCTCGGCTCGCTGTGGAGGTGGCTCTCGACGCGCTCGACCTCGAGCGCGTCGCGGACAGCGGTGACCGTCACCCGACGGCTCCTTCCATCTGCAGTTCGATGAGGCGGTTGAGCTCGAGGGCGTACTCCATGGGGAGCTCCTTGGCGATCGGCTCGACGAAGCCGCGCACGATCATCGCCATCGCCTCGTCCTCCTCCATGCCCCGCGACATGAGGTAGAAGAGCTGGTCGTCGGAGACCTTCGAGACGCTCGCCTCGTGACCCATCGACACGTCGTCCTCGCGGATGTCGACGTAGGGGTAGGTGTCGGAGCGGCTGATCTGGTCGACGAGCAGCGCGTCGCACAGCACGTTGGACTTCGAGCCGTAGGCGCCCTCGTTGACCTGGATCAGGCCGCGGTAGGACGTGCGGCCGCCGCCGCGGGCGACCGACTTGCTCAGGATCGAGGAGGAGGTGTGGGGCGCCGCGTGCACCATCTTGGCTCCGGCGTCCTGGTGCTGGCCCTCGCCCGCGAAGGCGATGGACAGCGTCTCGCCCTTGGCGTGCTCGCCCATGAGGTAGACGGCCGGGTACTTCATCGTGACCTTGGAGCCGATGTTGCCGTCGACCCACTCCATCGTGGCGCCGGCCTCGCAGACGGCGCGCTTGGTGACGAGGTTGTAGACGTTGTTCGACCAGTTCTGGATGGTCGTGTAGCGGCAGCGGCCGCCCTTCTTCACGATGATCTCGACGACCGCGGAGTGCAGGGAGTCGGAGGAGTAGATCGGCGCGGTGCAGCCCTCGACGTAGTGCACGTAGGCGTCCTCATCGACGATGATCAGCGTGCGCTCGAACTGGCCCATGTTCTCGGTGTTGATGCGGAAGTAGGCCTGCAGCGGGATGTCGACGTGCACCCCCTTGGGCACGTAGATGAACGAACCGCCCGACCACACCGCGGTGTTGAGCGCGGCGAACTTGTTGTCGCCGACCGGGATCACGGTGCCGAAGTACTCCTGGAAGAGCTCCGGCTGCTCCTTGAGCGCGGTGTCGGTGTCGAGGAAGAGCACGCCCTGGGCCTCGAGGTCCTCGCGGATCGAGTGGTAGACCACCTCGGACTCGTACTGCGCGGCGACGCCGGCGACGAGGCGCTGCTTCTCCGCCTCCGGGATGCCGAGCTTGTCGTAGGTGTTCTTGATGTCCTCGGGGAGGTCCTCCCAGGACTGCGCCTGCTTCTCGGAGGACCGCACGAAGTACTTGATGTTGTCGAAGTCGATGCCCGAGAGGTCAGAACCCCAGGTGGGCATGGGCTTGCGGTGGAAGAGCTTGAGGCCCTTGAGCCGCAGGTCGAGCATCCACTGGGGCTCGCCCTTCTTCGCCGAGATGTCGCGCACGACCTCCTCGTCGAGGCCGCGCTTGGCCTCAGCACCCGCGACGTCGGGGTCGGCCCAGCCGAAGTCGTAACGGCCGATCCCCTTCAGCTCGGGGTTCAACTCTTCGATCGAGGTCATGAGACGACCTTCTTCCTCTCATCGGTGGTCCGCTGGGGGTCCGGGATGCAGGTGGTGCACACGCCGTCGCCGTGGGCGATGGTGGCGAGGCGCTGCACGTGGCGGTCGAGCACGCGGCTGATCGCCGCGGTCTCGGCCTCGCACAGCTCGGGGAACTCGTGGGCGACGTGGCTGACGGGGCAGTGCTGCTGGCACAGCTGCTCGCCCGCGGCGGCCACGGACACCGGGAGGGCCCGCACGCTCGCGGCGTACCCCTCGTCGGTGAAGACCCGGGCGAGCACCTGGGCGGGGCTCAGGCTCGGGTCGGACGCCTGCACGTGGGGGAACCGCTCCTCGATGAACGCCACGCGGCGCTCGGCGAATTCCCGCAGCGCGGGCTGGCCGCCGGTCTCGGCGAGGAAGCGCAGCGCCTGGACGGCGAGGTCGTCGTACTGCTGGTCGAAGCCCTCGCGGCCGGCGTCGGTGAGCGCGAAGACCTTGGCCGGGCGGCCACGGCCGCGGGCGCCCGCGATCGGGCGGGGGTCGCGGGCCTCGACCGCGCCGTCCTCGAGCAGCTGGTCGAGGTGACGGCGGACGGCGGCCGCGGTCAGGTCGAGACGCTCGGCGATGGCGGCCGCGGTGAGCGGGCCGTCGTGGAGGAGGCAGCGCGCGACGCGCTGGCGCGTCGTCCGGTCACCCGCCTCGAATTCCACAACATCAGTGTGCCGTTAATGTTTCGGGGCCTTCAAGGAAGGGTGCCCTAACTCGGCGGGGGTCGGGTACGTGGGGGTCGTCACACCCCGCCGAGCTCGCGCAGCTCGGTCAGGATCTCCGGCATCCGGGTCATCAGGGAGAGGTGGCCGTCCTCCTCGGTGAAGTGCACCCGGGCACCCGGGATCGAGGCCGCCAGGAACTCCGCATGCGCGAACGGGACCATCCGGTCGAGCCGGCCCTGCCACAGCGCGACGGGGCGCCGGATCTGCGCCGGCTCGAACCCCCACGGCGCGACGAAGGCGAGGTCGTCGTGCAGCCAACCCTCGATGCCGCGGCTCAGCGCATGCCGGAAGGTCGCTGCCATCTCCTCGGCGAAGGCGTCGGTGAGGACGGCCTTGTCGGGCTCGGGCAGCAGGTCGCCCATGCCCTCGACGAGGTTCTCCGCGGTCAGTGCGGCGAACCCGGGGTGCCACTCCTCCAGCAGGGCGCGCAAGGCCTCCTCGCCCCGGAAGGCCGCACCGAACTCGACGACGTTCTCCTCCCCCATCCCGGCCAGGAAGTCGCCGGGGAAGCCGACGTGCGGCGCGACGCCGACCCCGGACGCGGCGGCCAGGCAGCGGTCCCCCAGCACCGCGGCGCAGGCGAGCGCGCGCGGACCGCCGCCCGACCAGCCGAGGGTCAGGAACTCCCCCAGTCCGAAAGCGTCGAGGACCGTCACGGTGTCGGCGGGGTCGTCGGCGATCGGCTGCCAGGCCGAGCGGGGCGTCGAGTCGCCGTAGCCGGGTCGCGAGAAGCACACCGTGCGCAGGCCCACCTGCGCGGCGGCGTCCTCCAGCAGCGGGGACGGCCAGGCCGCCTGCGGCGTGCCGTGGTGGTACACCAGCGGGACGCCGTCGGGGTCGCCGCCGAGGAGCACCTCGAGCTCGCGGCCGTCGGGGGTGGGGACGACGTGTCGGGTGCTGGGGTGGCTGCTCACCTCAGGAAGCCTGCCGGGTGGCCCGGAGCCAGACAAGGCCGCAGAACGGCAGCACGAGGGGCAGGAAGCCGTAGCCCTGACCGAAGTGCGACCAGACGGTCTTGTCGGGGAACAGGGCGGTGTCGACGTAGGTGAGCGTGCCGACCACCAGCACCCCGACCGCCTCGATCGAGCAGGCGACCAGCGCGATCCACCATGCCGTGCGGCCACCGCGCAGGAGGCAGGTGGTGGCGACGAGGTAGACGATCGCGGCGACCAGGGAGAGCGAGTAGGCCAGCGGCGCCTTGCCGGCGTCCAGGCCGAGCTGGGTGAGGGAGCGGCCGGTCGCGGCCACCGCGAACACGCCGTAGACGGCCACGAGGATGCGGCCGGGGCCGGCGCCGAGGCGCGGTCGGGCGTCGTCCGTCGAGGCCTCCGGCGCGCTCATGCCGCACCCCACAGGCTGTGCAGCCGCGCCTCGCAGGCGACGACGGTGAGCAGCATGACCACGAGCACTCCCGTGCCCCACCGGCTGCGTTCGACCAGGGCGAGGGCGGCCCCGACCGGGACGACGAGCAGGGCGGTGAACAGGTAGGCCACGAACGTGACCCCCTCGACGTCGCGATCGGTGTTCGCCAGCGCGACGCACCCGCCGATCGCCTGCACCAGCAGGGCGAGGAGCAGCACGCCCAGCACGACGAAGTAGCGGTCGCTCGGCGGGCTCTCGTCTCGCACGAGCATCAGCACGGTCAGCACCATCGCCACGGCGGCGATGAGCAGGACGATCGCGGTCAACCACCAGGTCACGCCCGAAGCCTAGGCGCAGGCCCGCGGACGGCTCCCGCGGCCTCGGGGAGCCGATCGACCCGGCCGCCGGGACGCTGGCCCGGGCTCCCTAGACTGGAGGCGTGCACGACGCCGACCTCGCCGTCGTCGTCGACGACCTCGTGATGCGCTACGGCGACAAGGTCGCCGTCGACGGTCTCTCACTCACCGTCGAACGGGCGAGCATCACCGCCGTCCTCGGCCCCAACGGCGCCGGCAAGACCACCACGCTCGAGACCTGCGAGGGCTTTCGCAAGCCGCAGTCCGGTAGCGTGCGCGTGCTCGGGCTCGACCCCGTGCGCGACCGTCGCGCGCTCCTCCCCCGCATCGGGGTGATGCTCCAGGGTTCCGGGGCGTGGAGCGGGGCGCGCGCGCTGGAGATGCTCGCCCATGTGGCCAAGCTGCACTCCGACCCCCTCGACATCGGCATGCTCGCCGACCGTCTCGGGCTGCACGAGTGCGGACGGACGCCGTACCGCCGCCTCTCCGGCGGGCAGCAGCAGCGCCTCGGTCTGGCGATGGCGATCGTCGGGCGACCCGAGCTGGTCTTCGTCGACGAGCCGACCGCGGGCATGGACCCGCAGGCCCGCCGCACGACGTGGAAACTGCTGCAGGAGCTGCGCGCCGACGGCGTCACCGTCGTGCTGACCACGCACTACATGGACGAGGCCGAGCGGCTCGCCGACCACATCCACATCGTCGACCACGGGCGGCTCATCGCCTCCGGCTCCCCCATCGCGCTCACGCGCGGCGGGGCCTCGACCACCATCCGCCTAGTCGTCACCAAGCCGTTCCCGCCCGGCGCGCCGGAGTCGCTGCGCGCCGCGCTCGGACCCGACATCGAGGTGACCGCCCTCGACGAGCTCAGCCTGGTCGTGAGCGGACCCGCCGACGCCTCGACCCTCGCCAAGGTCTCCGGATGGTGCGACGAGCAGGGCGTCCTGCCCGAGTCGCTCACCCTGGGACAGCGCACCCTCGAGGACGTCTTCCTCGAGCTCACCGGACGGGAGCTCCAACCGTGACCCAGACGACGTCCGCCGTCACCGCCGGTGCGTTCGCGCCGCGCCCCGGCGCCGCGCCGCTCGCCCGGCAGGTGCTCGCCCAGGCCTCGATGGAGGCCCGGCTCATGCTGCGCAACGGCGAGCAGCTGCTGCTCGCCGTCGTCATCCCGGTCATCGTGCTGATCGGCGGCGTGCAGGGCTCGGACAGCATCGGCCTGGACCTGTCCCACCCGCCCGTCGACGTCTTCACCCCCGGCGTGCTCGCCCTCGCGGTCATGTCGACCTCGTTCACCTCCCTGGCCATCGCCACCGGCTTCGAACGCCGCTACGGCGTCATCAAGCGGCTCGGCGCCTCGCCGCTGCCTCGCGTCGGACTGCTGGCCGGGAAGGCCCTGGCCCTGCTGCTGGTCGAGGTCGTCCAGATCGTCGTCGTGTGCGGCGTCGGCCTGGCGCTGGGCTGGAACCCGGACACCGCACCAGCCGCGTTCGTGGGAGCGCTGCTCGCCGCCGTCCTCGGCACCTTCGCCTTCGCGGCCCTCGGGCTGTTCGTGGCCGGCGTCCTGCGCGCCGAGGCGACCCTCGCGGCCGCCAACCTCGTCTACCTGCTGCTCATGGCCGGCGGCGCCGTCGTCCTGCCGGCCTCGGCCTACGGCGCCTTCGGGGACGCCGTCAGCTGGCTGCCCTCAGGCGCGCTCGGCCAGGCGATGCGGGCCGCGTTCCTCGACGGGTCGATCGCCTGGACCCACCTGCTCGTGCTCGCGGCCTGGGCCGCGCTCGGCACGGCGCTGACCGCCCGCACCTTCAAGTGGGAGTGACCCGCACGTGAGCCTCACCGACCGCACCGCTCGCACCGACACCCCGCCCGCCGGCCCGTCCCGGCGCGAGCCCGGGCCGCTGGCGCGCTTCCTGCCGCTGACGGCCTGGGCCTCCATCGTGGCCAACATCGGCATCGTCGTGACCGGCGGCGCCGTCCGGCTGACCGGGTCGGGGCTGGGCTGCCCCACCTGGCCGCGCTGCACCGACGAGGGGTACACCCCGCACGGCGCGTACAGCGTGCACGCGGCCATCGAGTTCGGGAACCGGCTGCTGACGTTCGTGCTCGTCGCGATCGCGATCGCGACCGTCGTCGCGGCCTGGTCGAGCCGGCGCCGCGACCTGCGCGTGCTGGCGATCGCGATGGCGCTGGGCATCCCCTTCCAGGCCGTCATCGGCGGCATCACCGTGCTCACCGACCTCAACCCGTGGGTCGTCTCGCTGCACCTGATGCTCTCGATGGTGATCACCGCGGTCGCCGTCCTGTTCCTGCGACTGCTGCCCGGACCGCTTCCCGCACCGCGCGGCGGACCGGTGACCGCGCTCGCCTGGGCGACGTTCGCGATGGCGTGGGTGGTGCTCTACGTCGGCACCGTGGTCACCGGCAGCGGCCCGCACGCGGGCGACGCCGACGCCCCCCGCAACGGCCTGGACCCGCTCCAACTCAGCCAACTGCACGCCGACGTCGTGATGCTCTTCATCGGCCTCTCCATCGGCCTGCTGGCCCTGGCCGTCCTGCTCGGCGACGGAGTGGCCCGTCGGGCCGCGGTGGTGCTCCTCGTGGTGGAGGTCGCCCAGAGCGCGATCGGTTTCGTGCAGTACTTCACCGGCCTGCCGGAGATCCTCGTCGGCGCCCACATGCTCGGTGCCGGCGTCCTCATCGCCGTGATGACCTGGGCGCTGCTCGCCGTGCGGCATCCGGTGGAGCGGGGCTGAGGGCCGGCTGCAGGTTTCCCCGGTCAGCCGGGGAACAGACCCCGCCCTCAGAACCGCAACAGCGGATCGAGCGCGACGGCGACGAAGAGCAGCGACAGGTAGAGGTTCGAGGAGTGGAACAGGCGCATCGGGGAGATGACGCTCAGCTCCTCGCTGCGTCGTGAGCGGGCCCACATGCGGTGCGCCTCGACCAGGAACGCAGCCCCCAGGAGGACGGCGGCGATCGGGTAGACCGGGCCGGTATCGGCGATCGGCCACAGGGCCAGGGAGGTCGCGACCATCACCCAGCTGTAGATGACGATCTGGCGTCCGACCTCGGCGGCCGAGGCGACGACGGGGAGCATCGGCACGTCGACGTTGCGGTAGTCCTCGCGGTAGCGCAGCGCGAGCGCCCACGTGTGGGGCGGGGTCCAGAAGAAGACCACCAGGAACAGGACGACGGGGGTCCAGGCGAGCTCGCCGGTGACGGCGGTCCAGCCGATGAGGGCGGGGAAGCAGCCGGCGATCCCGCCCCAGACGATGTTCTGGGTCGTGCGGCGCTTGAGCAGCATCGTGTAGCCGAACACGTAGAACGCGTTGGCCGCCACCGACAGCAGCGCGGAGAGCGGGTTGACGAAGGCGTAGAGCACCACCGTCGAGAGCACCCCGAGGACGACGCCGAAGACCAGCGCGGCCCGCGGGCTGACGATGTGGCGGGGCAGCGCGCGACGTCGCGTGCGGCGCATCTGCTCGTCGATGTCGCGGTCGTAGACGCAGTTGAAGACCGAGGCCGAACCCGCCGAGAACGTGCCGCCGATCACGGTGGCGACGACCAGCCCGAGCTCGGGCACCCCGCGCGCGGCGAAGAACATCACCGGCACGGTGGTGAGCAGCAGCAGCTCGATGACGCGGGGCTTGGTGAGGCCGACGTAGGCGGCCACGACGTCCTTCCAGGTCTTGCGACCCGGCAGCTCCTCACCCGCAGGGCGGGGGTCCGTCGACGACTCCGCGCCGTCTCCGCCGACGAACGGCTCGGAGGAGGCGTGCTCGCCGACGTACGTCACTGAATTCCTCACCGCAGTGCGGGCACGGGGTGTGCCCGGGACGCTTGTGAGTCTAGCCGCGGCTGACAGTAGGCTCGGAATCGCCCGCCATGCGACTCCTGCCACCCACGGCTGCCGACGCCCATGGCCTCCCACGCACCCGGTCAGCCCTGGAAGGAACCCTGTGACCTCTCCCGCCCCGCTCGAGTGGACCGACCTCGACGCCTTGGCCGTCGACACGGCCCGCGTCCTGGCGATGGACGCCGTCCAGAAGGTCGGCAACGGCCACCCCGGGACGGCGATGAGCCTGGCCCCCGCGGCCTACCTGCTCTTCCAGAAGGTCATGCGCCACGACCCGGCCGACCCGCAGTGGATCGCCCGCGACCGCTTCGTGCTGTCGTGCGGCCACTCCAGCATCACGCTGTACACGCAGCTCTACCTCGGCGGCTTCGGGCTGGAGATCGAGGACATCAAGGCGCTGCGCACGTGGGGCAGCCGCACCCCGGGCCACCCCGAGTTCGGCCACACCGCCGGCGTCGAGGTCACCACCGGCCCGCTCGGCCAGGGTGTCGCGAACGCGGTCGGCATGGCGATGGCCGCCCGTCGCATCCACGGCCTGCTCGACCCCGAGACCCCCGAGGGCGAGTCGCTCTTCGACCACCACGTCTACGTGCTGTGCTCGGACGGCGACCTCCAGGAGGGCGTGAGCGGCGAGGCCAGCTCGATCGCGGGCACCCAGAAGCTCGGCAACCTGACGGTCGTCTACGACCGCAACCGCATCTCGATCGAGGGCGACACCGACATCTCCTTCACCGAGGACGTCGCCGCGCGCTACGAGGCCTACGGCTGGCACGTGCAGACCGTCGACTGGACCAACGGCGGCACCGAGTACCGCGAGGACGTCCACGCACTGCACGACGCGATCACGGCCGCCGGCGCGGTCACCGACAAGCCCTCCCTCATCGTGCTCGACACGATCATCGCCTGGCCCGCCCCGAACGCCCAGGGCACCGAGGCCGCGCACGGCAGTGCGCTGGGCGCTGAGGAGGTCGCGGCGACGAAGAAGGTGCTCGGCTTCGACCCCGAGCAGCACTTCGAGGTGCCCGAGCAGGTGCTCGCCCACACCCGGTCGCTGCGCGAGCGCGGGGCCGCCGCCGGCAAGGAGTGGGACGGGAAGTACCGCGCCTGGGCCGAGGCGAACCCCGAGCGCGAGCAGCTGCTGCACCGCCTCAAGGCCCGCGCGCTGCCGGCCGAGGCGGCCACTGCGCTGCCGACCTTCGAGGCCGACGCCAAGGGCGTGGCCACCCGGTCGGCGTCCGGCAAGGTGATCAACGCCCTCGCTCCGGTGATGCCCGAGCTGTGGGGCGGCTCGGCCGACCTCGCAGGCTCGAACAACACCACCATCAACGGCGTCCCCTCGGTCGGCCCGGTCGACGGCGGCACGCATGACTGGACCACCGACCCGCTCCAGGGCCGGGTGCTCCACTTCGGCATCCGCGAGCACGCGATGGGCGCGATCATGAACGGCATCGCCGTCTCGGGCCTGACCCGCGTCTTCGGCGGCACCTTCATGACCTTCTCCGACTACATGCGCGGCGCGGTCCGCGTGGCCGCGCTCATGGGCGTGCCGGTCACCTACGTGTGGACCCACGACTCCATCGGCCTGGGCGAGGACGGTCCGACCCACCAGCCGATCGAGCACCTCGCGGCGCTGCGCGCGATGCCGGGTCTCGACGTCATCCGGCCCGCCGACGCCAACGAGACGGCCGCCGCCTGGCTCACCCTGCTCGGCCACACCGACCGTCCGGCCGCGCTGGCGCTGACCCGCCAGAACGTGCCGGTCTTCCCGCGCGGCGAGCAGGCCTTCGCCACCACCGAGGGCGTCGCGAAGGGCGCCTACGTGCTCATCGACGCCGAGGCCACGCCCGACGTCATCCTCATGGCCACCGGTTCGGAGGTGCAGATCGCGGTCGAGGCACGCGCGAAGCTCGCCGAGGAGGGCGTCGACGCCCGGGTGGTCTCGATGCCCTGCCTGGAGTGGTTCGAGGCGCAGGACCAGGCCTACCGCGACTCCGTGCTGCCCCCGTCGGTGCGGGCCCGGGTCTCGGTCGAGGCCGGCGTCCGTCAGGGCTGGCGGGAGTACGTCGGCGACCTGGGGCGCATCGTCTCCATCGACCACTTCGGCGGCTCCGCCGACTACCAGCGCCTGTACCAGGAGTACGGCCTGACCACCGAGGCCGTGGTCGCCGCCGCGCGCGACAGCCTCACCTCGGTCTCGGGCTGAAACCAGCACCCCGGCGGACGCCGGCGATCCCGGCGTCCGCTCCACCACCGGCACCATCACGTACGCAGGAGGGAACGACCACCATGAGCGATCGACTGAAGGAGCTGGCGGACGCGGGCGTCTCGATCTGGCTCGACGACCTGTCGCGCGAGCGCATCGAGACCGGCAACCTCACCGACCTGGTGCGGGAGAAGTCCGTCGTCGGTGTCACCACCAACCCGACCATCTTCGCCGGGGCGATCGCCGACGGTGAGCGCTACGACGAGCAGGTGCGCAAGCTCGTGGCCGAGGGCCACGACGTCGACCGGGTGATCTTCGAGCTCACCACCGAAGACGTCCGCAACGCGTGCGGTCTGCTGCGGCCGGTCTACGACGCCACGCCCGCCGACGGCCGGGTCTCCATCGAGGTCGAGCCGACCCTGGCCACCGACACCGAGGGCACCATCGCCTCGGCCCAGGCGCTGTGGCAGGCGGTCGACCAGCCCAACGCGCTGATCAAGATCCCCGCCACCCGCGAGGGCATCCCGGCGATCACCGCCGTCATCGCCCAGGGCATCTCGGTGAACGTCACCCTGATCTTCAGCGTCGAGCGCTACCGCGCCGTGATGGACGCCTACCTCACCGGCCTGGAGCAGGCACGCGACGCCGGTCTCGACCTGGCGAGCATCCACTCGGTGGCCTCGTTCTTCGTCTCCCGGGTCGACAGCGAGATCGACAAGCGCCTGGAGGCCATCGGATCCGAGGAGGCGCTCGGGCTGCGCGGGAAGGCCGCGGTCGCCAACGCCCGGCTCGCCTACGCCGCCTACGCGGAGGTCGTCGCCAGCGACCGCTGGCGTCAGCTCGCCGACGCCGGCGCCAACCCCCAGCGTCCGCTGTGGGCCTCCACCGGTGTGAAGAACCCCGACTACTCCGACACGCTCTACGTCACCGAGCTGGTCGTCGCCGGCACCGTCAACACGATGCCGGAGAAGACCCTCGACGCCGTCGCCGACCACGGCGAGGTGCACGGCGACACCGTCACCGGCACCGCCGCCGAGGCGCAGGGCGTCTTCGACGCGCTCACCGGCGTCGGCATCGACCTCGACGACGTCTTCCTCACCCTCGAGGACGAGGGCGTCTCGAAGTTCGTCGACTCCTGGCGCGAGCTCGTCGAGACCGTCCGCGGCCAGATGGAGGCGGCGGCCCGGTGACCGCCACGCCGGTGGATCCCACGTCGACACCGGCCTGGTCGCAGCTCGCGGCGCTCGCCGAGCACTTCGAACCCGACCTGCGCGGCTGGTTCGCCGCCGACCCCGACCGGGTCGCGCGCCTGACCCACGTCGCGGGCGATCTCCACGTCGACCTCTCCAAGGCGCTGCTGACCGACGAGGTGCTCGCCGCGCTGCTGGCACTGGCCGAGCAGGTGCAGGTGGCCGAGCGCCGCGAGGCGATGTTCGCCGGTGAGCGGGTCAACGTCACCGAGGACCGCGCCGTCCTGCACACCGCCCTGCGGCTGCCGGTCGACGCACACCTGGAGGTGGAGGGCCGCGACGTCGTCGCCGGCGTCCACGAGGTCCTCGAGCGCATCTACGACTTCGCGCGGCGCGTCCGCAGCGGAGCCTGGACCGGCGTCACCGGCGAGCGCATCCGCACGGTCGTCAACATCGGCATCGGCGGCTCCGACCTCGGGCCCGTCATGGCCTACGAGGCGCTCGAGCCGTTCCGCGGCGAGGGCCCCGAGTGCCGGTTCATCTCCAACATCGACCCCACCGACGCCGCCACCACGTTGGCCGGTCTCGACCCGGCGACGACGCTGTTCATCGTCTCCAGCAAGACCTTCGGCACCCTGGAGACCCTCACCAACGCCCGACTCTGCCGCACCTGGCTGCTCGAGGGCCTGGCTGACCGGCTCGGTGAGGCGTCCGAGGCCGACGCGGTCGCGCAGCACTTCGTGGCCGTGTCGACGGCGCTGGACAAGGTCGCCGACTTCGGCATCGACCCGGCCAACGCCTTCGGCTTCTGGGACTGGGTCGGCGGCCGGTACTCCCTCGACTCCGCCATCGGCACCTCGCTGGTGCTGGCCATCGGTCCGGAACGCTTCGCCGAGATGCTGGCCGGGTTCCACACCCTCGACGAGCACTTCCGCACCGCCCCGCCCGAGCGCAACGTGCCGCTGCTGATGGGGCTGCTGAACGTCTGGTACACCAACTTCCTCGGTGCCCAGAGCCACGCCGTACTGCCCTACGCCCAGTTGCTGCACCGCTTCCCGGCCTACCTCCAGCAACTGACGATGGAGTCGAACGGCAAGGGGGTGCGGTGGGACGGCTCGCCGGTCACCACCGACACCGGCGAGATCTTCTGGGGCGAGCCCGGCACGAACGGCCAGCACGCCTTCTACCAGCTGATCCACCAGGGCACCCGGCTCGTGCCGGCCGACTTCATCACCGTCGCCAACCCGGCCCATCCGCTGCGCGACGGCGACACCGACGTGCACGAGCTGTTCCTCGCCAACTTCTTGGCCCAGACCCGGGCGCTCGCGTTCGGCAAGACCGCCGAGGAGGTGCGCGCGGAGGGCGTGGCCGAGGCCGTCGTCCCGGCCCGGGTCTTCCCCGGCAACCGACCCAGCACCTCGATCATCGCCCCCGAGCTGACGCCGTCGGTGCTCGGGCAGCTGGTGGCGCTCTACGAGCACATCACCTTCACCCAGGGAATCGTCTGGGGCATCGACAGCTTCGACCAGTGGGGCGTCGAGCTCGGCAAGCAGCTCGCCCAGCAGGTCGGACCGGCCATCGCGGGCGATGCCGAGGCGCTCGCCCAGCAGGACGCCTCCACCCGCGCCCTCATCGACTACTACCACCGGCACCGACGCCAGGAGGACTGATGGCCGTCTCGGGCAACCCGCTCCGCGATCCCCAGGATCGTCGACTCCCCCGCATCGCCGGCCCGTGCGGCCTGGTGCTGTTCGGCGTCACCGGCGACCTCTCCCGCAAGAAGGTCATGCCGGCGATCTACGACCTCGCCAACCGCGGCCTGCTGCCGCCCGGCTTCAGCCTCGTCGGCTTCGCCCGGCGCGACTGGGCCGACCAGGATTTCGCGCAGATCGTGCACGACTCGGTCAAGCAGTACGCGCGTACCGAGTTCCGCGAGGAGGTGTGGCGCCAGCTCGCCGAGGGGTTCCGCTTCGTGCCCGGCTCCTTCGACGACGACGAGGCCTTCGAGCGGCTGCGGCACACCATCGAGGAGCTCGACGAGGTGCGCGGCACCGACGGCAACCACGCCTTCTACCTCGCCATCCCGCCGGGCGCCTTCGGCACGGTGACCCAGCAGTTGAAGGAGCACGGCCTCACCGACGCGCCGTCCCGGCACCCCGACGCGTGGCGCCGGGTCGTGATCGAGAAGCCGTTCGGCCACGACCTCGCCTCCGCGCAGGAGCTCAACGCCGCCCTCGACGCCGTCTTCCCGCCCGAGACGATCTTCCGCATCGACCACTACCTCGGCAAGGAGACGGTGCAGAACATCTTGGCGATGCGCTTCGCCAACCAGATGTTCGAGCCGCTGTGGAACGGCAACTTCGTCGACCACGTGCAGATCACGATGGCCGAGGACGCCGGCATCGGCGGCCGGGCCGGCTACTACGACGGCATCGGCGCGGCCCGCGACGTCATCCAGAACCACCTCCTCCAGCTGATGGCGCTCGTCGCGATGGAGGAGCCGACGTCCTTCGACGCCCACGCGCTGCGCCTGGAGAAGCAGAAGCTGCTCTCCTCGGTCTCGCTCCCCCGCCGTCTCGACCTCACCACCGCCCGCGGCCAGTACGCGGGCGGCTGGGCCGGCGGCGTCAAGGTGCCCGGGTTCTTCGAGGAGGACGGCATCGCAGCCCGCTCGACCACCGAGACGTTCGCTGCGATCACGCTGCACGTGGAGAACCGGCGCTGGGCGGGCGTGCCGTTCTACCTGCGCACCGGCAAGCGGCTGGCGCGCCGCGTCACCGAGGTCGCCGTCGTGTTCAAGAAGGCGCCGCACCAGCCGTTCAGCCAGACGGCGGTCGAGGACCTCACCCAGAACGCGCTGGTGATCCGCATCCAGCCCGACGAGGGCGTCACGCTGCGGTTCGGCTCGAAGGTGCCGGGCACGGCCATGGAGATCCGCGACGTCACCATGGACTTCGCCTACGGCGGATCGTTCACCGAGGCATCGCCCGAGGCCTACGAGCGGCTGATCCTCGACGTCCTGCTGGGTGACCCGCCGCTGTTCCCCCAGCACGAGGAGGTCGAGCTCTCCTGGCGGATCCTCGACCCGATCCTCGAGCACTGGGCCGCGAAGGGCCGTCCCGAGGAGTACGCCTCGGGCGGATGGGGGCCGGCATCGGCCGACGAGATGCTCGCCCGCGACGGACGGGTGTGGCGGCGTCCGTGACGCCGGGGAGGACCTCATGATCGAACTGACCGACACCACCTCCGCCGCGATCGCCGCGGAGTTCGTCCGCGCTCGCACCCGGGCGGGCTCCCCGGCGATGGGCATGGTGCTGACCCTCGTCTTCGTCGTCGACGAGGAGCAGGCCACCCAGGCCATGGAGACCGCACGCGAGGCCTCCCAGGAGCACCCCGCGCGGGTGCTGGGGGTCATCCTCGGCAACGGCCGCGGCGCGGGCCGGGTCAACGCCCAGGTCGGCATCGGCGACGGCTGGGCCGGCGAGACCGCGCTGATCCGGCTCACCGGGGAGGCCGCGAAGCACCCCGAGTCCGTCGTCCTGCCCTTGCTGCTGCCCGACTCCCCGGTGGTCGTGTGGTGGCCCGTCGACGCGCCCGCCGACCCGGCGTCCGACCCGCTCGGGGCGCTGGCCCAGCGCCGCATCACCGACTCCGCCGCCGCGACCAAGGCACGGGCGCAGGCACTGCACACGCAGTGCACCGCCTACACCCGCGGCAACACCGACCTCGCCTGGACCCGGCTCACGCCGTGGCGGGCGCTCCTGGCGGCGGCACTCGACCAGTCGCCGGCCAAGGTCACCGCGGCCCGGGTGAGCGCCGAACGCATCAACCCCAGCGCCGACCTGCTGGTGGCCTGGCTCGCCGATCGCCTCAAGGTGCCGGTGGAGCGCACCGTCTCCGACGGCCCCGGTCTGACCGAGGTCGAGCTCACCACCCGATCGGGCCCGGTGCGCATCACCCGCACCGACGGACGACTGGCGACCTTCGCCACCCCGGCCCACCCCGATCGGCCGATCGCGCTCAAGCGCCGCACCCCGCACGAGCTGCTCGCCGAGGAGCTGCGCCGTCTCGACGAGGACGACGTCTACGCCGCGACCGTGCGGGCGTTGACGAAGACCGCCACGAAGACCGCTGGCAAGAGGACGACGGCGAAGAAGGCGGCCCCGAAGACCGCCGCCAAGAAGACCGCCGCGAAGAAGGCCACCGCGAAGAAGGCCGGCCGATGAGCGCCGAGCCGCGCATCGAGGTCCACCCCGACGCCGACACCCTCGCCCACGCGGTCGCCGGGGAGCTCCTCGACCGCATCCACCAGGCGCAGGCGTCGGGGCACGTCCCGCAGATCTGCCTGACCGGCGGCACCATCGCCGAGGCCATCCACCGCCAGATCGCGGTCATCGCCGACGCCTCGGGCGTCGACTGGGGTGCGGTCGACTTCTGGTGGGGCGACGAGCGGTTCGTGTCCGCCGACTCCCCCGACCGCAACGAGGGTCAGGCCCGCGCGGCCTTCCTCGACGCGCTCGGGGTGCCGGCGCACCGCATCCATGCGATGCCCTCGACCGACGACGTCGCCGATGTCGACGCCGCGGCCGCAGCCTTCGAGCAGGCGGTCCGCGAGCACGGCTCGGGCGGGTTCGACCTGCTGATGCTCGGCGTCGGCCCCGACGCCCATATCGCCTCGCTGTTCCCGCACCACCCCGACGCCGCGTTGACCGATCACATCGCGGTCGCGGTGCACGACTCCCCCAAGCCGCCGCCGGAGCGGATCAGCTTCACCTTCGAGGCGCTGGCCCGCAGTCGCAGCGTCTGGTTCCTGGTGAGCGGCGAGGGCAAGGCCGACGCCGTGGCCGCCGCGCTCGCCGACCCGACGCCGAGCCGGGTCGACGTCCCGGCCGCGGGGGTCCGCGGCGAGGACGAGACCGTCTGGTTCCTCGACCGCGACGCCGCGAGCCGGCTGTAGCGGCACCCGCCCGTTATCGCGTGGCCGCCGAACCGGCACCGTGCCTAGGGTGCCGGGGTGCGTCCTTCCCCTGAGCTGTACCTGACCGCCCTCCACGACGAGTCGGCCCGGTTCGCCGAGGCGGTGGCGCTTGCGCCCTCCGGGGCCGTCGTCCCGACCTGTCCCGACTGGTCCGCCGACGACCTGCTGTGGCACCTCACCGAGGTGCAGCGGTTCTGGGCCGAGGTCGTGCGCACCCGGCCCGCCGAGCCGGTCGAGGCCGCCGGAACGCGCCCCGAGGGCCGGACGGCGCTGTTGGCGGCCTTCACCGAGGCGAGCGCCGCGCTGCGGCGAGAACTCCAGGACGCCGACCCGGGCGAACCGGCGTGGTCGTGGGCGGCGGAGCAGACCGTCGGGTTCACCCTGCGGCGTCAGGCGCACGAGGCGCTGATCCATCGTGTGGACGCCGAGCTGACGGCCGGCCTGCCGGTCACCGAACCGCATCCGGCCCTGGCCGACGACGGCGTGGCCGAGGCCCTCGACGTCATGTACGGCGGACTCCCGCCCGCGGGGATCGACTTCACACCGGTCTGCGGCGTGGTCGCGGTGCATCTCACCGACACCGGGACGACGTGGTGGACCCAGCCCGGCTCGCTCTCCGGCGTCCGCGCCGACGGCCGTGACCTCAGCGGACCGCACGTCCTCCTGCTCGATCCACGGGAACCGCTCGACGCCGTCGCCGCGATCAGCGGTCCGGCGTCGGTCGTCGACCGCTGGCTCTGGAAGCGCCTGCCGGACGACGCCGTCCGCCGCACCGGTGATCCGGACGCGATCGCCGCGTTCGAGGCGGCGGTGCGGCCGGCGATCGAGTGACCGCCGGCCGCACCCTCGCGCGCGTCGGGCCGCGCCCCTCGGATCAGGCGCGCTGCACGGCACCCGTGGCAGCCGCGGCGGCCGCCACGGCCCCCTGCCGCGCGCTCACGGTCTCCTCGTCGGTGAGCGTGCGGTCGGGGGCGCGGAAGCGCAGCGCGAACGCCAGCGACTTGCGACCCTCCCCGATCTGCTCGCCGCGGTAGACGTCGAAGAGGCGCACCGACTCCAGCAGCTCGCCGGCACCGTCGCGCAGCGCCGCCTCGACGGCGGCGACGGTGACCGTCTCCTCCACGATGAGCGCGACGTCCTCCTTGGCCACCGGGAAGGTGGAGTAGGACGGCGCCGGCGCCACCGCGGGCGCGGCGGCCATCAGGACGTCGAGGTCGAGCTCGACCGCCGCCGCACGGGCCGGCAGGCCGAACGCGGCGCAGACCCGCGGGTGCAGTTCGCCGGCGTGGCCGATCACGACACCGCCGGTGAGGATCTCCGCGCAGCGCCCCGGGTGCCAGGGCGCCAGCGAGGCCGAGCGCACCTCGATCGGCACGGCGAGCTCGCCGGCCAGGCGCCGCACGACGCCGACGGCGTCGTCCCAGCCGACCGGACGGGCGGCGCCCCACCAGCCGCCGGGCTCCCGCTCGCCGGCCAGCACGACCGCGAGGTGCAGCGGCTGGGCGGGGATGGCGTCCAGCAGGGCCTCGAGCTCGGCCTCGGAGGGACGCCGGTCGACGCCGTAGATCGGCGCCTTGACGGGACCGTCGGCCACCGCGACGGCGCCGGTCTCGAAGAGCGCGACCCCGTTGCGCCCGCGCGAGAGGTTGCGCGCGGCCTGGCGCAGGACGCCGGGCAGCAGCGTCGTGGTGAACCCGGGCTCCTCGCTCGAGATCGGGTTGGCGAGCAGCACCGTGCTGCGGCGCGGGTCGTCGGCGGGCAGCCCGAGGGCGTCGAAGGTCGCCTCGCCCGCGAACGGGAAGCTCAGCACCTCGACACAGCCGGACGCCGCCAGGGTGCGACCGATCCGACGGCGCAGGCGCTGTTCGCGGGTCAGGCCGCGGCCGGCGTTCGGGGTCGGCAGCACCGAAGGCACCTGGTCGTAGCCGACGATGCGCACGACCTCCTCGACGAGGTCGAAGGGGTCGTTGAGGTCGGGGCGCCACGTCGGCGGGACGGCGCTGAGGCGGCCGCCGTCGACGGTCACCGTGCACCCGACGGCCCGCAGGTAGCGCACCGTGTCGTCGTCGGAGACCGCGATGCCGCTGATGCGCGCGGGCAGGTCGACGTCGGTCTCGATGGCCGTGCGCTCGGGCACCGAGCCGACGACGGTGACGCCCGGCTCGGCGGTCGCGCCGCCGTGGGCGACGAGCAGTTCGACGACCCGGTCGGCCGCGGCCTCGGTGATGGCGGGGTCGACGCCTCGTTCGTTGCGCTTGCCGGCCTCGGAGGAGATGCGCTGCCGCTTGCCGGTGCGGAACATGGAGGTGGCGTCCCAGTGGGCCGCCTCGACCAGCACGCGGGTGGTGGTGTCGGAGATCTCCGTGGACTCCCCGCCCATGACGCCGCCGAGACCGATCGCCCCGGTGTCGTCGGCGACGACGAGGTCCTCGGGGTGGAGCTCGCGCTCGGTGCCGTCGAGGGTGGTGAGCCGCTCACCGGGCTCGGCCCGGCGCACCCGCAGCGCTCCGGTGACCTTGTCGGCGTCGTAGCCGTGGATCGGACGGCCGAGCTCGAGCATCACGTAGTTGGTGATGTCGACGGCCAGCGAGATCGGTCGCATGCCGGCGGCGGTGATGCGCTGGACCATCCAGTCCGGCGTGGGCGCGGTCGGGTCGAAGCCGCTGACCGTGCGGGCCACGAAGAGCGGGCACCCCTCGGTGTCGTCGATGACGACCGGGTGGCCGGCGCCGTCGGCCGCAGGGGTGTCGCGGGCGGCCGGGTCGCGGAACGGCGCCTCGAAGCCGAGGGCGGCCTCGCGGGCCAGGCCGCGGATCGAGAGGGCGTAGGCGCGGTCGGGATTGATCTCGAACTCGATGATCTCCTCGTCGAGCCCGAGCAGCGGCCGGGCGTCGTCGCCCGGCTCGGCGACACCCTCGGGCAGCACGATGATGCCGTCGTGGTCGCTGGAGATGCCCAGCTCGGCGGCCGAGCAGATCATGCCGGACGACACGTGGCCGTAGGTCTTGCGCGCCGAGATCGCGAACCCGCCGGGCAGCACCCCACCGGGCAGGACGACGACCACGAGGTCGCCGGGCCCGAAGTTGTGGGCGCCGCACACGATGCCCTGGGGCTCGCCGGTGCCGTTGGCGTCGCCGACGTCGACGGTGCACCAGTTGATGGTCTTGCCGTTCTTCTGCGGCTCGGGCTCCTGGGTGAGCACCCGGCCGACGACGAGCGGACCGGTGATCTCGCTGCCCGGCGACTCGATCGCCTCGAGCTTGAGGCCGAGCGCGGTGAGGCGGTCGGTGATGTGCTCGGTCGTCAGCTCGGCCGGCAGGTCGACGAACTCGCGGATCCAGGACAGGGGTGCCTTCACAGCTCGCTCCCGAACGCAGTGGTGAATCGGACGTCGCCCTCCCAGAAGGCGCGCAGGTCGTCGATGCCGGAGCGGAACATGAGCATGCGGTCGATGCCGAAGCCGAACGCGAAGCCGGTGTAGCGCTCGGGGTCGACGCCGCAGGCGATGAGCACGCGCGGGTTGACGACACCGCAGCCGCCGAGCTCGATCCAGCCCTCGCCGCGGCACGTGCGACAAGCGTCGGTGCCCTCGGCGTTGAGTGCGGAACCGCCGCAGACGAAGCAGATCATGTCCATCTCGGCCGACGGCTCGGTGAAGGGGAAGTACGAGGGCCGGAAGCGCGTGGAGATGCCCTCGCCGAAGAGGCTGGAGACGAGGTGGTCGAGGGTGCCCTTGAGGTGGGCCATCGTCAGACCCTCGTCGATCGCCAGGCCCTCGACCTGGTGGAAGACAGGGCTGTGGGTGGCGTCGTACTCGTCGGTGCGGAAGACCCGCCCGGGGCACGCCACGTAGATCGGGGGTGTGCGGGTGAGCATCGAGCGCGCCTGCACCGGGGAGGTCTGGGTGCGCAGGACGACGCCGCTGTCGGCGGGCGCGACCCAGAAGGTGTCCTGCATGGTGCGAGCCGGGTGGTCGGGGCCGAGGTTGAGGGCGTCGAAGTTCAGCCACTCCGCCTCCATGACCGGACCCTCGGCGATCTCCCAGCCCATGGCCACGAAGATGTCGGCGATCAGCTCGGCACCGGTGGTGAGCGGGTGGCGGGCGCCGACGGGCTCACGGTCGACCGGCAGCGTGACGTCGACGGTCTCCTCGACGAGCATCCGCTCCTCGTGCTCGGCCTCGAGCACCGTCTGCCGGGCCGCGAGCGCCTGGTTGACGGCGCCGCGCGCCTGGCCGACGCGCTGGCCGGCCTCCTTGCGCGCCTGCGGCGGCAGGGCGCCGATCTCCCGGTTGGCCAGCGCCAGCGGCGAGCGGTCGCCGGCGTGGGCCAGCCGGACCTGCTTGAGCTCCTCCAGGTCGCCCGCGGCGGCGATGGCGGCGAGCGCGGCGTCGCGGGCGGCGTCGATCTCAGCCGGCTGCAACGGGGTCACCTCCACGGGGTCGTACTGGGTGTTCGGTCCCGACATGTCGGCCTTCCACGTAAGCGGTGCGTCGCCCGTGCGGGCGACCGGCCAATCTTAGGAAGTGCGCCGACCCGGGCGCGAACCGGTTCCGTCGGCGGACGTCGGCCTCGCCCTCACCCCAGGTCGGACGCCGGCCACCACACCTGGATCCGGGCGCCTCCGCCGGGGGCGTCGTCGATGACGATCGTGCCGCCGTGCGCGCGCACCAGCCCGTGGACGACGTAGAGTCCCAGGCCCGAACCGCCGCGGGCGCCGTTCTTCCAGAACTTGGTGAACACCGTGCGCCGCAGCTCGGCCGGGATGCCCTCACCCTGGTCGTCGACGGTGATGCGCACCCCCGGCTCGCCGCCGTGCTCGGCCGCCTCGAGCCGCACCCGGACCGGGCCCTCGCCGTGCCGGACGCCGTTCTCGACGAGGTTGGTGAGCACCTGGGTGAACTTGTCGGGGTCGGCTCCCAGCGACGGCAGGTCGGCATCGGCGTTCAGGTCGACCTCCCCCTGCCCGGAGGCGAGGGCGGCGTCGACGACACGACCGGTGAGGGTCGCCGCGTCGATCGGGCGCACGTGCAGCTGGAGCCGGCCCGTGTCGATGCGGGCGACGTCGAGCAGTTCGGCGATCAACCGCGTCAGGCGGTCGGAGTCGGCGGCGACCGTGGTGAGCATCAGCTTCTTCTGCTCGTCGGTGAGCCGGTCCCAGCGGTTCAGCATCACCTGGACGAAGCCCTTGACGCCGGTCAGCGGCGAGCGCAGCTCGTGGGCGACGGTGGCGACGAGGTCGGAGCGCTCGCGGTCGAGGCGGGCCCGCCCGCGGCCCGAGCGCAGCACGATGCCGACGCGCTCGACCGGGACCGCGAGGCTCGGACGCCGGATGCTGGCGGTGACCAGCACCTCGGTGCCGTCGGGCAGCAGCCAGGACTGCTCGGGGACGCCGGTGCGCGTCGCCAGTCCGTCGTAGGGGGTGTTGCAGCCGAGCCAGTCGCGCCCGTCCTGGTCCTGCAGGCGCAGCACCTCCCCCAGCGGTCGACCGGGGGCGGCCTCGGGGTCGACGTCGAGCATCGCGGCCGCGACGCGGGAGAGCGCCACGACCCGGCCCGCCGCGTCGGCGACGATCACCCCGTCGGGCAGGTCGTCGAGGAGCGGATCGGGCACGCCGTCACTCTAGGACGACGTCGCGCGACGCGGGCTCACCCGCGCTGGGCGCGGGCGGTGGCGTAGAGGCAGACCGCGGCGGCGGTGGAGAGGTTGAGGCTCTCGGCGGCGCCGTAGATCGGGATGGAGACCCGGTGGTCGGCCAGGGCCGCGATCGCCGGGTCGAGGCCGTGCGCCTCGTTGCCGAGCAGCCACGCGGTCGGACGCGCGAGCACCTCGTCGGCGGCGAAGAGGTCGAGATCGCCGGCCGCCTCGGTAGCCAGCACCTGGTAGCCGGCCGCGCGGGCCGCGGCGACGGCGTCCTCGACGCCGATGCCGACCGCGACGGGCAGGTGGAAGACGCTGCCGGCGCTCGCGCGCACGGTCTTGGGGTTGTAGAGGTCGACGGAGTCGCCGGCCAGCACGACGCCGCCGGCACCGGCCGCGTCGGCCGTGCGGATGACCGTGCCGGCGTTGCCCGGCTCGGAGACCTGGGCGCAGATGACCACGCAGCCGCCGCTCAGCGCCTGCGCGGGCGGCACGTCGAGGAAGCGGCACAGGGCGAGGAGTCCCGGCGGGCTGACGGCGTCGGAGAGCGCCTTCATCGCGCGCTCGTCGACCAGGGTGGTCGGCACGTCGTCCGGGACGTCGGGCAGCAGGTGCGCCCGGTCGGGCTGGAGGAGGAGCTCCTCGACGACGCCGGCGGCCAGGGCGGCCTCGACGGCGTTACGGCCCTCGGCGAGGAAGAGCCGCCGCTCCGATCGTTCGGAGCGGCGGCTCAGGCGCCGGAGCTGCTTGACGCGGGCGTTGCTCGCGCTCAGCGGGGCGGGGTCGTGGCTCAGGCCGAGACCTTGGGCGCGTTGACGTCCTCGGGCAGGGCGGCCTTGGCGGTGGCGACGAGCGCGTTGAACGCGGCGACGTCGTTGACGGCCAGGTCGGCGAGGATCTTGCGGTCGACCTCGACGCCCGCCAGGTTCAGGCCCTGGATGAAGCGGTTGTAGGTCATGCCCTGGGCGCGGGCCGCGGCGTTGATGCGCTGGATCCAGAGGCGACGGAAGTTGCCCTTGTTCTTGCGGCGGTCGTTGTAGCTGTAGACCAGCGAGTGGGTGACCTGCTCCTTGGCCTTGCGGTAGAGGCGCGAGCGCTGGCCGCGGTAGCCGCTGGCGCGCTCGAGGGTGGTACGACGCTTCTTGTTGGCGTTCACTGCGCGCTTGACGCGAGCCATCTTGTACTCCTAGGTGTTCTGCCGGGCGATGCCGACCGGCGGGTCGATCCGGGTCGGGTGTGGGTCAGCGACCCAGCAGCTTCTTCGCGCGCGGGACGTCGTTGGCGGCCACCTCGGTGGTGCCGGTCATGCGACGCGTCACCTTCGAGGCCTTCTTCTCGAGGTTGTGGCGCTTGCCCGCCTTCTCGCGCAGGATCTTCCCGCTGCCGGTCACGCGGAAGCGCTTGCCGGCGCCGGAGTGGCTCTTGTTCTTCGGCATCTCGTATCTCTTTCTCGGGTGTCGGGCCGGGGCGGAGTTCCGCGGTCCGGCTCAGGCGGCCGCCGGGGTGCTGCCCGGAACGGATCCGGGTCGGCACCGCCGGCGGCGATGTCTGCTGTGCGTCAGGCGTCGATCTCGGGGTCGAGGTTCTCCGAGCGACGACGCTCCTTCTTCGCGGCCACGGGACCGGCCGCGTGGGCGGCCTCCCGCTCGGCGCGCTCGGCGGCCTCGTCGGCGGCACGCTCGTCGGCCTTGGCCTGCTTGGCGGCCTGGGCGTCGACCTTGGCGTCGGCCTTCTTCTTGTGGGGGCCCAGCACCATGATCATGTTGCGGCCGTCCTGCTTGGGCGAGGACTCCACGAAGCCCAGCTCGGAGACGTCGTCCGCGAGGCGCTGGAGCAGCCGGAAGCCCAGCTCGGGGCGGTGCTGCTCGCGACCGCGGAACATGATCGTGATCTTGACCTTGTCGCCGGCGCGCAGGAAGCGGACCACGTGACCCTTCTTGGTCTCGTAGTCGTGCGCGTCGATCTTGGGACGAAGCTTCATCTCCTTGATGACGACGTTCGTCTGGTTGCGCCGCGCCTCACGGGCCTTCTGGGCGTTCTCGTACTTGAACTTCCCGTAGTCCATGAGCTTGCACACGGGGGGCTTGCCCTGCGGGGCGATCTCGACGAGGTCGAGGTCAGCCTCCTGGGCAAGCCGGAGCGCGTCGGCGGTAGGGACGATGCCGACGGTCTCGCCGTTGGGGCCAACGAGCCGGACCTCCGCGACGCGGATCCGGTCGTTGATACGAAGCTCGGTGCTGATGTGTCCTCCTGGTGGGAATGGGGTCGGAGTCCGCGGTCGCGGCCGGATGCTCGCTGCATCGGGCCGGAGAACACGAAAGCCTCCGCTGTGACGCAAGCGGAGGCCAGTCGGACGACTCCCCACCACGGGGGAACCACCAGGAGCGAGACACCACGAGGCATGCACCTCATGAGAGCCCTGCTCTCGGACCGGACCCGACGACCTCGCGGTCGATGCGGGTGGGAGACGGACGTGCTGTCCCCGCTTGTGGATCGGTGCGCCGACTCCGGGCCGGGGCTCGGGGCACGACGTACTGATCGGTCAACACCGCATGCTACCGGAGGGATTCCCGGCCGGGCGAATCCTCGAAAGCGGGCGGGAGACCTGCCGAGCCCGGCCGGGGGCAGGCGGGGATCAGGCGGGGGCGATCCAGCCGCGTTCCGCACCGAGGCGGGCGATGCGCCATCCGCGGGCGAGCGCCTGGAGGTCCTCCCCCTCGACCACGAAACGCACCGGGCCCGCGACGTCGACCAGCAGCGCCGCGGCGTCCTCCTGGACGGCGGCCAGCGCGGCGTGGGCGACCGGCACCGGCACGGGCCGGGCCTCGGGGTTCCACCGCACCATCGACGCGGTGCCGGTGAACGCGAGGAGCGCGCGCCGGCCGTCGGCACCGGTGAGCAGCACCGCGGCCATGTCGCTGGACTTGTCCCGCGCCAGGCCGGCCTCGTCGTACTCGATCTCGCCGAGCACGGCCACGACGGGCACCAGCACGCGGGAGACGGCCAGGGCGGCCAGGGCGTCGAGGTAGCGCTCGGGATCGTCGGGGGCGGCCTCGAAGGCCGACAGCGCAGCGTCCACCGCGGGGTCGCTGGCCCCGGTGTCGTCGGGCGCCGCGGGACTCAGCAGGGTGCGGCGGCGGGCCCCGTCGACCGGATCCTGCGGCCCGTGGTGGTCTCCCATCGCTCCATCGTGTCACCGCCCCACCCCACCCCACCCCGGTGGGTGGGGTGGGCTGATCGACGCGCCGCCCGACTTGCCCTAACTGGACTAGTTGTCTAGACATACTTGTCATGACCACGACAGTCGACGGGTCGACGGCCTCCGCGGTCACACGCCCCTCCTCCGCCCGGCGCCGGAGCACCCACCGCTCCCCCGGGTCGGCCCGGGGCCGGTCGGCACCGCTCACCTTCCTACGCCGCCTCGTCTCCCCCATCATCCTCATCGCCCTGTGGCAGGCCGCGTCGTCCGCGGGACTGCTCTCGGCCGACACCATGGCCTCCCCGGCCACGATCGCGGCCACCGCCCGCGACCTGATCGCCGACGGCACGCTGGGCCAGGAGACCCTGATCTCAGTGCAGCGGGTCGCGATCGGCCTGAGCCTGGGCCTGGTCACCGGGCTCGTGCTCGCCCTCCTGGCGGGCCTGAGCCGGCTCCTGGACGACGCCATCGACCCGCCGATGCAGGCGCTGCGCACGCTCCCGCACCTGGGGCTCGTACCGCTGTTCATCATCTGGTTCGGCGTCGGCGAGGAGCCGAAGGTCTACCTCGTCGCCTTCGGTGTGCTGTTCCCGATCTACCTGACCACGCTCGCGGGCATCCGCGGCATCGACCGGCGCATCCTCGAGGCCGCCGACGCCATGGCGCTGACCTGGTGGCAGCGCGTGCGCTACGTCGTCCTGCCCGGTGCGCTCCCCTCGGCCCTCACCGGCCTGCGCCAGAGCCTCGGCATCGCCTGGCTCTCCCTCGTGGTCGCCGAGACCATCGCGGCCAGCTCGGGGCTCGGTTACCTCATCAACCAGGCCCGCGAGTTCGGCCAGACCGACATCGTCGTCGTGGTGCTCGTGGTCTACGCGGTGCTCGGCCTGGTCACCGACGGCGTCGTCCGCATCATCGAGAGGAGGGCGCTGGCATGGCGCTCCTGAACCGCCGCCCCGCCGAGACGTCGGCGACGTCCGCGACGTCCGCCCAGACCACCGGCTCCGACGCACCCGACGCACCCGGGGCCACCGGCCCCGTCGCCCGCGTGCGCGGCCACCACCGCTCCTTCGGCGACCTGCACGTGCTGCGCGGCATCGACCTCGATATCGCCCCGGGCGAGATCGTGGCGCTGCTCGGCCGCAGCGGCTGCGGCAAGTCGACCCTGCTGCGCAGCCTCGCCGGCCTCGACCCCGCCCCGCGCGAGGAGGTCGAGGTGCGCGGCACCACCGCGGTCGCCTTCCAGGAACCGCGGCTGCTGCCCTGGCAGCGGGTCCAGCGCAACGTCGCCCTCGCCCTGCTCAACAGCGCGCGGCGCGGCGAGCGCGAACGCCTCGCGGCCGAGACCCTCACCGAGGTCGGCCTCGGTGCCAAGCTCGACGCGTGGCCCGGCCAGCTCAGCGGCGGTCAGGCCCAGCGGGTCTCCCTGGCCCGCGCCCTGGTGCGCAACCCCTCGCTGCTGCTGCTCGACGAGCCCTTCAGCGCCCTCGACGCGCTCACCCGCATCGAGATGCACCAGCTGGTCATCGAGCTGTGGCGACGCCACGGCATGGCCATCCTCATCGTCACCCACGACGTCGACGAGGCCATCGCGCTGGCCGACCGCCTCATCGTCCTCGACGAGGGGCGGGCGGCGGGCAGCTGGCGCCTGGAGATGCCGCGCACCGACCGCGACCACGCCGTCCCCGAGATCGCGCAGGTGCGTCACGAGGTGCTCGCCTCCCTCGGCGTGCAGCCGCTGCCGCCCAACCCGAACCGCACCCCGGTCGACGACCGGTCCCCCGCACCGACCCCGCCCCGCCATCATCAAGGAGCAGCATGATCACCCGACGACGCCTGCTGGGCGCCACCGCCGGACTCGCCCTCGCCGCCGGCCTCACCGCCTGCGGCGACGACACGACCGGCAACGAGGACGCCGTGTCCTCCGACGGCACCGTCGACCTCTCCAAGGTCACCCTCATCGTGGCCGACCAGCGCGGCACGAGCGCGCAGGCGGTGCTGAAGGCCGCCGGGCTCGACGACACCCCGTACACGATCGAGTGGAAGCAGTTCACCTCCGGCCCGCCGATCCTCGAGGCCCTCGACGCCGGCGCCGTCCACGTCGGCCAGGTCGGCAACACGCCGCCGATCTTCGCGGCCGCCGCGAAGAGCAAGTTCAAGATCGTCAGCGCCACCAGCTACACCGGTCAGGGCGACGCCATCCTGGTGCCGAAGGACTCCTCGCTGACCTCGGTGTCGCAGCTGGCCGGGAAGAAGGTCGCGGTGGCCGAGGGCAGCTCGGCCAACTACAACCTGCTCGGCCTGCTCGACGAGGGCGGCGTCTCCTACTCCGACGTCCAGATCCAGAACCTGCAGCCGGCCGACGCCCTAGCGGCGTTCAGCGCCGGCCACCTCGACGCCTGGACCACCTGGGAGCCCTACACCTCCCAGGCCGTGCTCGAGGACGGCGCCCGCGTGCTCGCCGACGGTCGCAAGGTCATGAACGGCCTCAGCTTCAACGTCGCCTCCGACGCCGCCCTGGCCGACAAGGCCACGGCCGCCGCCCTCGGCGACTTCCTCACCCGCATCCAGAAGGCGGCGCTGTGGACCGGCAGCCACGCCGAGGAGTGGGCGAAGATCTGGGCCACCCAGCTCGACATCGCCCCGACCATCACCGAGGCGGCCGTGCAGAAGCGTCCGGTCAGCGTGGTGCCGATCGACCAGTCCGTCATCGACTCCGAGCAGGAGATGGCCGACGCGTTCACCGCCGCCGGGCTCCTGCCCGGCAAGGTCGACGTGGCGCCCTACTTCGACGACCGGTTCAACAAGCAGGCCTCGGGGTCCGCCGTCGAAGCGGCAGCGGCCGCTTCCTGAGCCCACCGAGGTCGGCGCGACCGCAGCGGAGGTCGCGCGACACAGGACACCCCGTCACCCTCACCTGTGCGAGGGTGACGGGGTGTCGTCGTCCTCACCCCCGCCCGATGCCGGCACCGGGTTCGATCCAGGGTTCTATCCCGGGTTCGATCCCGGGCTGGTGGACGACCTCCTCGACACCGTGCGTCGGCGCCCGGCTCGGCTGGGCACGACCCGGGTGCTCGGCATCGACGGTCCGTCCGGCTCGGGCAAGACCACCCTCGCCGACCGCCTCGCCGATGCGGCCGGCGCGCCCGTGGTGCGTCTCGACGAGCTCTACCGGGGCTGGGACGGTCTCGACGAGGTCGGTCCGCTCGTCGAGGAGCTGCTCGCGCCTCTCCGCGACGGCGGCACCGGCCGGGTGGCGCGGTGGGACTGGCACCGCGATCGGCTCGGCGACGACGTCGTCGTGGTGCCGGCGCCCCTGATCGTGCTCGAGGGGGTCGGCAGCGGCCAGGCACGCCTGGCCCCGCTGTTGAGCCTGCTGGTGTGGGTCGAGGCGCCGGTCGAGGAGCGTCACCGGCGCGGACTGGAACGCGACGGCGCGGCGGCCGCCGTCGCGCTCGCACGGTGGTGGCAGGCCGAGGAACGCCACTTCGAGCAGGAGGCGACCAGGTCGCGAGCCGACCGGATCATCACCACAGCATCGTCCTAGGCTGACCGGCATGCTCCCACCCAGCGGCGACCAGTTCGAGATCGCGGCGGCCGGTTACCGCGCCGTCGTCACCGAGAGCGGCGCGGCGCTGCGGGTGCTCGAGCACGACGGCCGTCCGCTGGTCGCCGGCTTCCCCGAGGACGCCATGGCCGACGGAGGCCGCGGACAGATCCTCATGCCCTGGCCGAACCGCATCCGCGACGGCCGCTACGACCACGACGGCACGAGCTACCAGCTCGCCCACACCGAGCCCGCCCGTGCCAACGCCTCCCACGGCCTGGCCCGCTGGGTCGCCTGGACGCTCGAGGAGCACACCGACCACTCGGTGAGCCTGCGGTACCGCTGCATGGCGCAGGCCGGGTACCCCTGGACCCTCGACCTCGCCGTCGTCTACGACCTGTCGGCCGACGGCCTGACCGTCACCCAGTCGGCGCTCAACCAGGCCGCCTCCAGCGCTCCGTACGCCAGCGGGGCGCACCCCTACCTGTGCGTCGGCGACGGCCTCGTCGACGACTGGGAGCTGCTCCTGCCCGCCCGCACGCGCTACGTGCTCGACGAGCGGCTGCTGCCGGTCGGACGCGAGTCGGTGGAGGGGACGCCGGTCGACTTCCGGGTACCGCGACCGATCCGCGACCTCGACCTCGACGCGGCCTTCACCGATCTGGCCCGCGACGAGGAGGGACGCTCGACCGTCGAGCTGCGCGATCCGTCCACCGGCGCCGGGGTGGCCGTCTGGCTCGACGCCCACCACCACGTCGTCCAGCTGTTCACCGCCCGCGGCAACCCCGCCACCGAGCGGCGCTCGCTCGCCATCGAGCCGATGACCGCCCCCGCCGACGCCTTCAACTCCGGTGAGCACCTCGTCGTGCTCGCGCCGGGCGAGGAGTTCGCGGCGACGTGGGGGGTGCGGGCGGTCTGAGGCGGCGGCCAGTTTCCCCGGCCGGCCGGGGAAACCAGCCGACATCGCCCGCCGATAGCCCGATTCCGGGCAGTTCCGCCTGTCCGGTGTGACGGGAGGTGCCGATGGGACGACGTCCGCGGGCCGGCACCCGGGTCAGCGCGAGAGCTCGCCCGCCAGCGCCCGCAGCTGCCGGACGGCGACGCGGGCGCGACCGCCGTCCGAACCCTGGATCGCCATCAGCGGCAGGGTGGTGCCGTCGGAGAGGTCGAGGGTGACCCACGGCGCGCCGGGCGGCATCCGGACGGCGACGATCTGGGCCCAGGCGAGCTGGTGCTTGCGGAAGCCGTTGACCACCGTGAGCCCCTCCCGCCGCGCGACCGCGCGCGATCGGGTCAGGGCGTACATGCAGAGCGCGCCGAGGCCGGTGAGGAAGAAGATCGTGCACAGCTGGAAGAGCGTGAACTTCGCCCGGGTCTCCGGCGGGAAGGTGTACCAGGAGGCCACGAACAGCACGAGGACGCCGACGCCGAGGATGGCGCCGACGATGCGCGGGCCCAGCGGTCGCCAGGTGTGCGGCAGCACGAGGCCGAGGCCGTCAGAGGCGGCAGGCATGGATGTCCGTCAGCAGGATCGCGCGGGCGCCGAGGTCGTAGAGGTCGTCCATGAGCCGCTGCGCCCCCTCACGCGGCACCATGGCGCGGACCGCCGACCACCCCTCCTTGTGCAGCGGGGCCACCGTCGGGCCCTCGATGCCGGGCGTGTGCCGCACGGCCTCGGGGAGCCGGTCGGTGGGGATGTCGTAGTCCATCATCACGTAGGTCCGGGCCACCAGCACGCCCTCGATGCGGCGCTGGAAGTGCTCGAACCCGGCAGGCACCGAGCCCGTGCGGCTGATGAGGACGGCCTCGGACTCCAGGATCGTCTCGCCGAAGACCTCCAGTCCGGCCCGCCGCAGCGTGCTGCCGGTCTCGACGACGTCGGCGATGACGTCGGCGACGCCGAGCGCGATGGAGGTCTCGACGGCGCCGTCCAGGCGGGTCACCGTGGCCTCGATGCCGCGCTGCTCGAGGAAGCGGCGCACGACGCCGACGTAGGACGTCGCGATGCGGGTGCCGGCAAGCTGCTCCAGGCTCGTGTAGCGGCCCGCGGGGCCGGCGAACCGGAAGCGGCTGCGGCCGAACCCGAGGCTGAGGATCTCCTCGGCCTTGGCGCCGGAGTCCTGGAGCAGGTCGCGGCCGGTGATGCCGATGTCGAGGGTGCCCTCACCGACGTACAGCGCGATGTCGCGCGGGCGCAGGTAGAAGAACTCCACGCCGTTCTCGGCGTCGACCAGGCTCAGGACCTTGGCGTCGTCACGCTGCCGGTAGCCCGACTCGCGGAGGATGTCGGAGGCGGCGATGGAGAGCGATCCCTTGTTCGGGACGGCGATGCGCAGCAGGGACACAGGGGACCTCACAGGTGTTCGTAGACATCGGCGAGCCCGATACCGCTGGCGAGCATCAGGCACTGGGCGTGGTAGAGCAGCTGGCTGATCTCCTCGGCCGTGCGCTCCTTGCCCTCGTGCTCGGCGGCCATCCAGGACTCGGCGGCCTCCTCGACGAGCTTCTTGCCGATGGCATGGACGCCGGCGTCGAGGTGGCGCACCGTGCCCGACCCCTCGGGTCGGGTGCGCGCCTTCTCGGACAGCTCGGTCCACAGCTCGTCGAACGTCTTCACGTCGGGCAAGCCTACGGCGTCGCTCCACCCCGGGCCCCGGCGGTCTCACGCCCCGCCTCGGTGCCCGTGGAAGGATCGGTGCGTGACCTCGGATCGCCGACCCGCCCTCACCGACCTCAGCTGGCCGCTCACCGGCGAGCGGGTGCTCCTGCGCCCCGCCGGCCCCGACGATCTGGAGGCCACCTGGGCCTACTGGCGCGACCCGCAGGTCACCCACTGGCTCCCCGCCGCGCCGGCCGACCTGACCGCCCACCGCGAGCGCTTCCTGCACCCGGCCCGCCTGCCCCACACCCTGATCGTCGAGGTGGACGGCGCGGTGGTCGGCGAGGCGATGCTGCGGGTCGAGAACTCCTGGGCGCAGGCCGAGGTTGCCGCCGAGGCCCTCGGCACGCACGCCGAGATCGGCTGGGTGCTGGCCGGCGAGGTGCACGGACGTGGGCTCGGCACCGAGGTCGCCGGCCTGCTGCTGCGCATCGCCTTCGACGCTCTGGCGATGCATCGCGTGACCGCCGTCTGCTTCGCCGGCAACACGCCGTCCTGGCGCCTCATGGAGCGCCTGGGGATGCGCCGCGAGGCGCACGCCCAGGACGACGCCCTGCACCGCACCCTGGGCTGGTGCGACTCCTTCACCTACGCGCTGACCCGCTCGGAGTGGCGCGCGGGCTGAATCCCCCGAAACCTGCCGGTACCGGACGGCGTCCGTCTCACCGGGCTTCGAGGCTCCTCGCTGGCGCTCGTCGCACCTCAGCCACCGGCCGGGAACCGGAACGATCGGTCGGGGTGCGAGCGCAGCGAGCCGCTCCGGTGGTCGAGGTGCGAGCGCAGCGAGCCGCGAGACCCCCGCACCCGCAAGACCGCCCGTACCGGACGGCGTCCGTCTCACCGGGCTTCGAGGCTCCTCGCTGGCGCTCGTCGCACCTCAGCCACCGGCCGGTCAGGCCTTGCGGATGTCCTTGAGCAGCCGCGCGGTCTGCAGGGCCGCGGAGGCGGCCTCGTAGCCCTTGTCTTCGCGCGAGTGCGCGAGACCGGCACGCTCCATGGCCTGCTGCTCGTTGTCGCAGGTGAGGACGCCGAAGCCGATCGCGACCGTGTGGTCGAGGGCCACCCGGCCCAGACCGTCGGTGGCGGCGTTGCAGACGTACTCGAAGTGCGGGGTGCCGCCGCGGATGACGACGCCGAGCGCGATGACGGCGTCGTAGCCCTGGCCGGCCACCGTGCCGCAGACCACCGGCAGCTCGAAGGTGCCCGGCACGCGCAGCACCGGCGCGTTCTCGACGCGGTACTCGGCCAGCGCCTTCTGCGCTCCGGCGATCAGGCCGTCCATGATGACCGGGTGCCAGGAGGCCGCCACGACGGCGACCCGCAGGTCGCCGCAGTCGATCGGCTCGGTGGCCGGTGCGCCGGCTCCACTCATCGTGCAACTCCTTCGAGGTCGGGCAGCAGGTGCCCCATGCGGTCCCGCTTGGTCAGCAGGTAGGCGAGGTTGTGGTCGTTGGCGCGCGGCGTGAGCGGCACGCGCTCGACCACCGCCACACCGTAGTCCTCGAGGCTGTCGACCTTCTCGGGGTTGTTGGTCAGCAGCCGCACCGAGGTGACGCCGAGGTCCTTGAGGATCTGGGTGGCGGTGCCGTAGTGGCGGGCGTCGGCGGGCAGGCCGAGGTCGAGGTTGGCGTCGACGGTGTCGCGACCGCCGTCCTGGAGCTGGTAGGCCTGCAGCTTCGCGAGCAGGCCGATGCCGCGACCCTCGTGGCCGCGCAGGTAGACGATGACGCCGCGGCCCTCGGCCACGACGAGGTCCATCGCCTCCTCCAGCTGGGGGCCGCAGTCGCAGCGCGCCGAGCCGAACACGTCGCCGGTCAGGCACTCGGAGTGCACCCGCGTGAGCACCGGCTCGCCGTCGGCGAGGTTCTCCAGGTCGCCGTAGACCAGCGCGATGTGCTCGGAGCCGTCCACGGTGATGCGGTAGCCGACCGCGGTGAAGTCGCCGGCCTTCGTGGGCAGCCGGGTCACGGCGGCGCGCTCGACGTGGGTCTCGTGGCGCCGGCGGTAGCGCACGAGGTCCTCGATGGAGATCATCGCCAGACCGTGCTCGTCGGCGAAGGCCCGCAGCTCGGGTCCGCGCTTCATGGTGCCGTCGTCGTTGACCACCTCGACCAGGACGCCGGCCGGCGTCAGGCCCGCGAGCCGCGCGAGGTCGACGGCGGCCTCGGTGTGACCGCGGCGCACCAGCACACCGCCCTCGCGATAGCGCAGCGGCAGCACGTGCCCGGGCCGGGTCAGCTCCCACGGCTCGGTGGCCGAGTCGGCCAGCACCCGCGCGGTGTGGGCGCGGTCGGCGGCGCTGATGCCGGTGGTGACGCCGTCGCGGGCGTCGACGGTGATCGTGTACGCCGTCCGGTAGGCGTCCTTGTTGTGCGGGGTCATCAGCGGGATCTCGAGCCGGTCGAGCATCTCGCCGGGCATCGGCACGCAGATGACGCCGCTGGAGTGCCGGATCGTGAAGGCCATCAGTTCCGGGGTCGCCTTGGCGGCGGCGAAGATGATGTCGCCCTCGTTCTCGCGGTCCTCGTCGTCGACGACGACGACGGCCTTGCCCGCGGCGATGTCGGCGATGGCCCGTTCGACGGAGTCGAGACGGATGGTCGTGCTCATAGGGTCACCTGCTTCGTGGGGGTGCTGCTCGAAATCGGGTCCGCGCCCTGCGCGGGTGGGGTGTCGGCGCCGCGGGCGACCCGCAGCCAGACGACGAAGCCCCAGATCACCAGGCCGCCGTAGACGAGGTAGAGGACGGCGGTCGGGTAGTAGCCGGAGTGCCACAGCAGCGGCACGCCGACGGCGTCGACGGCGATCCACGCCAGCCAGAAGTCGGTCCACCCGCGCGCCATCGCGTAGGTGGCGACGACCGAGCCGACGAAGATCCAGGCGTCGCACCAGAAGTACCAGCGCGGGGCCGGCCAGCCGGCGCCGAGGACGGCGAACAGCTGCTGGCAGACCAGGACGCCGGCCAGGGCCGCGAGCAGCGTGGCGGTGCGCTCGCGACCGGTCGCCCAGCGGGGCGTCACCGCGGCGTCCACCGCACCGGCCGCGCCGGCCGCACCGGCCGCACGGGCGGCGCGCCAGCGCTGCCAGCCGTAGACGCTGACGGCGATGAAGAGCACCTGGCGACCGGCCTGGCCGAACAGCGGCACCTGGGCGTCGGCCTCGACGGTGGCGGCCAGGAAGACGGTGAACAGCAGCGCGTTGCCGACGATGCCGACCGGCCAGGCCCAGACCCGGCGGCGCAGGCCGCCGACGGCGGAGGCGAAGCCGAAGGCGTTGCCCAGGATCTCCCGCCAGGTGATGGGGTGGCCCGCGATCGACACCGAGGCGTCGTAGAGGCCGCTCAAGGCGCTCATGAGGCCCTCCCGCCCAGCAGCTTCTCGACGTACTTGGCGATGACGTCGGTCTCGAGGTTGACCCGGTCGCCCGGCTGGCGGAACCCCAGCGTGGTGCGGGCCAGCGTCTCGGGGATGAGGCTGACGGTGAACGACTCGGCGCCGGCCTCGACGACGGTCAGGCTGATGCCGTCGACGGTGATGGAGCCCTTGTCGACCAGGTAGCGGGCCAGCTCGGGCGGCAGCGCGATCTCGACGACCTCCCAGTGCTCGCTGGGGCTGCGGCGCACGACGTGCCCGACGCCGTCCACGTGGCCCTGCACGATGTGCCCGCCGAGGCGGGTGTGCGCGGTGACGGCCCGCTCGAGGTTGACCCGGTCGCCGGGCGCGATGCAGGCGAGGCTGGTCTTGTCGAGGGTCTCCTGCATGACGTCGGCGGTCCAGGTGTCCTCGGTGCGCTCGGCGACGGTCAGACAGCACCCGTTGACGGCGATGGAGTCGCCGAGGCCGGCGTCCTCGAGCACGGTGGTGGCGCGGATGGTGAGCCGGATGGCGTCGCCCTGCTCCTCGATGGCGGCGACGGTGCCGAGCTCCTCGACGATGCCGGTGAACATGTCAGTTGCCTCCTGCGGACGGTGCGGTGAGGGGTGAGCCGGGGGCTGCGGGACGGAGGGTGAAGCGGACGTCGGGGTCGAGGACGGCGATGTCGACGACCTCGGGCCGTAACGCCTCGGCGATGCCGGTGATGCCCAGGTCGGCGACCGCGGCGGGGCCGGCGCCGAGCAGCACGGGGGCGACGTAGGCGACGATCTCGTCGACCAGGCCGGCCGCGACGAACGCGGCCGCGAGGCGCGGGCCGCCCTCGAGGAACACGTGCCGGTGCTCGCGGGCGTGCAGCTGCTCGAGGGCCTCGCGCGGGTCGCGAGTACGCAGCAGCAGGGACGGCGCGGCGTCGTCGAGCACGCGGCTGGACGGCGGGATGTCGCGCAGCCCCATCACCGCGCGCAGCGGCTGCTCCGCGACGGGCAGCGGCCGGTCGTCGGCATCGCGGACGGTGAGCCGTGGGTCGTCGGCCAGCACGGTGCCGGTGCCCACCAGCATGACGTCGCTCAAGGACCGCAACCGGTGGGTGTCGCGGCGCGCGGCGGCGGAGGTGATCCAGCGGCTGGTGCCGTCGGCGGCCGCGCTGCGACCGTCGAGGCTGGCCGCGAACTTCCAGGTGACGAACGGGCGGCCGTGGGTGACGGCGAAGGTCCAGGCCCGGTTGAGGGCCGCGGACTCCTCGGCGAGCAGCCCGCCCTCGACCTCGATACCGGCAGCGCGCAGGGTGGCCGCTCCCCCGGCGGCGGCCGGGTTGGGATCGGCCTGCGCGTAGACGACACGGGCGACACCGGCGGCGAGCAGCGCCTGGGCGCAGGGGCCGGTGCGACCGGTGTGGTTGCACGGCTCGAGGGTGACGACGGCGGTGGCGCCGCGGGCACGCTCGCCGGCACGGGTGAGCGCGTCGACCTCGGCGTGCGGCGTGCCCGCGCCGCGGTGGTGGCCCTCGGCGACGACCGCGCCCTCGGTGTCGATCAGGACGCAGCCGACCCGCGGATTCGGGGCGAGCGGCACACCGGGGGTGGCGGCGAGCTCGAGGGCGCGCAGCATCGCCGCACGCTCGCTCAGCGGGCTCGCCGTGGTCATCAGCCGGGTCCTTCCTCGGGTCCGCTCACGGACTCGAGGGTCTCCACGGCTGGTGGGCGCGCGACGCGTCAGGGCGTCGAACGGACCAACTGTGCGTGCGCTTCCCATCCGGACTTTCACCGTCGGTCCAGGAGTTCCACCTGGTCAACCGGTCACTGGCGGTGACCGGGTCGCGGACTTTCACCGCCGGTTCGGACTTACACCGACCCCAGAGCACGCGAGCGAAGCTTCGCTCGTGGGGTCAGCATAGCCACGACGATCGGGGCGGTCGGCCCCGACCGGGGCGTGAGACCGCTCACCGGGCAACCGAACGGGCGCGGACGGCGTCGCAGCGGCATGCCTCGCCGCTCCCCTCGCTCCCGCCTGTTTCCGCTGGTCAGCGCGACCATCGTCGCTGTCGCACTCCCCCTCCTCGCCGGGTGTCAGGCGACGCCGTCCGCGGGGTCCGACACTCCGATCACCGAGATCTCCGACGCCGCCGCTGCGGCGCGTTCACCGCTGGACGACGCCCGGCTGGTCGCCGCAGAGCTGACCCGCAGCGGCGACGGCGTCCGGGTGACGGCGTACTGGCAGCGCCGGGGCGGGCGCGTGCTGGTCGTCCGGGACGGCGTCCTGGACGAAGCGGGCGCGACTGCGCCGCCGGCACCGATCGCCGTCCCGCCGGAGGTGATCGCCGGTCTCGCGCGCTACGGGCAGACGCCCGAGGTCGCCGGCCTCGTCACGGCGGGTGATCGCACCCTGGCGCTGGTGACCGGTTGGCGCGACGCGGCCGGGCAGGAGACCGCGACACTGTTCCGCGGCCTGTGGGCCAGCGACCCCGGCACCGTGGCGCGCTGGACGCCCTACGCCGTCCCGGACGCCGAGGGTCCGGGCCTCACCAGTGTGGGCGCGGCGTCCCGGGGGCTGCTGTGGGTGACGACCGCCGACGGGCGGCTGGTGGTCTCGACCGACGCGGGTCGCTCGTTCAGCGAGCTGCCTGCTCGGCCGTCGCCTTGAGCGCGCGCACCATCGCGTCGGGGTCGTCGGCGGAGTAGACGGCCGAGCCGGCGACGAACACGTCGGCGCCGGCCTCGGCGCAGCGGTCGATGGTCTCCAGGGAGACGCCGCCGTCGACCTGGAGCCAGGTCTCGATGCCGTGGCGGTCGAGCATCGCGCGGGCGCGGCGGATCTTCGGCAGGCACAGGTCGAGGAACTTCTGGCCGCCGAACCCGGGCTCGACGGTCATGATGAGCAGCATGTCGAGTTCGGCGAGCATGTCCTCGTAGGGCTCGATCGGGGTGGCGGGCTTGAGCGCCATGCTGGCGCGCCCGCCCTGGGCGCGGATCTCGCGGGCCAGCCGCACCGGCGCCTTCGCGGCCTCGACGTGGAAGGTGACCGACGCGCAGCCTGCCTCGACGTAGGCCGGGGCGTGCCGGTCGGGGTCCTCGATCATGAGGTGGGCGTCCAGCGGGATGTCGGTGCTGCGCGCGAGCGCCTCGACCATCGTGGGCCCGAAGGTCAGGTTCGGCACGAAGTGGTTGTCCATCACGTCGACGTGCACCCAGTCGGCGCTGGGGATCCGAGCCACCTCCTCGCCCAGGCGGGAGAAGTCGGCGTTGAGGATCGACGGCGTGATCTGCATACCCACGAGGCCGCATCCTCCCAGACCGGGACAGCGCGCGACGCGGTGGCGGTGTCCCCGGACGCCCAGGACTCCTCGTGGGAGAGCGCGAACTCCAGGGGTCGACGTCGCGCAGGCTCACGTCGTGACGACGGCCAGGATGCCGGCGACGATCCGATCGGTCACCGCGGTTGTCGATGCGGAGGCGTCGATCACCGTCACGGGCGCGTGCTGGGCGATCTCGAGGTAGGCCCGGCGAACACTCCGGAGGAACTCGGGAGCTTCGTCTGTCTGGCTCGGCTTCTCCGACCGGGACAGCACTCGGAGCCATGCCGTGTCGGCGTCGAGCTCCAACAGGAAGGTTCGGACCGGCCACGGCACCATGTCGTGCACCGGCGTGATCCACTCAGGATCGGCTTCGTAGGCACGTGCGTAGGCGCGATAGCACAGCGGGCCCCGGTCCCAGATCACCGTCCTGCCCGCCGCCAGCAGAGGCGCGATGTGCCTGCGATAGGAGGTCGCGACATCGCAGGCGACCACGAACTCGCGCAGAGTGGCGGGAACATGGGGGTGGTAATCGTGGGGGTCACCTGTGAGTGATCGCGCCAACTCGAACACGGTGTCCGTGGCCCAGAGCTCGGTCTTCGCGGAGACGACGTCGAGACCCTCATCGCGCAACGCCTGGGTGACGAGGTGGACCTGCGTGCTCTTCCCGCTGCCGTCGATGCCGGCGAGAGAGAACAGATTGCCTTCCATGCGCTGGCCCACCCTGTCGTGTGTCGTTCATGGCCGCCACGTTCGCGGGCCGCCGAGATCCACCAGCATCGCTGGCAAGCGGCCCCGGGGTCACCATGACCGGAGCGGACGCCTCACCCGTCGTAGCGCGCGGCCCGCGAGTGCGCCGGGACGACGACGTGGACGGCGTTGCGCTCGACCTCGAAGGTCAGCGGACTGGACTCGGCGATCTCGCCGTCGAGGTTGACCGGCATCGGCTCGTCGGTGCTGATCGCCACCCGGCGGGTGACGACGTGGTGCACGCGGTCATGCTCGACCAGGCTGCCGTCGCGCAGCAGTCGGGCGATCGAGAGGTGCTCGCGCAGCCGGCCGCGTTCGATGGCGTAGACGTCGAGCAGGTGGTCGTCGACCGAGGCGGTGGGCGAGACCGTGTTGCCGCCGCCGTAGTGGACGCCGTTGCCCACCGCGATCTGGAGCAGGCCGTCGAGCTCGAGGTCGGGGTGGTCGCCGTCCGGGAAGTGGAGGCGGGCGGAGAACGCACCGGCCGAGCGGTAGGCCCGCAGTGTCGCCCACGGGTAGGCCAGCGGCCCGAGGTGCTTCTTGGAGCGGGCGGTGAGCCGCTCGGTGACCGCGACCGAGAAACCGAGCGAGGCCACGTTGAGGAAGGCCGAGCGGCCGGCCCGGCCGAGGTCGACGTCGACGATCCGGCCGGTGAGCAGCTGCTCGATCGCCCGCACGGGGTCGGGATCGATCTCCAGGGTGCGGGCGAAGTCGTTGGCGGTGCCGAGCGGGACGACGCCGAGCACGGTGTCGGTGTGCGCGACGAGATCGGCCGCGCAGCCGATGGTGCCGTCGCCGCCGCCGACCAGCACGAGCGGCGGCGCGTCGGCGAGCACCTCGGTCAGGGCGGCGCGCAGGTCGTCGCCCGGGTCAACGAAGACGGGCGTCACGTCGGCGGCGCGCAGGCCGGCGTCGAGCGCGGGCTGTGCTGCGGCACCGCGGCGCGAGCGGGGGTTGATCACGACCGGCACAGGTCGCGCGAGGAGCGTGGCGAGGGTCGGCGGGGTCATACCCCGACGGTAGGCAGACGATCCTGTGAGGATCCTGGGAGCCGGATGCGCGGCGGCGCTCAGGACTCCTCGTGGGAGAGCGCGAACTCCAGCGTCTCCACGTCGAGGTCGAGCAGGCGCAGGGCCTTGACGAGCGTGACGGCCGCGCGGGGCGCGTCGAGCACGGGGACGTCGCGGATCCAGGTGCGCATCTCCTCCGACCAGGGCCGCTCCCAGCCCGCACGCTCGAGCGCCTGCTCCTGCTCGGGTGTCATCGCCCAGTCGCCGCCGAAGCTGGTCGACCCGACCACCTCGAGCACGAGCACGGTCTGGCCGGCGGTCGCGGCGACCCACCGACGCGGGCCGGACGGCGTCCGTCGGCGGAGGAGTCCGGTGCGCACGGGCGTCGGCGCCGGTTCGCCGATGGTGAGCATGTCGTCGAGGTCGAGGGCGAGCAGGGCGCCCACGAGCCGGCGGTTGAGGTCGTCCCAGGTCGTCACGCGTCCTCCTCGGTCTCGACGGCGTCGGCTTCCAGACCGTCGCGTTCGGCCCACGCGAGCAGCGGCGCGAGGTCGAAGACGTGGTCGTCGATGTCGGCGTGCAGGTCGCCGAGCTCGGCGAACCGGGCCGGCATGGTGAGCACGGTGAGGTCGCGCGGGTCGGCATCGTCGACCTCGTCCCAGCGGATCGGCGCCGAGACCCGGGCGTCGGGCAGCCCGCGCACCGAGTAGGCGGCGGCGATCGTGTGGTCGCGGGCGTTCTGGTTGTAGTCGACGAAGACCGCGGCCGGGTCGCGGTCCTTGCGCCACCAGGCGGTGGTGACGTCGTCCGGTACCCGCCGCTCGACCTCGCGGGCGAACGCGAGGGCTGCGGTGCGCACCGTGGTGAAGTCGTGGTCGGGCCGCACGCGCACGTAGACGTGCAGGCCCTTGCTGCCACTGGTCTTGGGGTACCCGACGGCGCCCAGCTCGTCGAGCACCTCGTGGACGACGTGCGCCACGCGACGCACCCGGGCGTAGTCGCATTCCGGGCCGGGGTCGAGGTCGATGCGCCACTCGTCGGGGCGCTCGGTGTCGGCACGGCGGCTGTTCCAGGGATGGAACTCCACGGTCGACATCTGCACTGCCCAGATCACCGCACCGAGCTCGGTGACGCACAGCTCGTCGGCGGTGCGGTTCCACCGGGGGAAGTGGAGCTGCACGGTCTCCACCCAGGGCGGTGCGCCCGCGGGGATGCGCTTCTGGTGCACCTTCTCCCCCGCCAGGCCCTTCGGGAAGCGGTGGAGCATGCAGGGCCGCTCCCACAGGGCGTTGAGGATGCCCGGCCCGACCGCGAGGTAGTACTCGACGAGGTCGAGCTTGGTCAGGCCGACCTCCGGGAAGTACACCCGATCGGGGTTGCTCACCCGCACGACGCGGTCGTCGACCTCGATCTCGATCGCGGGTGAGGAGCTGGCCACCCCGCCACCCTAGGCCGTGGGTGGACGGTGGCGGGCTGCTGCACCGGCGATCGTCGGGAGGTCAGAGGCGTATCGTGCCGACCACCGCCCCGTCGACGGCATAGGCCACCAACGTCGGGTGGGAGCCCGTCGGGAACCAGCCCCAGAAGTCCCCGCCGACGAGGAGTGCCGGGAAGGTCCGGCCATCGGGAGCCGTCACCTCTGCGCGGACGGCTTCGCCGGCCGAGACCACGAAGCCGTCGGCCATCGGGCCGCTGTCGACCCCGACCGTGCCGAAGTCCGATCCCGAGGGTCCGTCAGCGCACCAGTCGCCGTACGCCGGAGTGAACTCGGTGGGCTCGGACGCCGTAGCGCTGGCTTCGCTCTCGAACACAGCAGTGCGACACCCTCCTCCGTCGTCCTCGGTGGTGAGGACGCTGAAGACGGTGCCGACCGGCCCGGGCGCCGACGCCCGTCGAACTGCCGCAGTGGGGTCGGCGCCCGTACCGTCCGGCCAGCTCAGCCAGGGCGAGAAGACCTCGGCGAACGGCGCACCCACCCAGCCGCTCCCGGCAGCCGCGACGGCGGTCCCTGTTCCGAGGGTCAGCACCAGCGCGACACCGGCGGCGGCCCACGGACGCCGTGGCGGTCGGAGCACGGCCCGGCGGTTGTCCCGTTCCGTACGCAGGATCGCGTTCAGCGTCTCCGCCGACCGGACGGGATGGAGTGGTTCGAGGTCGGGGCGGATCGCGCCGACGTCATCGAGGTCGATCTTCACAGCGACTCCCGGGTGATCAGATGGAGCGACGACAGGGCAGGGGTGGACGGCGGGAGCGGCGACTCCTCGCGCTGCAGGCGTTCTCGGGCTCGGCTGAGGCGCTTGCGGAAGGTAGCGGGCCGCACGCCGGCGACCTCTGCTGCCGCCTCCATGCTCAAGCCGTCCCAGCTGACCAGCAGGACCGCTTCGCGGTGGTCGTCGGGCAGGGCAGCGAGCCTCTGGATCGCCTCAGCTCGCCTGACGACCGCGTCCGCGGTGTCCGGTCCGGTCGACGCCACGGCGTCCAGGAGCGCGATCCGATCGGTCAGACGGACGGCTCGGCGAGTGCTCCGGAGGCGATTGCGCAGCACGCCGGAGGCCGTGCGGATCAGCCATCCGATGGGCGGGTCCGGCACCTCGTCCCACCGTCTCCACGCCACGAGGAAGACCTCGGCCACGACATCCGGCGCCTCGTCCGCCCCGATGTGCCGGTGGGCATAGCCCAAGACCCTGGGGGCATCGCGCTCCCAGCAGGCGGTGAACGCTGCAGTGATGTCATCCATGTTCAGAGATGTCCGGTGGGACCGGAGTTGTGACCGACCGTGAAGACGTCGTTCGAGCGCACCGACATCCGAGCCTCCTCCCACCCTCAGTGAGCGCGTGATCTCAGTGGCGGCGCAGCAGCGCCATGAACATCGCGTCGGTGCCGTGCCGGTGCGGCCACAGCTGCACCGTGCCCGGCAGGCTGCCCTCGACGCGGGTCATGCCGAGCGGCTCGAGCACGGGCGTGAGGTCGCCGAGGGAGACGTCGTCACGCTGGGCGAGCAGCGAGGAGACGACCTCGGCGGTCTCGGCGACCACCGGCGAGCAGGTGGCGTAGAGGACGACGCCGCCGGGCCGGACGAGGTCGAGGGCGGAGTTCACCAGGGCCCGCTGGAGGAGCACGAGTTGGAGGAGGTCGTCGGGACGCCGCCGCCACCGCGCCTCCGGGCGCCGCCGCAGCGCACCCAGGCCCGTGCAGGGAGCGTCGACGAGCACCCGGTCGAAGCTCGCGGGACGGAACGGCGGGCGCACACCGTCGGCCGCGAGCACGCCCGCGACCCCGGCGGCGCCGTCGAGGTTGCGGGCCACGAGCCGGGCCCGGTGCACCTGCTTCTCCACCGCGACCAGTCGCGCGCCCGCGGCGTCGGCGAGGCCCGCCAGCAGCGCGCTCTTGCCGCCCGGGCCGGCGCACAGGTCGAGCCAGGTGCGGTCGGGGCCCGCGGCTCCCGGAGCGCCGTCGAGCGAGGCGGTGGCGGCGGCGTGGGCGACGAGCTGCGAGCCCTCGTCCTGCACGCCCGCCCGTCCCTCGGCCACCGCCGGCACCGCGGCGGGGTCTCCGCCGGCCAGGGTGGCGCCGTAGGGCGACCACGGGGTCGGCTCGCCGCCGAGCTCGTCGCGGGTGACGCGTCCGGGCCGGGCCACCAGGGTGACGCGGGGCGGCTCGTTGTCGGCGCGCAGCAGCGCCTCGAGCTCCTCCTCGGCGGCCCCGCCCAGGCTCTGCCGCAGTTCGTTGACGACCCAGATCGGGTGGCTGGTGGCGGTGGCCAGCCGGCGGGTCGGGTCGGCGTCGTCGGCGACCTGCGTGATCCAGGCGTCGAGATCGTGCTGGGCGACGCGGCGCAGGACGGCGTTGGCGAAACCGGCGGCACCGGGGCCCGAGATCGACCGCACGAGATCGACCGTCGTCGAGAGGGCGGCGTGCGGCGGCACCCGCATCGCCAGCAGCTGGTGGACGCCGAGTCGCAGCGCGTCGACGACGGCCGCCTCGACCTTGCGCAGCGGCCGATCGATCGAGGCGGTGAGCACGGCGTCGTAGAGGCCCTGACCGCGCACCGAGCCCGAGACGAGCTCGGTGACGAAGCCCGCGTCGCGTCCGCTCAGCCCGTGGCGACGCAGGATCGAGGGCAGCACCAGGTTCGTGTACGCGCCGTCGACGCGCACCGCGCGCACGGCCTCGTACGCGGCCAGTCGGGCCGGGTCGACCCGCACCGTCCGGCCGCCACCGCCCGGGCGTCCGCCGCCGCTGGGACGGCGTCCCGGCTCGGGGCGGCCACCCCGCTCAGACGTCGCCACGGTGTCCGCGGACCAGGGTCTTCGGGGCGCGGGAGGCCCAGGCGTCGGTGAGGGTCTCGCGCAGCTCGGCCAGGGTGATCTCGCCGAGGCGGCTCTGCTGCACCAGCACGGCGTTGGAGCGGGTGCGCCGGAAGTGCTCGATGGTGAAGAACGGGGTGGCGGGGTCGCCGATCAGCGCATCGCGCTCGGCGGGGCCGGGCGTCTCGATGACCACCAGGTCGTCGTACATCTCACCGCTCACCGGGTCGACCGCGTCGTGCCGCGGGGCCCGGAAGCGCACGAAGCCCTTGCCGCGCACGAGATAGGTCGGCACATCGCCCCAGGAGGTGCCGAACACGACCTCGGGCAGGCTGCGGCAGACGGCGTCGACGTCGTCGGGGCGGGCCGGCCGCCCATCGCCGGCCGCCGGGGCCATCAGGCCTCCCCGAAGCGGGCGCCGCTCTCCACCCGCACCCCACGGGCCCAGTCGGCGGCACCCATCTCCTTCTTGCCGAACGCCTTGACCTGGCCCAGACGCACCGGCACCGTGCCCGTGCCGACCAGCACCTCGTTCTTGCCGACCGCCAGCTCACCGGCGGGCAGCGCGGGCGCCTCGAGCACGGGGACGACCGGGCCGACCTTGAACCGCTCGCCCTCGAAGAGGGTCCAGGCACCCGGGCCCGGGGTGCAGGCGCGCACCTGCCGGTCGATGAGGGCGGCCGGCTGGCTCCAGTCGACGCGCGCGTCGTCGACGAGGATCTTCGGCGCGAAGCTGACGCCGTCCTCGGGCTGGGGGCGTGCCTCGATGCTGCCGTCGGCGAGCCCGTCGAGCGTGGCGACCAGGAGACCCGCGCCGCCCTCGGCCAGGCGCCCCAGCAGGTCGCCGGCGGTGTCGGTGTCGCGGATGCGCTCGGTCATGACCCCGAAGGTCGGGCCGGCGTCGAGCTCCTTGACGATGCGGAAGGTGGTGGCGCCGGTGATCTCATCGCCCGCCCACAGCGAGTGCTGCACCGGCGCGGCCCCGCGCCAGGCGGGCAGGCACGAGAAGTGCAGGTTGATCCAGCCCAGCGGCGGGATGTCGAGGGCCGACTGCGGCAGCAGGGCGCCGTAGGCGACCACGGGGCAGCAGTCGGGTGCGAGCGCCTTCAGCTGCTCCTGGAACTCCGGGTCGCGCGGGTGCTCCGGCTTGAGCACCGGGACGCCGAGCTCCTCGGCGCGCAGCGCGACCGGGCTGGCCACCAGCTTGCGACCGCGCCCGGCCGGTGCGTCGGGACGGGTGACGACGCCGACCAGGTCGTGGTCGGAGGCCGCGATCGCGTCGAGGGCCGGGACGGCGACCTCGGGGGTGCCGGCGAACACGACGCGCATCAGATGGCCTTTCCGCCGGTGGAGTGGGGGCTGAGCTTGATGGTGGGGGTGCGCGGGGCGCCGTCCAGGCCGAACCACTCGGCCTCGCGGATCGCCTTCATCGCGGTCTTGCGGGCCTCGGCATCGAGCCGGTCGACGAACAGGACGCCGTCGAGGTGGTCGGTCTCGTGCTGGATCGCCCGCGCCAGGTAGTCGTCGCCCTGGATGACCACGGGCTCGCCGTGCATGTCGAAGCCGTGCGCGACGACCGAGCGGGCGCGCAGGCAGTCGATGGTCAGGCCCGGGATCGACAGGCAGCCCTCGGGGCCGTCCTGGGTGTCGCCGGACAGGGTGAGGGTGGGGTTGACGAGGTGGCCGACCTGGCCGTCGACGTTCCAGGTGAACACCCGCAGGCCGACCCCGATCTGCGGGGCCGCGAGGCCCGCGCCCGGCGCGGCGAGCATGGTGTCGGTGAGGTCCTCGACGAGACGGCGCAGCTCCTTGTCGAAGTCGACGACCTCGACGGCGGGGCGCCGGAGCACCGGGTCTCCGAAGAGTCGGATGGGCTGGACGGCCACGTGCTGTGTCGCTCCTCGATGGATAGCGGGATGGGTGGCGGGGTGCGTGCGGCGGAAGGCGCCGCGACGGTCGGTGCACCGGTCGGTGCAGGCGTCAGTCTAGAGAAGGCGGATCGACCTGGATCCGCACCGGGTCGAGCTTGCGCGCGGCGCGGCTGCGCTGCACCGCACCCAGTGACTGCGACAACGCGCTCCCCCGCGCCCGCGGCACCCGGACGACCACCCGGCAGGTCTCCTCGTCGATCGGCACCGGCCCCAGGATCTCCGCCCCCTCCGGTGCCTCGAGCAGCACCAGGACGTCGTCGACCGCACCGGGACTGCCGGTGATCGTGGCCAGCCGGGACGCCGGCGGCAGGTGCGCCTCACGGCGCTGGTCGGCCTCGCGTGCGGCGAAGCCGGCGGGGTCCCACCGGACGAGGGCCTGGAGCGCCGGGTGGGCGGGGTCGCCGACGAGCACCGCCCGCCCGCCGGGCCGCGCGAGCGCGATGGCCGCGCTCCATCGGCGCACGGCCTCCTCGTCGGTGCGCAGGTCGGTGCGGGCCAGGCTGAGCCAGGTGTCGAGGACGACGACGCCGGCGTAGCCGCCGACGGCCACAGGTTCGGCGCCCGGGGTGGCCACGACGATGCCGGGCCGGTCGGGCACCTCGGTGAGCACGTGCTCGCCCCCGGAGATCCGCACCGCGGCGCCGGGGAAGCTGCGGCCGAGCTCCTCGGCGGTGCGCGACTCCCCCACCACCGGCGCGCGCAGACCGCGGTGCCCGCAGGTGCCGCACCGCCAGGCGGGCTCGGCCGTGCCGCACCAGCGGCAGGACGGCGGCGTGGTCGGCCCGGTCTGCGCGAGCGGGCCCGCGCAGGCGGCGCACCGGGCCGGCGTCCGGCACCGCTCGCAGGCCAACGAGGCGGCGTAGCCGCGACGGGGCGTGGAGACCAGGACCGGGCCCACGGCCAGGGCGTCGCGGATCAGGTCGTGGACCTGCCGCGGCATCCGGCTGGCGCGGGCCAGCGGATCGCGGGCGAGATCGAAGTCGGAGGCGCCGGCGACCTCGACCCGCACGGCGCGGACGGCGGCGCGGGTCGGCAGCAGGTCGTGGGCCCAGCCGGCCCGCACGACGTGGTCGGCCTCGACCGACCGGCTCATCCCGCCGATCAGCACCGCCGCCCGGGCGGCCTCGGCGCGCAGCAGCAGCACCTCGCGGGTGTGCGGGTAGGGGGCGCGCGGTTCGGCGTGCAGGTCGTCGCCGTCGTCCCAGATCGCGACGAGCGCGAGATCGTGCACGGGCGCGAAGGCGGCCGCGCGGGTGCCGACGACGATGCGCCGGGCGCCGCGGGCCACCGAGAGGAACGCCCTGTAGCGCCGGGCCGGGCCGGTGTCGGCGGTGAGGACGGCGTGGCTGTCGGGGCCGGCGAGCGCCGTCAGCGCGGCCGAGACGCGCGCGACGTCCTTGTGGTCGGGCAGGCAGAGGACGACGCCGCCGCGGGCGGTGAGCGCCGCGTGGGCCAGCAGCTGCGGCCAGGCGGCGCCCGGCGGTGGGTTCCAGACCGCTCGCGGCGCCGCCCCCTGGGCCAGCCGGCGCAGGAAAGCTCCGCCGTGCTCGTGGTCGGCCCAGGCCGCCGCGGCCTCGGCCGGGTCGGAGCGCACCTCGACCCGCGCGAGCGGCTCCTCCTTCTCGACCGTCGCATGCCGGGGCGGGACGGCCAGACGCAGGACGTCGGTGCGGGTGCCGGCGTAGCGCTCGGCGACCTCGGCCGCGAGGGCTGCGATCTCCGGCGCGAGCACCGCCTCACCGCTGACGACGCGGCGCAGGTTCTGCAACCGGCCGGTGTGGTCGCTCGTGGCGGTGCGTTCGAGGAGGAAGCCGTCGGCCTCCTTGCCCGCGAACCGCACCTTCACCCGCACGCCGGGCCGCGCCTCGGCGTCCATAGCGGCCGGGACGACGTAGTCGAAGACCCGGTCGAGGTGCGCCGGGCCGACGTCGACCAGCACCCGCGCGATCGGATCGCGTTCGGCCGGCTCGGCCTCGACCAGACGCCGCTCCCGCGTGGCCGCCGCCTTCGCCCGGGACTGCGCGACGCCGGCACGCGCCATCCCGGGCAGCTCCTGCTGCGGGGCTCCGGCGTCGCTGGTCACGCCGGGTTGTCTATCAGGCGGCGGGGACAGGCTGCAGGTTTCCCCGGTCAGCCGGGGAAACCTGATGTTCGTGGGCGAAACTTCGCCCACTATGTGCCAGTTTCCCCGGTCAGCCGGGGAAACTGGCAGCCGCCTCAGCCCCCGATCGCGGCCTTCAGCGCCTCGGCGCGGTCGGTGCGCTCCCAGGTGAACTCCGGTAGCTCGCGGCCGAAGTGGCCGTAGGCGGCGGTGCGGGCGTAGATCGGACGCAGCAGGTCGAGGTCGGCGATGATCGCGGCGGGGCGCAGATCGAAGACCTCGAGGACGGCGCGCTGGATCTGCTCATCGGGCACGGTGCCGGTGCCGAACGTCTCGACGAAGACGCCGACGGGCTGGGCCTTGCCGATCGCGTAGGCGACCTGGGCCTCGCAGCGACGGGCGAGGCCCGCGGCGACGACGTTCTTGGCGACCCAGCGCATGGCGTAGGCGGCCGAGCGGTCGACCTTGGAGGGGTCCTTGCCCGAGAAGGCGCCGCCGCCGTGGCGGGCCATGCCGCCGTAGGTGTCGACGATGATCTTGCGTCCGGTCAGACCGGCGTCGCCCATCGGGCCGCCGACGACGAAGCGGCCGGTCGGGTTCACCAGCAGCCGGTAGCCCTCGGAGGGGATGTCGAAGGTGGCGAGCACGGGGTCGATCACGTGCTTCTTGATGTCGGGCTGGAGCACGGTGGCGAGGTCGATGTCGTCGGCGTGCTGGGTGGAGAGGACGACGGTGTCGATGCGCACCGGGCGGTTCTCGTCGTCGTACTCGATGGTGACCTGGGTCTTCCCGTCGGGGCGCAGGTAGGGCAGCGTGCCGTCCTTGCGCACCGCCGAGAGCCGCTCGGCGAGCGTCTGCGCGATCTTGATCGGCAGCGGCATCAGCTCGGGCGTGTCGTCGCAGGCGTAGCCGAACATGAGGCCCTGGTCGCCGGCGCCCTGCTTGTCCATCGCGTCGACGGACTCCTCCAGGCGCGACTCGTAGCCGGTGTCGACGCCCTGGGCGATGTCGCCCGACTGGCCGCCGATGGCGACCATGACGCCGCAGCTCGCGCCGTCGAAGCCCTTCTCGGAGTGGTCGTAGCCGATCGAGAGGATGCGGTCGCGCACGATCTGCTTGACGTCGACGTAGCCGGTGGTGGTGACCTCGCCGGCGACCACGACCAGGCCGGTGGTCAGCAGCGTCTCGACGGCGACCCGGGCGTGCGGGTCCTGCTCGAGCATGGCGTCGAGGACCGAGTCGCTGATCTGGTCCGCGATCTTGTCGGGGTGACCCTCGGTCACCGACTCGGAGGTGAACAGACGTCCGGACACGGGTTCTCACTCTCGTTGGGCGGGGACTGCGGCTACCTTAACGGGCGCTGCGCAGGGCTTCGACGACCGGTGCGATCGGCGGAACCGGTCACGGGTTCGTGGCCGACACGCCGTCCGGATGGGACGTCCGGGTGGGACGACCGAGGAGACCGGGTCAGGACCAGGTGGCGACGACCTGGTCCCAGATCGCGTGGGCGACGGCGGCCTTGGTGCCGCGCGGGACGGCGACGCTGCGACCGTCGGCACCCAGGATGACCGCCTCGTTCTCGGGGCTGCCGAAGACCGCGCCGCCGCTGACGTCGTTGACGACGAGCAGGTCGCACCGCTTGCGAGCGAGCTTCGCGCGCCCGAGGGTCAGGACGTCGCCGGTGGCGTCGCCCGTCTCGGCGGCGAACCCCACGATGACCGCGTCGGCGCGCACGCGCTCGTGGGAGATCTCGGCCAGGATGTCGGGGTTCTGCACCAGCTCGATCGACGGCGCGGAGCCGTCGTCGGCCTTCTTGATCTTGGTGGTGGCCTGCGCGGCGGGCCGGAAGTCGGCCGGCGCGGCGGCCATGACGACGGCGTCGGCGCCGGCCGCGGCGGAGACGACCTCGGCGCGCAGCTCGGCGGTGGTCTCGACCCGCACCACCTTCACCCCGGCGGGATCGGGCAGGGCCACGTTCGCGGCCACGAGGGTGACCTCGGCGCCGCGCGCGACGGCGGCCCGGGCCAGCGCCCAGCCCTGCAGACCCGAGGAGCGGTTGCCGAGGAAACGCACGGGGTCGAGGTACTCGCGCGTGCCGCCGGCGCTGACCAGCACGTGGCGACCGGCGAGGTCGGCGGCGCCGCGCCCGCGCAGCAGCACCTCGCGAGCGACCTCGACGATCTCGCCCGGCTCGGGCAGGCGCCCCTTGCCGGAGTCCTTGCCGGTGAGCCGGCCCTCGGCGGGCTCGATGACCAGGACGCCGCGCGAGCGCAGGGTGGCCACGTTGGCCTGGGTGGCGGGGTGCTCCCACATCTCGGTGTGCATGGCCGGGGCGAGCACGACCGGGCAGCGGGCGGTGAGCAGCGTGTTGGTGAGCAGGTCGTCGGCCAGGCCGTGGGCGGCCTTGGCGAGCAGGTCGGCGGTGGCCGGGGCGACGACGACGAGGTCGGCCTCCTGGCCGATGCGCACGTGCGGCACCTCGTGGACGGCGTCCCAGACCTGCGCGGAGACGGGCTTGCCCGACAGCGCCGACCAGGTGGGGGCACCGACGAACTCCAGGGCGGCCGCGGTCGGGACGACGGTGACGTCGTGACCGGACTCGGTGAGCCGGCGCAGGATCTCGCAGGCCTTGTAGGCCGCGATGCCGCCAGCGACCCCCAGAACGACGCGAGACCGCGCCCCCGAGGGGGACGCGGTCGTCGCGGTGGAGTCGGTGCTCAGCGGATCACTCGCTGAGGAAGTCGGCCGCAGCGGCGTCGGCGGCGGCAGCCTCCGCAGCCAGCTCGGCCGGGTCGATGTCCTCGCAGGTGAGCAGGTCGTCGCTGATCTCGCGCAGGGCGATCGAGAGCGGCTTCTCCTGGACCTGGGTGTCGACCAGCGGGCCGACGTACTCCAGCAGGCCCTCGCCGAGCTGGGAGTAGTAGGCGTTGATCTGACGGGCGCGCTTGGCCGCGTAGAGGACCAGCTTGTACTTGCTGTCGGTCTTGGTGAGCAGGTCGTCGATCGGGGGGTTGGTGACACCCTCGGCCGCGATAAGGGGCGAAGACACGCTGGTGAGCCTCACATCTGGTCGGTCACGGACGCCCGACGGTCCCGGGCGCAAGCATCAAGGCTACCAACTCGTCGGCGGCTTCACGAACTTCGTGGTTGACGATCGTGACGTCGAACTCCGACTCGGCCGCCAGTTCGGTGCGCGCGGTCTCCAGGCGGCGCTCGCGCTCCTCCGGCGTCTCGGTGCCGCGGCCGACGAGCCGGCGCACGAGTTCGTCCCACGACGGCGGGGCGAGGAAGACGAACAGCGCCTCGGGCATCGTGGCCCGCACCTGGCGTGCGCCTTGGAGGTCGATCTCGAGCATCGCGGGGCGTCCGGCCGCCAGCGCCTCCTCGACGGGACGCCGCGGGGTGCCGTAGCGGGCGGCCTTGTGGACGACGGCCCACTCGAGCATCTCGTCGTCGGCGACGAGCCGGTCGAACTCGGCGTCGTCGACGAAGTGGTAGTGGACGCCGTCGATCTCACCGGGGCGGGGCGCCCGCGTGGTGGCCGAGACCGAGATCCACACGTCGGGGTGCGCCTCGCGCACCGCAGCGGCGACGGTGCCCTTGCCGACCGCGGTCGGGCCGGCGAGGACGACGAGGCGGCTGGGGCCGGGAGCGGTGCTCACCGGGCGTCTCGGTCGCCGAACTCCTTCTCGAGCGCGGCGATCTGCTTGGCGCCCAGACCCCGCACCCGGCGGCTCTCGGCGATCCCGAGCCGCTCCATGACCTGACGCGCACGGACCTTGCCCAGACCGGGCATGGCCTGGAGCAGGTCGACGACGCGCATCTTGCCGATGACCTCGTTCTCCTGGCCCTCGGCGAGCACCTCGAGCACCGAGACGCCCGAGTTCTTCAGGCGGTTCTTGACCTCCGCCCGCTCCCGCCGGCTGGCCGCGGCCTTCTCGAGGGCGGCCTGGCGTTGTTCGGGCGTGAGGGGCGGAAGTGCCACGAGTGTGAGGTCCTTCGGGGTCTGGTGGGCTGGTCCGGCGGCGGACGGACGTCAATCTAGTCAGAACCCGCCGACAGGATCAATCGACCCCGTCCGGCGGACGTCCTGGGCTGCCGGGGTGGTGCGCTCAGCGGGTCAGCGGGGTGTGGCAGACGTCGAGCACCTGCTGCTGGACGGCGTCGAAGGCCTGCTGGGTGGTGGCGCTGCCCACCTCGGTGGCCGCGGCGGCGATCGCGGTGCGCTGCTCGCTGGTCAGTCCGGCGGGCGGCTTGGCCGGGTCGTAGTCGGCGGGATCCACCCCGGCGTCCTGCAGCGCGTCGCGCAGCGCCCGCAGCCGGGAGACGACCTGCTGCCAGTCGTCGGCGATGTCGTCGGGCGCCTTCGCCCGCAGGTCCTCCAGCGCCGGCAGGCCCTGGAGGAGCGCGGTCGGGGAGTTCTGGGCGACGAGGTCGGAGAGCTCGCGCTGGTGGCTGGTCACGGCCCCGCAGTAGTCCTCTCCCCCGCAGCCGGCGGCGGCGAGCGTCGAGGCGAGGGCCAGGACGCCGACCAGGCACCGGGCGAGCCCAGCCCGACGTCCGACCCGGCGTCCGGCCCGACGTCCGACCCGGCGTGATCGGGTGGTCACGCCAGGCCCGCGAGCGCGTCGGTGGTGCGGACAGCGGCGTCGCGCAGCGCGACCGGGTCGGGGCCGGCGGCCAGGATCTCGCGGGAGGAGCTCGGCAGCACCCGGGCCGCTGCCGCGCCGAAGATGCGGCGCAGGTCGTCGACCGTGCCGCCCTGCGCACCGAAACCGGGCGCGAGGATGGGGCCGCCGAAATCGAGGTCGACGCCGTCCTCGGCCGCCGGTTCGGCGATGGTGGCGCCGACGACCGCGCCGAAGGAGCCGTGCGGGGCGGCGTCGGCGTTGAGTGCGCGCAGGTGGTCGAGCATGCGTCCGGCCACGCTGGCGGCGCCGGCGATGCGCGCGTGCTGCACCTCGGGGCCCTCGGGGTTGGAGGTCAGGGCCAGCACGAACAGGCCGGCCCCGTGTCGCTGGGCGGTCTCGACGAACGGGCTCAGCGAACCGAAGCCCAGGTAGGGGCTGACGGTCGCGGCGTCGGCGGCCAGCGGCGAGGCCGGGTCGAGGTAGGCGTCGGCGTAGGCCTGGGAGGTCGATCCGATGTCGCCGCGCTTGACGTCGAGCAGCACCAGCGCGCCACCCTCGCGGGCGGTCGCGATCACCCGCTCGAGCACCGCCACCCCGGCCGAGCCGAAGCGTTCGAAGAACGCCGACTGCGGCTTGAGCACCGAGCACACCGGCGCCAGGGCCTCGGTGGCCGTGAGCGCGAACCGCTCGAGGCCGGCCAGGTCGTCGCCGAGCCCCCACGCGGTCAACAGCCCCGCATGCGGATCGATGCCGGCGCAGAGCGGGCCGCGGTCGGCGACGGCGGCGGCCAGCCGGGTGCCGAAGGGCGTGGGTGCGGTCATGTCAGGGTCCTTCCGTGGCGGACGGCGCCGGGGCGAGCGCCTCCAGGATGCGGGACGGCGTGCGGGGATCGTGCAGCAGGGCGGTGCCGATCTGGACGGCGCGGGCGCCGGCGGCGAGGTGGCGTCGCACGTCGTCGGCCGATCGGATCCCGCCACCGCCGACGACGTCGAGTTGCGGCAGGGCACCGGCGACCTCGCGCACCTGCTGGAGGGCAAGCGGCGCGATGGCCGGGCCGCCGAGCCCGGCCGGACGACCGTCGGGCAGGACGCCGGAGGCGGCGTTGCCGACGACGACGGCGGCGGCACCGGCGTCCGCAGCGCTGCGGGCGGCCTCGACCGCGTGCAGCGGGTCGTGGCGCAGCTTGGCGATCGCCGGCACTCCGGGTGGCAGTTCGCTCGCGACCGCGCCCACCACGCGGGCGACGTGGAAGGGTTCGCGCGCGTCGTGCAGGCCGTGGGCGGCGGCATCCGGCGCGGCCAGGTTGACCTCCACGGCGCTCACGCCCGGGGTGCGCCCGATACGGCGAGCCAGTTCGGCGTACTCCCCCAGGCTCGCGGCGACGATCGAGACGAACACACGTGCGCCGAGCCGCACCAGCTCGGGCAGCTCGGTGGCGCAGAAGACCTCGAGACCGGGGTTGGGCCAGCCCGTGCTGTGCAGCAGCCCGGACGGCGACTCGACGACCCGGGGTGTCGGGCCGCCCGGTCGCGGGTCGAGGGTGATCGAGCGGGTGACGACGGCGCCGACGGCGTCCAGCGCGGTGTAGGCCGCGAGCTCGCGGCCCGCGCATCCGGAGGCGAGGATCAGCGGCGCCCGCAGCGTGAGGCCGGCGACGTGCACGGGTTCGGCGTCGGTCATGGCCGGCCCTCCCGCAGGTCGTCCCAGCGCACGCGGTCGCCACGGATGACGGGGCCGTCGGTGCAGGCGCGCACGGTGCGCGGCGCGCCGTCCTCGCCGACGACCGGCACCGGGCAGCCGTGGCACAGGCCGGTGCCGCACGGGAGGTCGGGGGTCTCGACGGCCGTCTGGCTCCAAGCGCCGTGCTCCTCCGCGGCCAGCGCGGCGGCGTGCAGCAGGTCGGTGGGGCCGGCGGCGTAGACGACGGCGGCCTCGGTGCGGCGCACGACCTCGGCCACCTGATCGGCGGGACGACCGCGCTGCCCCACCGAGCCGTCCTCGGTGAGCACGGTGATGGCCTGGGCGGTGCGGCGCGCCTCGAGGGCGGCAAGCAGGTGCTGCTCGTCGCGGGCACCGAGCAGCAGCGAGACCGAGCACCCGCGATCGCGCAGCCGCTCGACCAACGGCAGCAGCGCCGCCGACGCGTAGCCCTCACCGACCAGCAGGGTCGGTACCGGCTCCTTGGGCAGCGCGAAGGGGCGTCCGAGGGGTCCGGTGACCTCGAACCGGTCGCCCTTGGCCCGGGCCGCCAACCACCGCGTGCCCGCACCGCGCGGCTCGACGACGACCTGGACTCCCGTGCCGTACCCGCCGATCGGCTGCACCTTGTGGATCCACAACGCCCGCCGGGCCAGGTGCGAGCCGTCGGTGCTGCAGGCGAGGAACGTGCCGGGCCGGAAGAGCTCGCCGACGCCGGGAGCGACCAGGGTCAGGTGCTGGTAGGCACCGATCCGCTTGGTCATCAGCACCTCGGCGGTGACGTGCAGGCTCATCCCGGCGACCTCACCCCCGGCCGGGGACGGCGGCCACCCCGGCGGCGATGCGGCGGGCCCACAGGGGGCCCTCGTAGATGAAGGCCGTGTAGCCCTGGAGCAGGTCGGCCCCGGCGTCGAGACGCTCCCGGGCGTCCTCGACGGTCGTGATGCCGCCGACGCCGATGAGGGTCAGGTCGGGCGCGACCCGCGCGCGCAGCCGGCGCAGCACCTCGCAGGAGCGGGCGGTCAGCGGGCGCCCCGACACACCGCCGGCGCCGTAGGCCTCCACCACGCCGGCGTCGGTGCGCAGGCCGGCACGGGAGATCGTGGTGTTGGTGGCGATGATGCCGTCGAGACCGATCGCACCGGCGAGGTCGGCGACGCCGTCGACGTCCTCGTCGGCGAGATCGGGGGCGATCTTCACCAGCAGCGGCACGCGGCGTCCGGACGCCTCAGTGGCGTCGTCGGCGGTGCGTCGCACGTGGCGCAGCAGCGGCTCGAGGCGCTCGACCGCCTGGAGGTTGCGCAGCCCCGGGGTGTTGGGCGAGGAGACGTTGACCACCAGGTAGTCGGCCAGCGGCGCGAGCAGGCGGGCGCTCAGCTCGTAGTCGGCCTCGACGGCGGCCTGGTCGTCGTCGGGCACGACCTTGGACTTGCCGATGTTGACCCCCAGCACCGGGCCGCGCCGGGCGCTGCGGGCCACCCGCTCGGCCCGGGTCGCCAGGCGACGGGCCACGACCTCGGCGCCGTCGTTGTTGAAGCCCATCCGGTTGAGGATCGCCCGGTCGGCCGGCAGCCGGAACAACCGCGGCTGCGGGTTGCCCGGCTGCGGCAACCCGGTGACCGTGCCGATCTCGACGTGCCCGAAGCCGAGCCCGCCGAGCGCGTCGATGCCGACCGCGTTCTTGTCGAAGCCGGCCGCCAGCCCGATGACGTTCGGGAAGGTCAGCCCGAGCGCCCGCACCGGGCGACCCGGCACCGGTGCCGCACGCAACACCGGCTCGGCCGCCCGGATCGCCCCGAACGCCCGGTGGTGCACCCACTCCGGATCGGTGCGGGTGAGCACCCGGTCGAAGAACTGCTGGTAGATCACCGGCCCGCCCGGACGACCTCGGCCCACTCCTGCAGCGAGCGGACCCCGACGTCGCCGCGCAGCATCGCCTCGATGCCCTGCACCGCCGCGCCGAAGCCCGGCACGGTGGTGATGCAGGGGACGTTGGCGCGCACGGCCGCCGTCCGGATCTCGTAGCCGTCGAGCCGGGCCTGACCGACCTGACCGCCGCCGGCGGCGCCGTACGGGGTGTTGACGATCAGCTGGATCTCGCCGTCGAGGATGAGCTGCACCGTGGTCTTCTCGCCCTGCGGGCCGGGGCCCTCGAAGTGCTTGCGGACGACGGTGGCCGCGACGCCGTTGCGGCGCAGCACCTCGGCGGTGCCCTGGGTCGCGAGGATCTCGAAGCCCATGTCGGCCAGCGCCTTGACCGGGAAGATCATCGAGCGCTTGTCGCGGTTGGCCATCGAGACGAAGACCTTGCCGCTGGTGGGCAGGTGCCCGAAGGCGGCCGCCTGCGACTTCGCGAACGCGGTGCCGAAGTCGCGGTCGAAGCCCATGACCTCGCCGGTCGACTTCATCTCCGGGCCCAGCACGGTGTCGACCTGGAGGCCGTCGGGGGTGCGGAACCGGTTGAAGGGCATCACGGCCTCCTTGACCGCGATCGGCTGGTCGGCCGGCAGCCGGCCGCCGTCGCCCTCGGCGGGCAGGACGCCGGCCGCGCGCAGCTCGGCGATCGACTCCCCCAGCATCACCCGGGCCGCGGCCTTCGCCAGCGGGGTGGCGGTGGCCTTGGAGACGAACGGCACCGTGCGGCTGGCGCGCGGGTTGGCCTCGAGGACGTAGAGGATGTCGGCGCTCAGCGCGAACTGGATGTTGAGCAGACCCCGCACCCCGACGCCGCGGGCGATGGCCTCGGTGGCCTCGCGGATGCGGTCGATCTCGCGGTCGCCGAGCGTGATCGGCGGCAGCGCGCACGAGGAGTCGCCGGAGTGGATGCCGGCCTCCTCGATGTGCTCCATGACGCCGCCGAGGAACAGCTCCTCGCCGTCGAAGAGGGCGTCGACGTCGATCTCGACGGCGTCGTCGAGGAAGCGGTCGACCAGCACCGGCGCAGCCGGGCTGATGAGGCCGGCGGCGACGTACTTCTCCAGATAGCTGCGCAGGGCCTCCTCGCCGTAGACGATCTCCATGCCGCGGCCGCCGAGCACGTACGAGGGGCGCACGAGCACGGGGTAGCCGATCTCGGCGGCGATCTCGCGCGCCTCCACGAACGACGTCGCGGTGCCGTGCTTGGGGGCGGTGAGCCCGGCACGGGCGAGCACCCGGCCGAACGCACCGCGCTCCTCGGCGAGGTCGATGGCGTCGGGCGAGGTGCCCACGATGCGCACGCCGTTGGCGGCGAGGCCCTGGGCCAGGCCGAGCGGCGTCTGGCCGCCGAGCTGGCAGATGACGCCGGCGACGGGGCCGGCCTGCTCCTCGGCGTGCACGATCTCCAGGACGTCCTCGAGCGTGAGCGGCTCGAAGTAGAGCCGGTCGGAGGTGTCGTAGTCGGTGGAGACGGTCTCGGGGTTGCAGTTGACCATGACGGTCTCGTAGCCGGCCTCGCTCAGCGCGAGGGAGGCGTGCACGCAGGAGTAGTCGAACTCGATGCCCTGGCCGATGCGGTTCGGGCCGCTGCCGAGGATGATGACGGCCTCGCGCTCGCGCGGGGCGACCTCGGTCTCCTCGTCGTAGGAGGAGTAGTGGTAGGGCGTCGCCGCCGCGAACTCCGCCGCGCAGGTGTCGACGGTCTTGTAGACCGGCCGGACGCCGAGGGCGTGGCGCACCCCGCGGATGACGTCGGGCGAGGTGCCGCGGATGCGGCCCAGCTGCACGTCGGAGAAGCCGTGCCGCTTGGCCAGCCGCAGCAGCTCGGGGGTCAGCTCGGGAGCAGCGATCAGCTCCTGGGCGACCTCGTTGATGAGGCTGAGCTGGTCGACGTACCAGGGGTCGATGCGGGTGGCCTCGAAGACCTCGTCGGCCGTGGCGCCGGCACGCAGCGCGTCCATGACCTTCTTCAGACGCCCGTCGTGCGGCTTGGCGATCTCGGTGAGCAGCGCCTGCTTGTCGAGCTCGACGACCTCGTGCGACCAGTCGAAGGCGGCATCCTTGCTCTCCAGCGAGCGCAGCGCCTTCTGCAGCGCCTCGGTGAAGTTGCGACCGATCGCCATCGCCTCGCCGACGGACTTCATGTGCGTGGTGAGCACCGGGTCGGCGCCCGGGAACTTCTCGAACGCGAAGCGCGGCACCTTCACCACGACGTAGTCGAGCGTCGGCTCGAAGGCGGCCGGCGTGGAGCCGTGCGGGCCGGCGGTGATGTCGTTGGGGATCTCGTCGAGGGTGTAGCCGATGGCCACCTTCGCCGCGATCTTGGCGATCGGGAACCCGGTGGCCTTCGAGGCCAGCGCCGAGGAGCGGGAGACGCGCGGGTTCATCTCGATGACGATCACGCGGCCGTCGACCGGGTTGACGGCGTACTGGATGTTGCAGCCGCCGGTGTCGACGCCGACCTCGCGGATGATGCCGATGGCGAGGTCGCGCAGGTGCTGGTACTCACGGTCGGTCAGCGTCATCGCGGGCGCGACGGTGATGGAGTCGCCGGTGTGCACGCCCATCGGGTCGAGGTTCTCGATCGAGCAGACGATGACGACGTTGTCCTTGCGGTCGCGCATCACCTCCAGCTCGTACTCCTTCCACCCGATGATCGACTCCTCGATCAGCACCTCGGTGGTGGGGCTGGCCGCGAGGCCGGCGCCGGCGATGCGCTGGAGGTCGTCGGCGTCGTAGGCGATGCCCGAGCCGGTGCCGCCCATGGTGAAGGAGGGGCGGACGACGACCGGGAACCCGAGCTCCTCGACCGCCTTCTCGCAGTCGGCGATCGTGTGGCACACGAAGCTGCGGGCCACCTCGCCGCCGACCTTGGCGACGATGGCGTTGAAAAGCTCGCGGTTCTCGCCGCGGTGGATGGCCTCGAAGTTGGCGCCGATCATCTCCACGCCGTACTTCTCCAGGATGCCGCGCTCGTGCAGCGCGATGGCCGCGTTGAGCGCGGTCTGGCCGCCCAGGGTGGGCAGCAGCGCGTCGGGGCGCTCCTTGGCGATGACCTTCTCGACGAACTCCGGGGTGATCGGCTCGACGTAGGTGGCGTCGGCGAACTCGGGGTCGGTCATGATCGTGGCCGGGTTGGAGTTCACGAGCACCACCCGCAGGCCCTCGGACTTCAGCACCCGGCACGCCTGGGTGCCGGAGTAGTCGAACTCGCAGGCCTGGCCGATGATGATCGGCCCGGAGCCGATGACGAGCACCGACTTGATGTCTTCACGCTTCGGCATCAGAGGTCTCCCGCCATCAGGCTCGTGAACCGGTCGAACAGGTAGGCGGCGTCGTGCGGCCCGGCCGCGGCCTCGGGGTGGTACTGCACGGAGAAGGCCCGCAGCCGCCCGTCGGCGGCACGCAGCTCGAGCCCCTCGACGACGTCGTCGTTGAGGCACACGTGGCTGACCGTCGCCTCGCCGTAGGGGGTGGTGGTGGGCCGGTCGAGAGGCGCGTCGACGGCGAAGCCGTGGTTGTGCGCGGTGACCTCGACCTTGCCGGTGGTGCGGTCCATGACCGGCTGGTTGATGCCGCGGTGGCCGTACTTCAGCTTGTAGGTGCCGAAGCCGAGCGCGCGGCCGAAGAGCTGGTTGCCGAAGCAGATGCCGAAGTAGGGCAGGTCGGCGGCCAGCACTGCCTGGAGGGTGCTGACGTCGGCGGTGGCCGGGTCACCGGGACCGTTGGAGAAGAAGACGCCGTCGGCGCCGGTGGCGCGGATGTCGTCCAGGGTCGCGGTGGCGGGCAGCACGTGCACCTCGATGCCGCGCTGTGCCATCAGCTCGGGCGTCATGCCCTTGATGCCGAGGTCGAGGGCGGCCACGGTGAACCGCTTGTCCCCTTGCGCCGGGACGACGTAGGCGGCGTCCACGCTCACCTCGCCGGCGAGGTCGGCGCCCTTCATGGCCGGCTGCTCGAGCACGCGGGCGAGCAGCGCCTGCGGGTCGGACTCGGTGCTGGAGATGCCGCAGCGCATCGAGCCGCGCTCGCGCAGGTGGCGGGTCAGCGCGCGGGTGTCGATATCGCTGATGCCCACGACCCCCTGGTCGGCGAGCTCGTCGGCGAGATCGCGGGTGGCGCGCCAGTTCGAGGTGCGCCGCGCGGGATCGCGGACGACGTACCCGGCCACCCAGATGCGGCGGGACTCGTCGTCCTCGCCGTTCACGCCGGTGTTGCCGATGTGCGGGGCGGTCATGACGACCACCTGGCGGTGGTAGGACGGATCGGTCAGCGTCTCCTGGTACCCGGTCATGCCGGTGTTGAAGACGGCCTCGCCGAAGGTCTCCCCTGCGGCTCCGTAGGACCGGCCGCGGAAGACCCGGCCGTCCTCGAGCACGAGGATCGCCGGCGCGGGGGCATGCGAGGGCACCCCATACCTCCTTCTCCGCCTCACAGGACGGGTCGTTAAAGGATGTCGAGCGGCGTCAGCCTAGCAGCGCCCGACCGCTCCTCCGGCACCCGCGCCGCGCCCTTCCGGGTGGCGGGACGGCGGGCGCCCGCGCGGTCACAGATCGCCGAGGATGCGGGCGCGCGCGGCGGTGTGCTCGGTCTCGGTGATCGCGCCGGCGGCGAGCAGGTCGTCGAGCTCGCGGAGCCGCTCGACAGTGGGCCGTTCGCGGCCGGCGGGCGGCTCGGACGGCGCGTGAGGCGCGGGAGGCGCGGCCGGCGCGGAAGGCGTCGGGGCTGGCTGGGGGCGCAGGTTGGAGGCGAGGTAGGTGGCCTCGAATCCGCCGTCGGTGAGCAACGTCATGGCGGTGGCGTCACCCTCGCTCATGCCGCTCTGGCGGGCCATCCGGCGTGCGGTGGAGACCTTCCAGACCGTGAAGGCGATGCCGGCCAGGAGGACGATCACGAACAGGGCGGCGAACCCGCCCCCGGCGCCACCACCGCCACCGGCCGGATCGTCGTAGGAGACAGTCCACCGTCCGCCGGTGTAGGTGCAGGTCGCCGGCTGGAGGTCGTCGTTCACCTGGAAGCACTTCGCCGGCGGCGACGGTTCGGCGGCGACGTGCGCGGCGGAGACACCCGAGAGCATGGACCGAACCTAGACCTGTCCGGTTCCGCGCGGAAGGTCGGCGCAGACCACCGCTCGACCGGGTCAGAGGGTCGGATCGACGTCGAGGAGCACCTTGCCGACCGCACCGCCCTCGACCGCGTCGTGGGCGGCGGCCGTCTCCTCGAGCGGGAAGCGGTGGAGCGGGAGACCGGCGTCCCCGCCGATGCGGACGGCGCCGTCCTCGATGGCGGCGGTGATGTCCTCGACCGCCGCCCGCAGCAGCGCCGGGTCGAGGGTGTAGAGGATGACGAACTGGAACCGCAGGTTGCGGCTGAAGGTCGCGCGCAGCGGCACCGTGAGCTCGTCGCCGCCGTTGTTGGCGTAGATGCCGATGGTGCCGCCGATGCGGGTGACGGCGAGGTCGAGCCCGATGTTCTGGGCCGGTGCCACCTCGGCGACCAGGTCGACCCCGTCGGGTGCGATCGCGAGGATCGCCTCCGCCGGGTCGCCCTCGGTGTAGGTGACGACGCGGTGGGCGCCGGCCGCGGTGGCCAGGGCGGCCTTCTCGGGGCCGCTGACGGTGGTGACGACGGTGGCGCCGGCCCAGCGGGCGAGCTGGATGGCCGCGTTGCCGACCGCGCCCGCTCCCCCGGCGACGAGCACGGTGTGCCCGGCCAGGGCGCCGGGGGCGAGCCGGGCGACGTCGCCGGAGGTCAGCAGCCGGTGCGCGGTGACGAACGGGACGCCGAGGGCCGCCCCGAGGTCGAAGCTCGCGCCCGCGGGGAGCTTCGCCACGCGGGCGGTCGGCTGCACGGTGTACTCGACGGCCGTGCCGTACGGGCGGCCGTGCTGGGCCAGCAGCAGCCACACGTGGTCGCCGATCTCGAACCCGGTGACGCCCTCGCCGAGCGCCTCGACGACGCCGGCGCCGTCCTGGCCCGGGGCCACCTCGTCGTGGCCCGACATCATGCCCGCCCGGAACTTCCAGTCCGTCGGGTTCACCCCGGCCCGCACCACGCGGACGAGCACCTCGCCGGGGCTGGGCTGCGGGACCTCGCGCTCGACGAGCTGGAGGACGGAGGAGGGACCGGTCTCGGTGTAGACGACTGCGCGCATGTGGAGTGCCAACGTCGTCCGGCCCGGGGCGTGTTCCCGGGTCACCCGGGCGGACAGGACAGGCAGAACTGTCCGTTTCGGGGCGATTCCGGCCCTGAATCGGCCAGTTTCCCCGGCCGGCCGGGGAAACTGGCCGCCGCCTCAGCCCACCAGCACCCCGTCGCGCACCGTGGCCCGGCCCCGCAGGAACGTGTGCCGGACGGCGGCCTGGAAGGAGCGTCCGTGCCAGGGGTTGTTGCGCGAGAGCGACACCGAGGCGTCGCGGTCGACGGTGATGGAGGCGGCCGGGTCGACGAGCGTGAGGTTGCCCGGGGCGCCGACCTCGAGCGCGCGGCCCTGACCCGACAACCCGGCGATCGCGGCCGGCGAGGTCGACATCACCCGGGCGAGGTCGGCCCACGTCATGAGGCCGGGCTCGACCATCACCGAGGCGACCACGGCCAGCGCGGTCTCCAGACCGAGCATGCCGAAGGCAGCGTCGACGAAGGCGTGCTCCTTGTCGTGACGCGCGTGCGGGGCGTGGTCGGTGGCGACCGCGTCGATCGTGCCGTCGGCGAGCGCGGCCCGCAGCGCGGCGACGTCCTCGTCGGGACGCAGCGGCGGGTTGACCTTGAAGGTCGGGTCGTAGCCGGCGAGCAGGTCGGTGGTGAGGATGAGGTGGTGCGGCGTGACCTCCGCGGTGACCGCGATGCCCTGGCTCTTGGCCCACCGCACGACCTCGACCGACCCGGCGGTCGAGACGTGGGCGACGTGCACCCGCGAGCCGGTGTGCCGCGCGAGCATCACGTCGCGGGCGACGATGACCTCCTCGGCCACGCCCGGCCATCCGGGCAGACCCAGCTGCCCCGACAGCTCGCCCTCGTGGCAGCAGGCGGTCGGCCCCGCCAGCGACGGCTCCTGGGCGTGCTGGCTGACGACGCCGCCGAACGCCTTCACGTACTCCAACGCCCGCCGCATGACGCGGGCATCGGCGACGCAGCGACCGTCGTCGGAGAAGACCCGGACGCCGGCGCGCGAACGGTGCATGAGCCCGAGCTCGGCGAGCTCCTCGCCGGCCAGGCCCTTCGTGACCGCGCCGACGGGCTGGACGTCGACGATGCCGGCCGCGACACCGAGGTCGTGCACCCGCTCGGCCGCCTCGGCGGTGTCGGTGACGGGGTTCGTGTTCGCCATCGCCAGCACGGCGGTGTACCCGCCGACGGCAGCGGCCTGCGAACCGGTGCGGATCGTCTCGGCGTCCTCACGGCCCGGCTCGCGCAGGTGCGTGTGCAGGTCGACCAGACCCGGCAGCGCGACGAGGCCGTCGGCGTCGACCACCTCGGCCCCCGACGGCACCGTGACCGAGCCGATCTCGGCGATGACGCCGTCGACGATGAGCAGGTCGGCGGCCGACTCCCCCAGGAGGCGGGCACCCTGGACGACGGTCTTCACGACGCCTCCCCGGCGAGCAGGTGGTACAGGACGGACATGCGGATCGCGACGCCGGCGGACACCTGCTCGAGGATCGCCGACTGGGCGGCGTCCGCGGCGTCCGCGGCGATCTCCAGGCCGCGGTTCATCGGGCCGGGGTGGCAGATCGGGACGTCGGGGCCGAGCACCCGCAGCCGGTCGCGGGTCAAGCCGTAGCCGACGGTGTACTCCCGCGGGCTGGGGAAGAACCCGCCGCTCATCCGCTCCTTCTGGACGCGCAGCATCATGACGGCGTCCGCGGTCGGCAGCACCTCGTCGAGGTCGTAGGAGGTCGCGAACCCCTGGGACGCCGACCAGGTGCCGACCCCGCTCGGCATCAGGGTGGGCGGCGCGACGACGGTGACCCGGGCACCCAGCTTGGCCAGGCACTTCACGTTGCTGCGGAAGACGCGGCTGTGGGTGAGGTCGCCGGCGATGACGACGTGCTTGTCCTCGAGCGTGCCGAGCCGGCGGGTGAGGGTGTAGGCGTCGAGCAGCGCCTGCGTGGGGTGCTCGTGGGTGCCGTCGCCGGCGTTGATCACAGCGGCGTCGACCCACTGCGAGACCTGGAGGGCGGCGCCGCTGGCGCTGTGCCGCATGACGAGGGCGTCGACGCCCATCGAGGCGATGGTCATCACGGTGTCGCGCAGGCTCTCGCCCTTGGAGGTCGAGCTGCCCTTGCCGGTGATGTTGATGGTGTCGGCCGAGAGCCACTTGCCGGCGAGCTCGAAGCTCGAGCGGGTGCGGGTGGAGTCCTCGAAGAAGAGGTTGATCACCGTGCGGCCGCGCAGCGCGGGGAGCTTCTTCACCTCGCGGTGCTGCACGTCGTGCATCTCCGCGGCGGTGGTGAACAGGGTGGTGATGTCGTCGACGCCGAGGTCGTCGATCGAGAGCAGGTGCCGCTTCATCAGCTGATCCACACGCCTTCCTGGCCGTCGGTCTCCTCCAGGCGCACCATCACGCGCTCGCTGCGCGCGCTCGGCAGGTTCTTGCCCACGTGGTCGGCGCGGATCGGCAGCTCGCGGTGGCCGCGGTCGACCAGCACCGCCAGCCGGACGGCGTCGGGGCGGCCGAGGTCGCCCATCGCGTCGAGGGCGGCGCGCACCGTGCGACCGGAGTAGAGGACGTCGTCGACCAGCACGACGGTGCGCCCGTCGATGCCGCCGGGCGGCAGCTCGGTGGGCTGCGGACCGCGTGCGGGGTGCTTGCGCAGGTCGTCGCGGTAGAGGGTGATGTCGAGCGATCCGACCGGCACGTCGGCGCCCTCGGTCTCGGCGATGCGCGCCGCGATGCGCCGGGCCAGGCCGACCCCGCGCGTGGGGATGCCGAGCAGCACCAGACCCTCGGAGCCCTTGTTGCGCTCGAGGATCTCGTGCGAGATGCGGGTCAGCGCCCGGGCGATGTCACGGGCGTCGAGGACGACACGCCCCTCGGGGGGCACGGGCGGCTCGGCGGGGCTCGCGGCCTCCGCCGGCGGAAGTGGGGTGACCACCGGGCCGGATCTCCTTCTCCGCCTCACGGGACGGCTCGTTAAAGGACGACGTCGCTCACCCTACCGCCGCGGCGGCCGGGGGCGTCACTCGGCGAGCTCGCCCAGCGCCGTCTCGATGGCCCGGTGGAAGGTCGGGTAGGCGAAGATCATCATGCGCAGCGTGGCGGTCGGCACCTGCGCGTGCACGGCCAGGGCGAGCAGACCGAGGATCTCCCCGCCGGCGGGCCCCATCGCGGTGGCGCCGACGAGCACCCCGCGGTCGGCGTCCTCGACGAGCTTGATGAGGCCGCGAGCCCCGGGCCCGTGGGTGAACCCTCGCGAGGACTGCTCCAGCGGCGTCGTCGCGACCCGGACCGTCAGGCCCGCATCGCGCGCCTGCTTCTCGGTCATGCCGACGCCGCCGACCTCGGGATCGGTGAAGGTGACGTGCGGGACGGCGTGGTAGCTCGCCGGGGCGCCGTCCTCGCCGAGGACGTCGCGGCGGGCGATGGCCGACTGGTACATCGACATGTGGGTGAAGGCACCGTGGCCGGTGACGTCGCCGATGGCCCAGAGCCGCTCGCCGGCGCGCATGCGCTCGTCGACGGTGATCGTGCGGGCGCTCGGGTCGAGCCCGACGGTCTCCAGGCCGAGGTCGTCGAGATTGGGGGTGCGGCCGGCGGCCACCAGCAGCTTGTCGGCCCGCACCGCGCCGTCGGCGAGGTGCACGGTGACGCCGCCGTCGGCGCCCGCCTCGATCCGGTCGATGTGCGCGGCCGTGACCACCCGGATGCCCTCCTGCGCGAACAGCTCGCCGAGCAGCTCGCCGGCCTCCGGCTCGACCGGGCCGAGCAGGTGCGGGCCGACCTCGATGATCGTCACCCGCACCCCGAACCGGGCGAAGACCTGCGCCATCTCGCAGCCGATCGGACCGCCGCCGATCACCGCGAGGCTGCCGGGCAGCTCGGTGACCCGGACGGCGTCCCGGTTGGTCCAGTGCGGGGTCTCGGCCAGGCCCGGGATCGGCGGCAGCGCCGGGCGGGTGCCGGGGTTGAGGACGACGCCGCGGGCCGCCTCGAACGTGCGGGTCGACCCGTCGGGCGCGGTGACGGCCACGGTGCCCTCGCCCGCCAGCCGACCCGTGCCGTGCAGCACGGTCGCGCCGGCGTCCTCGAGGCGCCGGACGGCCACGACGTCGTCCCAGTGGTCGGTGGCGTCGCGGGCGATGCGCTCGGCGACCGGCGTCCAGGACCGGACGACGGTGGCCTCCCCCGCCAGCTCGTTGACGCGGTGGCTCTCGGCGAGCGCGTCGGCGGCGCGCACCATCATCTTCGAGGGGATGCACCCGTAGTAGGGGCACTCGCCGCCGACCAGGTGCTTGTCGACCGCGACGACGCGCAGCCCGGCCTGCGCCGCTCCGGTGGCCAGGGCCTCACCGCCCGGGCCGAGTCCGACGACGACGAGATCGACCTGCTCGGGGGCATCGCTCATGTGCTCAGCCTGTCAGGTGCGCCCGCATCGGGCGAGGCCCGGAGGAGGGGTGGGGACAGGCGAAACTGCCCGTTGCGGGGCCGATGCGGCCGCGAAATGGGCAGTTTCCCCGGCCGGCCGGGGAAACTGGCCCCCGCCGCCCACCGGCTCACCTGCCTCAGACCAGGCTCGCCTTGTCCCGCTGGATCGCGCCGAGGACGCCGTTGACGAACGCCGGCGACTCATCGGTCGACAGGTCGGCCGCCAGCGAGGTCGCCTCGGCCACCGCGACGGCGTCCGGGACATCCTCGGCCCACAGCAGCTCGAAGACCCCGAGCCGCAGCAGGTTGCGGTCGACGGCCGGCATGCGGCCGAGCGTCCAGCCCTGCGCGTAGTCGGCCAGCAGCTGGTCGATGCGCTCCTGGTGCGCGACGACGCCGCGCACCAGGTCGGCGGTGTAGGCGTTGGTCGGGCCCTCACCCTCGGCGATCGCGCGGTCGAGCGCCTCGACCGCCGACTCCTGGCGCAGCTCGGAGGCGAAGAGGACGTCGAGGGCGCGCTTGCGCGCCTTCGTGCGGGCCGACATCAGGCCTTGACGCGGCCCAGGTAGGAGGAGTCGCGGGTGTCGACCTTGACCTTCTCGCCCTGGTTGACGAAGAGCGGCACCTGGATCTCGTGGCCGGTCTCGAGGGTGGCGGGCTTGGTGCGACCGGTGGCGGAGTCGCCGACGACGCCGGGCTCGGTGTAGGTGACGAGGAGCTCGACGGAGGCGGGAAGCTCGATGAAGAGCACGCGACCCTCGTTGGTGGCGACGATCGCCTCCTGGTTCTCGAGCATGAAGTTGGCGGCGTCGCCGACGATCTCGGGCGCGACCTCGATCTGGTCGTAGCTCTGGACGTCCATGAAGACGTAGCTCGTGCCGTCGTTGTAGAGGTACTGCATGGTGCGGCGGTCGACCGTGGCGGTCTCGACCTTGGTGCCGGCGTTGAAGGTCTTGTCGACGTTCTTGCCCGACTCGACGTTGCGGAGCTTGGTGCGCACGAAGGCCGGGCCCTTGCCGGGCTTGACGTGCTGGAACTCGACGACGGACCAGAGCTGGCCGTCGATGTTGAGGACCATGCCGTTCTTGAGGTCGTTGGTGGTAGCCATGTGCGCGGGATCAGCCTTCTAGCGGTCGAGAGACAGGGGTGTCGTCGTCCCATCGCGGGTTCGCGTCGGAGCGAGGACGACAGCGCAGCCTAGCTGGCGTCCCCGCCGAACTCCCAGACGACCTCGACCCGCACGGTGCTCTCATCGCGCCCGGCACGGATCGGGACCGAGCCCAGGTCGGCGAGCGCGGCGGTCGTGCGGTCGTAGGTGAGCGCCTGGGGGACGACGGCCGAGCGCCGCACCTCCCGCAGGGTCAGCACGTTGCCGAGGGTCCGGCCGGTGGCGGCGGCGTACTGCTCGGCCTTGGTACGGGCCTCCTCGATCGCGGCCTCGCGTGCCTTCGCCAGCGCTGCCTCGGGATCGCCGACCTGGAGCTTCAAGCCGCTCACCCGCACGTCGTTCCCGCCGGCCGCCACCGCGGCGCTCACCGCTCCCCCGGCGTCCTTCAGATCACGGACGACGACACTCGCCCGCTGCGTCACCCGGTAGCCCCGCAGCACCGGCGGGCCGGAGTTCGGGTAGTCGTACTCCGGCTGCATCGACAGGCCGGCCGTCTGGAGGTCCTTGCGTTCGACGCCCGCGCGCTCCAGCGCGCGGTAGACGCGCTCGAGATCGGTGTTCGCTGCAGCGAGGGCGTCGTCGAGGTCGGTGCGCACGAGGGTGACGGTCACGGTGAAGGCCGCCTCGTCGGGGATCACCGTCGCCGTGCCGGTGCCGGTCATCGTGACCGTGTAGGCGTCGGCGGCCAGCCCGTCGGTGGGTGCGGAGGCCGCAGCCGTGGCCGGGGCGATGACGGCGTCCGAGCCGGTGCCGGAGCCGAGCAGGTAGGCGACCGCGAGGCCGAGCAGGACGACGGCGCCGAGCAGGGCCTTGCCGAGGGTGAGCGGACGGTCGAGTGCCATGGGGTCCTCCAGCGGTCGGTGGCGATCGCGGGTCGGACGCGGCACGCGGTGTTCCGGTTCCGCGGGCGGCGGCCCCCTCAGCCCCGACTTGTCAGGGGAAACTCCCACCTGTCAGGCAATGCTTGCCGTGCCAAGAAGGAGTTTCCCCGGCTGACCGGGGCGCTTTCGGGCGGTCAGTGCAACAGGAGGTCGGTGATGACCTCTGAGGGT
>NZ_BAAAZH010000027.1:0-28065 GCF_039536805.1 Nocardioides fonticola | reverse complement strand
GGCCCCGCCCGCTCCGGCCGCAGCCCCGCCGGCTCCCCCGGCCCCGGCTGCCCCGGCTGCCCCGGCCCCGCAAGCTCCGGCGGCCCCCGCTGCTCCGGCGGCCCCCGCTGCTCCGGCTGCCCCGGCTGCCCCGGCCGCTGCCGACGGCGCCGGGTACGTCACCCCGCTCGTGCGCAAGCTCGCGGCCCAGCACGGCGTCGACCTGGCGACCGTCACCGGCACGGGCGTCGGCGGTCGCATCCGCAAGCAGGACGTCCTCGAGGCCGCGGAGGCCAAGAAGGCCGCGGCCGCCCCGGCCGCACCCGCCGCCCCGGCGGCTGCCGCTCCGGCGTCCGCCCCGGCCGCCGCGGCCCCCGTGACGCCGTCCCCGCTGCGCGGCACCACCGAGCCGCTCTCGCGCCTGCGCAAGATCATCGCCACCCGCATGGTCGACTCGCTGCAGACCTCCGCGCAGCTCACCCAGGTCGTCGAGGTCGACGTCACCAACGTCGCCCGCCTGCGCGACAGCGTGAAGGCCGACTTCGCGGCGCGCGAGGGCGTCAAGCTCTCCTACCTGCCATTCTTCGCCAAGGCCGCGATCGACGCGCTCAAGGCCCACCCGAAGCTGAACGCGACGATCGACACCGAGAAGGGCGAGGTCACCTACCACGACAGCGAGCACCTCGCGCTCGCCGTCGACACCGACAAGGGCCTCATCACCCCGGTCGTCAAGGACGCCGGCGACCTCTCGATCGCCGGTCTGGCCAAGAAGATCGCCGACATCGCCGCTCGCACCCGCACGAACAAGATCGGCCCCGACGAGCTGTCGGGCGGCACCTTCACGATCACCAACCTCGGCTCGGTCGGCGCCCTGTGGGACACCCCGATCATCAACAAGCCGCAGGTCGCGATCCTCGGCCCCGGTGCCGTCGTCAAGCGGCCAGTCGTCATCGACGACCCCAACCTCGGGGAGACCATCGCGGTGCGCCACATGGTCTACCTGGCGCTCACCTACGACCACCAGCTGATCGACGGCGCCGACGCCGGCCGGTTCCTGCAGGACGTCAAGGCGCGCCTGGAGGCCGGCGCGTTCGAGGTCTGAGCCCGGCGCAACACTCCTCCCGCGGCCCCCGCGTGCTCCGGCACGCGGGGGCCGCGGTGCGTCCCGGCGGAGTTCCGGCAGAGGTTCTGCCGTGCATCGGCCCCGCGGCCGAAAAGGATGCGGAGAATGTCGGTGCCCCCGGTTAGCGTCGGGGGGTGACGATGACGACGGGATCCCGGGCCACCGACGTCGCGACGCCCCACCCGCACGTGGTCGAGCGTCGCCCGATCGACTGGCGGCGGCTGCGCGGCGTCCGCGCCACGCTCTGCCTCATCGGCCTGCTGCTCGGAGCGATCGGCGCCGCGCTCGGCAGCGTGGTCGCCGGCCGCATCGCGGAGAACCCGGGCGCGGGGCTCGTCGAACTGCTCGCGCTCTGCGTGGTCGGCGGGGCGCTCATCGAGACCTCGGCGCGCACCTTGTGGACCAGCGTCGTCAGCCGGGCCGAGGGCGACCTGCGCGCCGATCTGCTCGAGGCGGCGCTCGCGCAGCCGCTCCCGGCCCTGAGCGAGACCGCGGTCGGCGAGATCCTCGACCGCGTCGACGACGACACCTGGGAGGTCGGGCGCCTCCTGCGGCAGATGGGCTGGATGACGATGCGGGCCGTGGCGGGTGCCGGGCCACTGTGGATCGTCGCCGGCGTGACCTGGTGGCCCGCGTTCGTGCTCTTCCCGATCATCGCCGGCCTCGCCCTGCTGTGGGCCCGTCCGCTGCTCAACCGGGTGACCGCCACCAAGGTGGCCGAGGAGATCGCCTGGACCGACCACGCCGCGATCATCGAGGAGGGCATCGCCGCCCGCGACGACCTGCGCACCAGCCAGGGCCAGGCCCACGTCATCCGGCGCGCCAGCGAGCTCGCCGCCACGGTCCACGACCGGTTCCGCTCGGTCATGCTGCTCCAGCGCGCTATCAGCCTGCGCACCGGCCTGGTGCTGCACAGCCTGCTGGTGGTGATCGCGGTCGGCGGCGTCGCCCTCGCCGGTGCCGGACGCCTCTCCACGGCGTCCCTGGTCACGCTCTTCCTGGTCTCGAGCAACTTCGTCGGCCAGATCGACATGGTCGCCCGGCACCTGCCCGAACTCCAGTCCGGCATGGGCGCGATCCTGCGCCTGCGCGCGCTGATGGCCGTCGAGCCCGAGCCGGTGGGCGGTCGACCGCTGCCGCCGGGCCCCCTCGACATCGTCTTCCGCGACCTCCACTTCAGCTACGGCACCGGACGGTTCGGGCTGCGCGGCATCGACCTGGAGGTCGAGGCCGGCCACACCTGCGCGCTGGTCGGGCGCACCGGGTCGGGCAAGTCGACGCTGGCCTCCCTGGTCTCCCGGGCCGTCGAGCCGCCGCGCGGCAGCGTGTTCATCGGCGGGGTCGACGTGCTCGATCTCGACCTGGAGGAGCTGCGCGCCGGCATCGGGGTGGTCACCCAGCGCACCGAGATCCTCGCCGGCACCGTCGCCGAGAACATCGCGCTGTTCCGCGACCTGCCGCGCGCGACCATCGAGGCCGCGGTCGAAGAACTCGGGCTCGGCACCTGGATCGCCAGCCTGCCCGAGGGGCTCGACACCCCGCTCGGCGCCGGCGGCACCACGCTCTCGGCCGGCGAGGAGCAGCTCGTCGCGTTCGCGCGCCTGCTGGTGCGCGACGTGCGCATCGTCGTCCTCGACGAGGCCACCGCTCGCATGGACCCGGTCACCGAGGCGCAGGTCGTGCAGGCCGCCGACCGGCTGCTCACCGGCCGCACCGGCCTGCTCGTCGCCCACCGGCTCTCCACCACCGAGCGGGCCGAGCGGGTCGCCGTCCTCGACGACGGCCGGGTCGCCCAGACCGGTCCGCGCGACAAGCTCGCCTTCGAGCCGGGCCCGTTCCGGGAGCTGCTGCTCGCGGCCGACGAGCCGGAGTCCGACGCCGAGTCCGCGGCCGCCGACCTCCTCGAGCTGCTCGACGGCGACGGCGTCGGCGCGGTGCGCCGCACCGCCGAGCCCCCGGCGCCGCCGGTCACCGCCCCGGTGCCGACCCTGACCCGCTCCACCGCCCGCGCCCTGTTGACCATGCCGCGGTGGAGCGTCGCCGGGCTCACGCTCTTCCTGCTCTCGGCCCTGCTCGGCGCCTTCGGCGCCCTCACCGGCTGGGTGTGGGGCCACATCGTCACCGACCTCCAGGCCGGAGAGACCCCGTGGCTGCTCACCGGCATCGTCGTGGTCTTCCTGCTCGCCGGCCCCGTGCTGCTCTCCCAGGCGCTGTCGGTCTACATCCGCTGGTGGGTCGATGTGAAGCTGCGGGTGCGAGCCCAGGTGCTCGCCGGCCAGATCACCCCGAAGCGGCTCCTGCGCACCCCGCCCGGCGAGGTCGTCAGCCGCGCCATGGACGCCGACCGGCTTGCGCAGTACGCCGACCGCTGGGTCGACGTCCTCAACGGCCTGGGCATCGTGGCGGTGACCATGATCGTGGCCGGCACCCCGCTGGCCGGGCTCGTGCTCCTCGTGGTCATGGCGGCCTCGGCCGGCTCCTCCGCGCTCGGACGCCGCATCGCCGGCCGTTCGGCGGCGCAGTCGGCCACGGCCCGCGCCGGGTTCGGCCGGGCCCTGGTCTCGGCGATGGAGTCGGTGCGCACCGTCAAGCTCGCCGGCGCCACCGACGACGTCCACCGGCACCTCCTCGAGGTAGACGCGGGTCGCGTCGAGGCCACCGTCGGGGAGTACCGGGTGAAGTCGTTGCTCGAAGGCGTCCCCATCGTCATGGTGCAGGCCGGCATCGTGGTGGCGTGGGCCGCCTTCGACCTGGGCTGGTGGGGTCTGGCGACCGCACTGCTGGTCACCAACGCCGTCGCCGGCTTCGACTGGTTCGGTCGGGTCGCGGGCTCGGCGATCACCGAGGCACCGGGCACCCGGGCCTGGATCGACGCCACGAGTCCGCTGGCCGGGGGTGGGCTGCTCACCGATCTGCCCGCGGGCGTCGACATCGTCTCCGGCGCCGCGCCGCGCCCGGTCACGGCGGCGCACGAGCCGATGGTCAGCCTGTCGCTGCGCGGTGTCACCGCGGTGCACGACGACGGCACCGTGGGCGTGAGCGGCGTCGACCTCGACGTCGCCCCCGGTGAGCTGATCCTGCTGGTCGGGCCCATCGGGTCGGGCAAGTCCAGCCTGCTCTCGGCGCTCGCGGGCCTGGTCGAGGCCCGCGGCGAGATCCGCTGGAACGGCGAGCCCGTCGCCGACCCGGAGACCTGGCTGCGGCCCCCGCATGTGGCGCACGTGGCCCAGGTGCCCCGGGTGCTCTCGGGCACCTTCGCCGACAACGTGCGCCTCGACCACGCCGACCGGGTCATCGAGCCGGCCTTCGCCGCGGCGCGCCTCGAGCGCGACCTCGTCGCCGCCGGCGGTCCCGACGCCCTCGTCGGTCACCGCGGCGTGCGCCTCTCCGGGGGGCAGGTGCAGCGCCTCGCGCTGGCTCGGGCACTGGCGTGCGATGCCGACGTGCTGCTGGCCGACGACGTCTCCTCCGCCCTCGACGCCGCCACCGAGCTGGAGCTGTGGGCGGCGTTGCGCGAGCGCGGCGGAGCGGTCATCGGCGCCACCTCCAAGGCCGCGGCGCTGGCCCGGGCCGACCGCGTCGTCGTGCTGCTCGACGGCGAGGTCGCCGAGATCGGCCCGTGGTCGCAGCTCGCGGAGCGCTGGAGCCACCTGGCCGGCTAGGGACGCGCCGTCCTGGGCGTGTGGGGCGGTCTGGCACGCTCACCTCATGAGCCTGCACGTCGTCGTCGCCGGATCCTCCGGATTCCTGGGCACCCACCTCACCGCCGCGCTGCGCGAGCGGGGGCACAGCGTGACCGCACTGGTGCGCCGTCCGGCCGGTCCGGGCGAGTCGACCTGGAACCCCTACGCCGACGACCCCGCCCAGCGGCTCGACCCGGGCGTCATCGCGGCCGCCGACGTGGTGGTCAACCTCGCCGGCTCCCCCACCGTGGGCAACCCGCACTCCCAGAAGTGGGCCGACGAGCTCCTCGCCTCGCGGGTGACGACCACCCGGGTGCTGGCCGAGGCGATCGCCGGGGTCTCCTCCCCGCCGGCGTACCTGGCCGGCAGCGGCATCTCCTACTACGGCGACCACGCCGACCAGCTGCTCACCGAGTCGGCCGACACCCGGGGCCACGCGACCCTCACCGAGGTGTGCCGTCAGTGGGAGGCGGCGACGACCGCGGCCTCGGTCGCCGGCGCGCGCGTGTGCCTGCTGCGCACCGCCCCGGTGATGGACCGGCGCAACGCCCCGCTCAAGCAGCTCGCGCCGCTGTTCAAGGCCGGGCTCGGCGGGCGCCTCGGCAAGGGCTCGCAGTACATGGCGATGATCTCGCTGCGCGACTGGATCGGCGGGGTCATCCACCTCGCCGAGCACCCGACGGCGTCGGGGCCGGTGAACCTGTGCTGCGTGGAGACGCCGACCAACGCCGAGTTCACCCGCACCCTGGCCGCGGCCGTGCATCGTCCGGCGTTCGCCGCGGTGCCGGGCGGGCTGCTGAAGGTCGCCGGCGGCCGGATGGCTCCGGAGCTGCTGGGCTCGCTCAACGTGCGCCCGCAGGCGCTGCTGGACGCCGGCTACGCCTTCCTCGACCCCGAGGTGGGCTCGGTCATCGAGACGGGTCTGGCGGCTCGCTGATCCGCTCGACCCGCCACGCACCGTCCACGCGCGCCAGGACGACGACGCGGGTGCGGGCGGTGTCGTGGGGCAGCGGCGTCCCGGCGTCGCCCCCGCCCTCGTCGTCGCCCCCGCCCCCGCCGTCGACGGAGAGGCCCACGACCCGCGCGGTGTCGGCGATGCGGGCGCGCAGTCGCAGCCGGTAGCGGCCGGCGTTGCTGTCGAGCACCTCGAGGGCCAGCACCTGGGTGCGCAGGCCGGTGACCCGCAGGCCGCGGGCATGCCACCGCGCGAGGGCCTCCAGATCACCGCGGGCGGCGGCGCCGCGGTAGAGCGCGGCCAGAGCGTGCGGGTCGTCGGCAGCCCACGCCTCCGCGCGGGCGGCGTCCCACTCGGCGAAAGCGCGGGCGGCAGCGACCTCGGGCCGCTCGGGCGCGGGCGGTGCAGACGGATCCTCCGCCGCCGGCGAGCCGCATGCGGTGCCCGCCGCGAGCAGGAGAGTCGCTGCTAGGAGGGAGCGTGCGCCGAACATGCGAGCGGTGGCCATGCCCTCCCCCTTCCCCTCCCACCCGGCCCTGACGACGTCGTCCACAGGCGTAGGCTGGCGACGTGACGGAGGTGCGCAGCGAGGTCGTCGGCCTCGGAGACTCGGCGGTCGACTACCTGGAGGCCTGGGAGATCCAGCGGGGCGTGCACGCCGAGGTGGTGGCCGGCGATCGGCCCGACACCGTGCTGCTGCTCGAGCACCCGCCCACCTTCACCGCCGGCAAGCGCACCGACGCCCACGAGCGGCCGGTCGACACCGCGGGAGCACCGGTCATCGACGTCGACCGCGGCGGCAAGATCACCTTCCACGGTCCCGGCCAGCTGGTGGCCTACCCGATCGTGCGGCTGCCCGACCACGTGCTGGTGGTCGACTTCGTGCGCCGCATGGAGGAGGCGATGATCGCCACCTGCGCGGCCTTCGGCGTCGAGACCGCCCGCGTGCCCGGCCGCAGCGGCGTGTGGTTGAAGGCCGACCCCGCCGACCCGATCGGCCGACCCGAACGCAAGATCGGCGCCATCGGCATCCGGGTCAGCCGCGGCGTCACCATGCACGGCATCGCACTCAACTGCGACGTCGACCTCGCCTGGTACGAGCGGTTCGTGCCGTGCGGCATCGCCGACGCCGGCGTCACCTCGCTGAGCCACGAGCTCGGCCGCGACGTCCCGGTCACCGAGGTGCTGCCGGTGCTCCAGCGCGAGCTCGAGACCATGCTCGCCTGGCAGCCCTACGAGGCGACGCCGGACTACGAGCCGCGTCCCGAGCCCGGCCGGGCCCCGCGCATCCAGCTCGTCGGCCTGGGCTGAGCCGGCGGCGACGCTCCTGCGGTCGGAGCCGATCCCGCGCGCCGACCACCGACCTCCGGATCCCGCATGTTCCTGCGACTGATCGGCGCCGAGCTGAACAGGCTCCGGCGTCGGCGCGCCATCCTGGCGCTGGTGGGGTTTGCGATCCTCGTCCCCGCGACGATCGCGGCGATGCGCATCCACGGCACAGCACCGCGCGACGCCGAGGCGCGCTCCGAGGTGCTCGCCGTCCATGCCGTCGACATCGACCGATGCATGGCGGATCCGCTGCTCTACGGCCTCAGGGGCGCGCCGTCACGCGCCGACTGCGAGGAGGCCGTCGTGCAGATGCGGGATCCCCGCCGGGTCCTCGACCTCGCGCGCGAGCGCCACGGCGACGGGTACGGCGTCCTGACCGCCCTCCTCGTCGCCCTCACCCTCCTCGGCGCCGCGGCGGCGCGGCGCGACCGGAGCGGTGCAACGCTGCCCGAGCAATCACCTACCGCGCCGGACCGTTTCGACCTCTGGTCGGCCACCGCGGCAGCGACCGGCGTCATCGCCCTCGTCGTGGCCTCGGCGGTCTCGACCGGCTTCTGGGTCGCGCTGTGGGCGGCCGCGCGATCGCGCGGCCTCGACGTCGAGGAGAACGCCCTGCGGCCGGCGCTGGCGTACGGCATGCGGGGCGCGTTGTTCACGGTCGCAGCCGCCGTCGGCGCCTACGCCCTCACGGAACTCACGCGCAGTGTGGCAGCGACGGTCGCGATCGTGCTGGGGCTGGGAGCGGCTGCCAGCGTGCTGCCCGCGGTGCTCGGTCTCAGCGACCGCTGGACGCCGATCCCGAACCTCGACGCGATCGTCGCCGGCTCCAGCGTCTACGACACGGGCTACGACCCGGACTGCGTCGTCCCCGCCTCGGTCTCCCCGCGATCAGCCTGCCCCGCCTCCGATGACCTCACCGCCGGGCAGGGTGTGGGCTACTTCGGCCTGCCGCTCCTGCTCGTCGGAACCGCCTCCGCCGTCGCGTTCGCACGGCGTCGCGACTCCTGATGCCGGGCGCCGTTCACCGGCTTCCGGACGGCGCCCGCACGGCGTCCCGTGGAGTACGGGTGAGCTGGCTCACCGGCGTAGAGTCGAACACGTGACCGCCGCACCGAACGCCGATGGCAGGAAGCTCCTCCGACTCGAGGTCCGCAACGCCGAGACCCCCATCGAGCGCAAGCCCGAGTGGATCAAGACGCGGGCGAAGATGGGCCCGGAGTACAAGCACCTGCAGAGCCTGGTGAAGTCCGAGGGCCTGCACACGGTGTGCCAGGAGGCCGGCTGCCCCAACATCTTCGAGTGCTGGGAGGACCGCGAGGCCACCTTCCTCATCGGCGGCGACCAGTGCACGCGCCGTTGCGACTTCTGCCAGATCGACACCGGCAAGCCGCAGCCGCTCGACCGCGACGAGCCGCGCCGGGTCGCGGAGTCGGTGCAGACGATGGGTCTGCGCTACGCCACCATCACCGGCGTCGCCCGCGACGACCTCGAGGACGGCGGCGCCTGGCTCTACGCCGAGACCGTGCGCGCGATCCACGAGCTCAACCCCGGCACCGGGGTGGAGAACCTGATCCCCGACTTCAACGGTCGGCCCGAACTGCTGGCCGAGGTCTTCGAGTCGCGGCCCGAGGTGCTGGCCCACAACGTCGAGACCGTGCCGCGCATCTTCAAGCGCATCCGCCCGGCGTTCCGCTACGAGCGCTCCCTCGACGTGCTCACCCAGGCCCGGGCGTTCGGCCTGGTCACCAAGTCGAACCTCATCCTCGGCATGGGCGAGACCCGCGAGGAGGTCTCCCAGGCGCTGCGCGACCTGCACGAGGCTGGCTGCGAGCTCGTCACCATCACCCAGTACCTGCGCCCCTCGGTGCGCCACCACCCGGTCGAGCGCTGGGTGAAGCCCGAGGAGTTCGTCGAGCTCGCCGCCGAGGCCGAGGAGATCGGTTTCGCGGGCGTGCTGTCCGGCCCGCTGGTCCGTTCGTCCTACCGCGCCGGACGCCTGTACCGTCAGGCGATGGCGGCGCGGGACGGCGTCCCGACCGCCTGACCTCTCTCGGGTCCGACCCGCACCACCCCACGACCAGCAAAGGCAGCCCGCCGCCGATGGCCAAGAAGACCGAGCAGTCCGCGAAGACCGCAGCCGAAGCCTCCGCCATGGGGCGCCGGCAGCAGTTCATCGAGACCTACCGCATCACCAAGCGCAGCGACCCGGCGATCGGACGCTGGCTGCTGGGCACCTTCGTGGTGGCCTTCGCCGCGGGCTTCGCGCTCTTCAAGATCCTGCCCGGCGGCGGCGTCCTGGAGTGGATCCTCGCCGTCGTCGGCGGCTTCCTGACCGGCTCGCTGGCCACGATGATCGTCTTCTCGCGTCGCGCCCAGCGCTCGGCGTACAGCCAGATGGACGGCCAGCCCGGTGCCGCCGCGGCCGCGCTGTCGATGCTGCGCCGCGGCTGGCGCACCGACCCGGCGGTGGCCTTCACCCGTCAGCAGGACGTCGTCCACCGGGTCGTGGGCCCGCCGGGCATCGTGCTCGTCGGCGAGGGCAGCTCGGCCGCCCGGGTGAAGCAGCTGCTCGCCTCCGAGCGCAAGAAGCACGAGCGGGTGCTGGCCGAGACCCCGGTGCACGAGGTGATCTGCGGACGCGGCGAGGGCGAGGTGCCGCTCGACAAGCTGGTGCGTCACGTGCAGAAGCTCGGCCGCAAGGTCAAGCCCGCCGAGCAGACCGACATCCTGGCCCGCCTGCGTGCGCTCGACGCCAACCGGTCGAACATCCCGCTGCCCAAGGGCCCGGTGCCGACCAACATGAAGGGCATGCGTCAGAACATGCGGGGCCGCTGAGCCGCTCCCCCGCCTTCTTACGAACGACGAAGGGGCGCCGAGAACGATCTCGGCGGCCCTTCGTCGTCGCGGTGCTCGGCCGGTCAGCCGGCGAAGGACGACACGTCGGTGATCTGGCTCTTCGGCGGTGCGCTGATGTCGACCTTCGAGCCCCAGTCGCTGTAGACGACCGTGACCTGCTGGCCCTCGAAGCCCGAGACGACCTTGGCCAGACGGCCGTCGTCGTCGATCCAGACGGTCTGGGTGGTGGTCTTCGGCAGCTGCTTGATGACCTGCGGGGTCATGCCGGGCAGGTCGCCGATCGACTTCAGGGTGTCGACGGTGAAGGTGTACTTCTTCGTGCTGCGGCCCTCGACGTCGTCCTCGCCGAGGTAGCTGCCCTTGATGAAGGCCTTCTTCAGCGAGGTGAGACCGGAGCGCGGGTCGAACTGCTCCATGACGTTGCCCAGCGAGGCCAGCGGACCGGTGGGGTCGTCGAGGGGGAAGACCACCCACTTGCCGTTCGTGCCCTGGAACTTCATGTAGATGTTCTTCCCGACCAGCCGCATGTCGACCGAGCCGAGGCCGGCGGCGCCCATGTCCATGCTGAGCGCGAGCTGCGGGTCGCCGGCGGCGTAGTCGCCGGCACCGGTCGCGGTGAAGGTCTGGCCGCTGATGCCGCCGGTCATGCTCAGCTTGGCGCTCGTGGCGCCCTCGAAGGCCTTGCTGTAGAGCGCGATCACGTCGTCGGCGGTGATCGGCGAGCCGGACTCCTCGCCGGCCTCCCCGGTGTCGGCGGCGTCGGAGGCGCTCGCGGAGTCGTCCGGGGTGGCGGCCGTGCTCGCGCTGGAGGTGGGCGTGGCGGCGTCGGAGGCCGCCTCGTCGTCGCCGCCGCAGGCGGTGAGCGTGAGCGCGAGGGGCAGCAGGACGGCGGCGGCCGAGAGGCGCAGGGGGCGGTGGGTCATGGGGATCCTTCCCGAGTCGATGAGGTCCAGCCTAGGTGCACCTAGGCCGTGGCGCGCCCGGTGAGGCGGCGGTACTCCTCCAACGGCACCGTGGCCGACTTCGCGGCCATGTCGTGCAGGCCGCGGCCGTCGGGGCGGAAGACCAGCGGCGGGATCACGGCGGCCACGAGGATCTGGCGGGCCAGGGCGACGAGCAGCGCCAGCGGCCGCGGGTCGCCGTCGACGCGGACGACGCGCAGCCGGGCGGCGAGCTGACCGAACGAGCCGCCGGCGGTGGCGGTGAACAGCGCCGACTCGAGCACGAAGACGCCGAGCACCGCGAAGCCCGACCAGGTGGGGGCGTCGTCGCCGTAGACCGGCACGAAGAGTCCGGTGGCGAAGATGCTGGCGATCCAGTCGATGACGAGGGCCCCGGCGCGGTGCGCCCAGGACGCGGTGTTCAGCTGCACGCGGCCACCTTAGGGCGGCGGTGGCGACGTCCCAGTCCTCGTCATGCTGTTACGCCCGCGAAACAATGGCGATACGGTCTGGAAACCGCCCGGCTCCTACGCTGGCGGCACCACGGCACAGCCCCCTGTGCTCATCCACCCACGTGTCGGCGGTCGCCTCGCGGGGCGCCCAAGGAGGACGAATGTTCCAGAACAGCGAGGAGCTGCTCAAGTACGTCAAGGACGAGGGCGTCGAGATGATCGATGTCCGCTTCTGCGACCTTCCCGGCGTCATGCAGCACTTCACGGTGCCGGTGTCGTCGTTCGACCAGTCCGTCTTCGACGACGGCCTCGGCTTCGACGGCTCCTCCATCCGCGGCTTCCAGGCCATCAACGAGTCGGACATGTCGCTGTTCCCCGACCCGACCACGGCCTACATCGACCCGTTCCGCAAGGCCAAGACGCTCAACCTGAACTTCTTCATCCACGACCCGATCACCGGCGAGGCCTACTCCCGTGACCCGCGCAACGTGGCGAAGAAGGCGCTGGCCTACCTCGCGACCACCGGCATCGCCGACACCGCGTTCTTCGCGCCCGAGGCCGAGTTCTACATCTTCGACAACGTCCGCTACTCCACCGGCGTGAACGAGGGCTACTACCACATCGACTCCGTCGAGGGCTGGTGGAACTCGGGCAAGGACGACGGCGACAACAAGGGTTACAAGACCCGCCTCAAGGGCGGCTACTTCCCCGTCGAGCCCTACGACCACTACAGCGACCTGCGCGCCGACATGGTGAAGAACCTCGAGGCCTGCGGCCTCCAGGTCGAGCGGGCCCACCACGAGGTCGGCACCGCGGGCCAGGCGGAGATCAACTACAAGTTCGACACGCTGCTCAAGGCCGCGGACGACGTGATGAAGTTCAAGTACCTCATCAAGAACACCGCCTGGGAGCAGGGCAAGTCGGTCACCTTCATGCCGAAGCCGATCTTCGGCGACAACGGCTCGGGTATGCACGTGCACCAGTCGCTGTGGAAGGACGGCTCGCCGCTCTTCTACGACGAGACCGGCTACGGCGGCCTCTCCGACCTCGCCCGCTGGTACATCGGCGGCATCCTCGCCCACGCCCCGGCGCTGCTGGCGTTCACCAACCCGACCGTGAACTCCTACCACCGTCTGGTGCCGGGCTACGAGGCCCCCATCTCGCTCGTGTACTCCTCGCGCAACCGCTCGGCGTCCGTGCGCATCCCGATCACCGGCTCCAACCCGAAGGCCAAGCGCATCGAGACCCGGTTCCCCGACCCGTCGGCGAACCCCTACCTCGCCTTCGCCGCCCTCATGCTGGCCGGCCTCGACGGCATCCAGAACAAGACGGAGCCCGCCGCCCCGATCGACAAGGACATCTACGAGCTCCCGCCGGACGAGATGGCCGACATCGCCCAGGTGCCGACCTCCCTCGGCGCAGTGCTCACCGCGCTCGAGGAGGACCACGAGTTCCTCACCCGCGGCGACGTCTTCACCCCGGACCTCATCGAGACCTGGGTCGACTACAAGCGCACCAACGAGATCGCCCCCGTGCAGCTGCGCCCGCACCCGCACGAGTTCGAGCTGTATTACGACATCTAACCGGGCCGCCGGCTCCGGTCCTTCAGCGACGCCGAATGACCGCAACCAACAGCCGCTGACCTGCAGAAACGCCGTCGAGCGACCCTTTGGTCACTCGGCGGCGTTTGCTGTTGTTAGCCGCTGGTCGGTTACAAATTCGGTACAAATCTCGGGACCATCGCCTTGCGCGACACTTGATTCCTCGCCGTCGCCCAGCGACGCACCCGGGCGCGTCCGATGCAGCAGCCCAGGCGCCCGAGTCAGCTCCGTCGCTTCGCTCGGCCTAGCGACCTGTCCCCCGCCGGCTCGACCGGGTCGCTGCCAGATCCGTTTCTTCAGTTTGATCGCTCCCGACCCGTCGTCGGACGTAGGTGCCCGTAGACCAAACGTCCGTCAACGCCGCAAGGAGGGGCTTGATGATGGCAACGAACTCGAACGCACCGGCTGCAGAGCCAGGGACCTTCGGCCCCCGACGTCGGGGAGTCCCCCGCGGCCGGTCACCCAGGCTTGTCGACGCTCAGGAGCTGTGGGACATCGACGATGTCGCGTCCTACTTGGGCGTCACCAAACAGACCATCTACTCCTGGCGTACGACGGGATACGGGCCTGCCGGTTTCCGTGTCGGCAAACACCTGCGCTGGCGAGCAGCAACCGTCATCAACTGGACGGTTCAACTCGAAGAGAATCCGTGATCGCGTCAGTTCCTCGGTCTGGCCGAGCATCGGTCACATCGTCCCAGACGGGGAGACGGTCTTCAGCCAACCTTGCGCGTACGTCGGACTGTGCGAAGGACAGCCATGGCCAGCATTAGTGCGGGCAGGCCAGCCGATGACGGCACCCCCCGGTACGTCGTCAACTACCGCGATCCCGAAGGCCGGCAACGCCGCAAGACCTTCAGGCGTAAGGCCGAGGCCGTCGCTTTCCGCAACACTGTCGAGGCGGACAAACTCAGGGGGACTTATCTCGACGTCGACGCTGGCAAGTTGTCGTTTCGGACCTACGCCGAGGAGTGGTTGGAAAGTCGGACCTTCAGTCCGCTGACATACGAAGCGACCGAAATCCGACTCAGGCTCCACGTCTTCCCGACCCTGGGCCACCTCGAACTGCGCCAGATCAAACCATCGACGATCCAGAAGCTCCTGCGATCGATGGAGATGGCCGAGACCTACCGGAGCGTCATCTTCTCCAACGTCTCCGCCATCTTCTCGGCCGCTGTTGACGACGACATGATCGCGAAGAATCCGTGCAAGGCCAGTTCCGTCACGCGGCCCACCACGTCGCGCCGCAAGGTGGTTCCCTGGCCCACCGACTGGGTCTCCTCCATGCACGATGCGCTTCCGTCGCAGTACAGGATTGCAGTCACGTTGGGCTCAGGGCTGGGGCTACGTCAAGGCGAGGTATTCGGACTCGCGGTCGAAGACGTCGACTTCCTCCGCGGAGTCGTGGAGGTCAGGCGGCAGGTGAAGGTATTCGGAGGCAACCGCCTGGCGTTTGGCCTCCCAAAGGGCAACAAGACCCGAACCGTGCCCTTGCCCCAGAGCGTCGCGACGGAACTCAGCAACCATCTCGCGACCTACCCACGCCGCAGCGTCACCCTTCCATGGGGAATGCCCCAGGCGGAGAGGCAAGCGAGCGCAGGACTCATCCTCACCACACGCGAACGCTCAGCCCTCAACCGCAACTACTTCAACACGCGGCTGTGGAAGCCCGCCCAAGCCGCGGTGGGCATCGAGCAATCGCGCGACAACGGCATGCACGCCCTACGTCACTGGTACGCGTCCGTACTCCTGGATGCTGGCGAATCGATTCGCGCGGTGTCGGAGTACCTCGGCCACAGCGACCCGGGCTTCACCTTGCGCACCTACACGCACCTGATGCCCAGCAGTTCTGAGCGAACGCGAGCGGCTGTGGATGCAGCGTTTGACGCCGGGCGCCGCGCGTGCGACCGGCCTAAGACGGAACTCGAACAACCCCTGTGGAAAACCCAGAGCAGTGCTGCCCCCGCTACCAGACTGTTCCTATCCCCTTCGACCGCTGAGGCCACCGATGACGAAGCTCAACAGTGAAGCCCGCCGAATCCTGGCGGACGCGGGCATCACCGTGCGCGACTGGATCGCCTACGGCGGGTGGCTCAAAGAGATGACCGACGAGGCCGACGAACGCCAGTGGGTGCCGGAGACCGAATGGCGCGGAGACGAGTGCGGCTGCAGCGACGACCGCTGCATCGGATTCCACCACGACGAGGGCGAGGAGTGCGGCTGCCTCCCGGTGCTCATCGAGAACCGCGCGAAGGACCGCGAGGCCTACGACATCTGGCAGGCCTACCGCACGGCCGTCGAGGCCAGCGACGGCCGCGGCGACCAGGACGCCTACGACGCCGTCTGGAGCCGGACTGAGACGTGGGTGCGCCGCCACTACCCGCGCGCACTGACCTTCTCCCTAGACGCCGTGGTGAAGGGTGAGCGGGGCATCACAGCCACCTACCCGCCGTTCCCGAACGGGTCGATCCCGGACTACGTCGGCGCCACCCCAGAGGGCGACGGCTACCGCCAGCAGCTGTGGACCGAGGGCACTGACCCCAACGGACACATCAGCCACGAGCGCGCCCGCACCATGTTCAGCCAGGGCGAGGAGAACGGCAGTGGCAACTGATGCGAACTACGTCGCGGGCCTCGCGCTGAGCTGGGCCCGGACCGACCCGCTTGAGCAGTGGGTCAACGCAGCGCCCCGGGGCGGCAACACCCCGCTTGAGGAGACCGTCAGCGAGTACCTGGGATCTCACAATCCCTTCGCCGACGGCTCGCGCGTCGAGGTCCTCGGCGGCCTCCACCGCGACGCCGCGGCGGTCTGGGTTCCAGCCACGATCGTCGAGCGGACCGCGGTCGACGAATGGACAGTCGAGTTCGACGACGGCGACCAGGCCTGGCGCGATCACCACGAGCTGCGGCCCTACTCTCAGGCCCTGTGATCGACGCCGCGGAACAGAAGCTCACCCTGCACGCCACGGTGCAGGAGATCCCGCCCGACCCCCGCGGCGACTACGCCCTCGGCCGAGACGAGTTGATCGTCGAGGACGTCGACTACGACCACGCGCTCGAGGCAGCGCGCCGGCGCGTTCCTGAGGGCTGGCGGATCATCTCCCTGCGGGTCGAGCGCGAACTGGTCCCTGCGAGCTGATCGCTCCCGCCCCTCCTGTGCACGTAGGTGATCAGGAAAGCGAGGTGGACCATGAGCACTTCCCCAGCCGAGATCCCGGTCCCCGGAGTCGTAACCTTCACCGCCCGCGGCAACGCCGCCCTCGATCAACTGGCTGAGGCCCTGGCAGCCGACTGCGACGGCTCCCCCGCGAGCATCGCCGACATCCTCGAGCAGGTCCTGGAGGCCGACATCGAGGACCTGGCCGAATCACTGAGCGCGACCGCCCAACCAGCTGGCCGCGCATCCTTGGTCGACCTCGACGTCGAGGAGGTCGGGCCGCCGGCCGAGAGCCCCGACGAGGCGGCCCGCCGCCGGCTCTCGCCGAGGACGGCGCCCGCTGGCGACACCCCAGGTAGCTGGGGCCCGGGCATCGCCCGCTGATCTCAGAGCTTGAGCAGGGGCCTGTCTGCGTAGGAGAGCCTCCAGCTCGGCAACGCCCTGCCCGAGCTGAGTCGGCGGGGCGACGTCGGCCAGGTCGTCGAGCAGCTCGTCGACGTCGCCGGCCTCGAGCTGCAATGAGGTGTAGGCGTTCCACTCCCCACCGCCGCGGCGAGCCGGCGGTAGGCCTCGATGTCGGCCGGCTCGTTATACCAGGCCGCCGCGGCGAGCGCGACCCGCCGTGCGATCAAGGCCGCCTGGTCGTCCATGGCCGATCAGTCTCCCGCCCCGCACGCCTGGAAGGCACCCTGCGGTTGTCCACAGCCCCGCCACCGGTCGCGCGCACCGGGCAGCAAGATCCGCGAGACTCAAGCCCTACCTCACGGCAGGAAGGGCACGTCAGTGGACGGCAACGACCAGCTCGGCGCCGGCGGGCACGCGCAGGCGGCCCGCGCGAACGTCAACGGCTTCAACCGCGCCACCATGTGGGAGCAGGACCAGATCCCGTCCGAGACCTCTGACCAGCTCGCGGAGTTCGCCGAACTCGCGGCCGCGCTCCCCCAAGCGTTCTCGCAGCTCTCCAGCGCGCTCGAGCAGGCCCAGGCCCACCAGGTGCTCAGCATGGAAACGATGACCGACGAGTCCGACCCAGCCATGGCCATCGGCGTGGCGCGCCTGTACCTGGAGGAAGCCCGGAGCCTCGCGGTCGACCTCCACAAGCACCTCGAAGCCGCGCGCAACGCCACGGCCCACACCATCAGCCAGGGCGTCGACGACGGGCAGGAGTCGATGCCCTGGGACCAGCCCTGACCCAAGGCCCCGCCGCGCGGCCGCGAGATTTCTTCGCGTCGGGTGATCGCCCCGACGGGTCGACCTTCCTTTGGTGACTGAGAGATGACCCCGGTCCACCAAGGAGCTGCCCGTGAGCACGCCCACCGAATCCCCGTCCGCCGCGGCCGACCGTGACCCGGTTCAGGAGGCCCGCAACCACCTCGAGCAGGCGCTGGCCGCGCTCGATCGGCTCCGCGAGGTCCTGCCCCCAGCGGGCAGCACCTCCCCCGCCCGAGCACGAGGCGGTGACCCGGCATGACCACCGACACCGCCCTCCACGCCGCCGACGCCGTCTTCATGGCCGAGCAGGCGGTGAGCCGGGCCCGCCATGTCGTCGAGGAGCTGCACACCACGATCAACTCCGCGCTACGGGTGCTCGACGACGCCGAGCTCGACTCGGCCAAGGCGCGACTCTCCGACCGCGGCGACTACTACCTCGAGGCCGCCGCCGAGCACCTGAGCCGCCTGCAGCGCCGCTGCAGCGACAACGCCGAGCTGACCGACGAGCTCACCGGGCACCTGGAACGCGCCTCGCAGGCGGTCATCGACGCCCACGACCTCCTCCTGCTGGACGCCGACACCACCGATCCCGCTCGCGCCCGCGACGTCGCGCAGCTGAAGCCGAGGCTTGCGGTTGTCGGCGAGATGATCGACCTGGCCAAGCCGATGGCCCGGCTGGCCGCCCAGCATGTCGAGAGCGCGCACCTGGCCGCTCAGCAAGTGACTCCGCCGTCGCTGCTGGAGCCGGTCACCCTCGAGCGAAGCATCGCAACCGCCGGCAAGGAGCTGGGCCGCGCCGACGAGGACGTGCGCCTGCTCGAGAACGTCGTCGACCACGCCGCAGCCAGCGCCCGCCAGTCGGCCGGCATCGCGACCGAGATCACCGACAACGCCCGCCGGCGCATGGCCGAGCAGGGCCGCGTCCAGATCCCGCATCAGGCAGCACCGAGCGTCGGATCCCCGGCGCGGTAGGCGAGAGGCGCGTCATGGACCTCGACCAGGGCGGCCGCCAGCAGGCGGGCCTCATCCTCGATGCGGCCAGCAACGGCGAGCACGACCAGGTCGCCGAGCTGATCGCACCGCTCGACGCCGAGCAGCTGCGGTCCCTGGTGACGGTGCTGGCCGTCCAGGTCGACCAGAGCCCACCCACTTCCTCCGCGACCGGCCCCGCCGCGGTGTGCGAGCTGGCGATCAACGCTGCCGCCCCGATGTTCGGCACCACTCCGGAGGCGATCCGCAGCGCCGAACGCAGCCGACCGGTCAGCGACGCCCGGGCGGTGGCCATGACCGCCGCACGCGAGGTCGGTCTGTCCCTGCCGGTGATTGCCGAGCACTTCGACAAGGACCACGGCTCGGTGATCCACGCCGTACGCCGCACGGCCGAGCGACCGCGCCTGGCCGACGCCGCGGCGCGCGTCACCGCGCACGTCAACGACCGCTACACCGCCCAACTCCCCCGCCCCGAGGCCACGCTGGTCCCCCTGCAGCCGCCGGCGTCGACGTTCGAGCCTGACGGCCCGGTCGAGCATGCGGTTGTGGCGGCCGCGGAGGCCTTCGGGACCACACCGGAGGTCCTGCTGGGTGCCGACCGCAGCCGGGCGGCCGCCGACGGCCGTGCGGTCGCGATGACCGCGGCCCGCACCCAGGGGCACAGCCTCCCGGCGATCGCGCGTCACTTCGACCGCGACCACACCACGGTGCTCCAGGCGACCCGTCGCATCGCGAAGTCCCGCGCACTGAACGGCCTGGCCGAGAAGATCGCCGCCGACCTCCCCGAGGACCCTCCGCCCGTTGCCGCGGAGATCCCCGCCGCGGCGCCGACCTCGACCTTCGAGCCTGACGGGCCGGTCGAGCACGCCGTAGTCGCGGCCGCGGAGGCCTTCGGCACCACCCCGGAGGTACTCCTGGGTGCCGACCACAGCCGGGCGGCCGCCGACGCTCGTGCCGTGGCCATGACCGCGGCCCGCATCCACGGCCACAGCCTGCCGGCGATCGCGCGTCACTTCGACCGCGACCACACCACGGTGCTGTCCGCGACCCGGCGCATCGAGAAGACCCCGCCGCTGCGGGACCTGGCCGCGAAGATCGCTGCGGATCTCCCCGAGCAGCCAGCCAGCAGCATCGGCGCCGGTGACGTCGTCGAGCATGTCCCCGAGCCCGGTCACCGCTCCCCCGGCCTGCGCGAGCAGCAGCGAGCGGTCCCTGTCGCCGCTGAGCGCCCCCAGCTGAGGGTCGCCCGGTGAAGGCCCTGATCGGCCTGGCCGCGGCCGCGATCGTCGCGCTGACCGCCGGCGGGATCGAGGCCGCGCTACCCGGCACTCAGACGGGCCCCGAGCCGACCGAGGGCGCGACCACCCAGGTGCGTGTGACCGCCGTCGTCAACGGCGACACGATCCGGGTCGAGACGCTCGGCGGCCGCCAGCTCGGCCGAGTCCGGCTGCTCGGGATCGACGCCCCCGAAGTCGCGCACCCGCCGGAGCCGGCCGAGTGCTACGCAGAGGACGCCACCAGGCTCCTCGAGCAGCTCGCTCCGGTCGGCAGCACCGCCGAGCTCGTCACCGACACCGGCCAGCCCAACCGTGATCGCTACCACCGGCTGCTGCGCTACGTCGACCGCTCGACAAACGCCGATGACGTCGACGTGGCCGGCGAGCTCCTGGCCAGTGGCGCCGCCCGTCGCTACGAGGCCGGGCCGGCGCTGGCCCGCGAGGAGTCCTACTCCACGGCCGTCGACGATGCCCAGGACGCTGGCCGCGGCCTGTGGGGCAGCTGCTGAGAGCCGGGCGGCCCACATGGACGAGCAGCTGGCCACCGCGGCGAAGACACTGGCCCGATGGTGCTACCGCCGCGGCGTCGATGAACGCGTACTCGGGTGCGGTGAGCAGTTGCGCAAGGCCGCGGTCGACCAAGCGCTCGGCCGACCGGCCCCGGCTCACCTCGAGCAGGCGCTGTGGGAACAGACCGCCACGCTGCTGCGCCAGCGGCGCGACTGGGACCGCGACCACCAGGTGAGCCCTCCGCCGACCGCGGCATGCGTGCCCTGCGCCGTGTCGGTCGAGGAGTGCCCCACTCACACTGACCGGCGCTGTCGTGCCTGCGGTGGCCAGCTGCACCGGATCGTCGTTGAGGAGGGCTTCGACACTCACCCGTCCTGCGACCGGCCCGGTACGAGCGGATCCCGGGCGATCCTCGAGCACACCGCGCAGCGGCTGGGAGCCACGCTGCTGGCGCAGCCGGCCTGACTGGCCCGGCCGAGAACACGGATCGGCCGAGGTGATCGCTCCGGGCCTCGGCTCGCACTTAGGAGACCAAGGAGGACTGGCGCAGCCGGTGCCGGTCCACGGGATCCAGGAGTTCACATGAGTGAAGCCGCGCTCGAGGAAGCCGCGCTCGAGGAAGCCGCGCTCGAGGAAGAGGCCCGCCAGCGCGCCGAGGAGATCAGTGCCACCGAGGCTGCCGCTGCCCAGGCCGCGGCCGCTGACACCGGCCCCTCCCCCGACGCCGAGATCGCGCAGGTGCACCGGTCCGGCCGGCAGCACGACCACACCGACACGGCCGCCTACCAGCGGCCCCAGCCCGGCCGCCGCGGCCCGCGCCGGTGAGGAAGCAGCCATGGCAACCGCGCTCGCGCCGACCGTCAAGTCCTCGAACGTCTCGAACATCCGGTGGGCCGACTGCTCACACAAGCTCGGATCGCTGCCGTGCATGAACCACAAGCCGCACGAGGGCAACGGCCGCGGCTGCGTGCACCACTCCACGTCCGGCTTCCAGGACGACGAGTAGCCCGACGTCGGCCGCCGAAACCGCCCGAGAAACAGCCTCAGCCGTGCACCAGGTGCAGCCGCGGCTGCTGAGGCTGCCCGGCGGCATGGTCAGTGGCGTTCTCCAGGCGCTGCATCCGCTCGAACGTCATCGGGTGGCCGTAGCGCCGCAGCAGCCCCGCCAGCACGGGGCCGAGACCGAGTCCGAGCACGAACTGGTCGGCCTCTGCCTCAGCACGCAGGTCGATCCGCCGACCGGCCACCGGCACCACGTAGGTCAGCGCGATGACCACGCCCCCGAGGAGCCCGGCCCAGGACCGGCCCTCGGCCACGGACTGCACCACGCAGATCACGCCCACGACGCCGCGCAGCGTCCAGGCCAGCCGCATGAACGGCAGCCAGGCGAAGGCCCGGCCGATGCCGCGGAACGCAGCCACGATCAGCCGCCAGGGCGTCGTCGCCGCGAGCACCGCCAGCTCCAGCCGCGGCCGCAGAGCCCGGTGTCGGCCGACCGCATGGGCCAGCGCCGCGGCCGCCTCCGTCCCGGTCACGCCGCCGCGGTACGTCGCGTCGACCAGGCCCGGGCTGACCACCACGGTGCGCCGCCCGATCGCCACCGCCACCGGGGTGCTTGGACGCTGCGCCCGGCGTACGAACAGCGTGGCGATGTCGACGCCGCGGCCGCCCAGCTCTGCCAGCACCGGCGCCATCACCCGGAACTCGGCCTCGGTCGCCGGCCGCGAGCTGGTCAGCGCCGCGATCGCCGGCCGCTGCAGCTGGCCCATGGCCAGCGCGACCAGGACCCCGCCGGCAGCCATGAACGCCAGCAGGCCCAGCGCCGGAGGGAGCAGGGCGCACACCACCACGGTCAGGACGAAGCTCACCAGCAGCGCCGGCACCAGTGTCACCACCCTCAGCACGGTCATCGGGAACCTCATCATCACGACCCCCCTCCAACTATCAGCACTAGTGCGCATCTCTTGACTTTGCTCGCGGTGATCGTTCGGCGACCGCCGACCGACATAGGCGAACGAGACCAGTTTGTGCCCAGCCGCCGACACCACCCCGAGTTATCCACAGCCCGCGCTCAGCGGAGCGAGGACCGACCAGGACGTGGGTTCATGGGCCAGACCGACCTCCAATCGAAAGGAACACCTGTGGACACCCTCAACCCGGACAGCACCTGGGACCGCCTCGGCTCGATCGCGCACCTGCTACACCAGGCCGCCACCCAGGTGTGGAGCGACGCCGACAGGGCCACCGCCGACTCGCCGCTGCACGACCTCGGGCTCGGTGTCTACCTCGCGCACTCCCAGGCCAGCACCCTGCTGCCTGAGGACTACGAGCTGCCCGACGTCGACGCCGAGAGGCTCGAGGAGCGCACGCCGCTGCAACTGCTCACCGACGCCGAGGAGCTGACCCGGCCGCTGCCGCTGCACCAGCCGGACCTGATCCACGGCTCACAGCTGGTCGTCGACCTGTGCGACCTCATCAGGGAAGCGCGCGGCCTTGGCTACTGACCTGCGCCTGGCGTACGCCGACATCGACCAGGAGCTCTTCGACGTCGACCAGATCCCGATGACCACGCGCGACGTGCGCAGCATCGGCGAGATGCTCTTCGACGTCGACTACCTCGCCCGCCAGCTGCTCATCGACGTCGACGGCGACGACGCCGGCACCCTGCTGCGCAGCTGGCCCACGATGGTCGCGGCCGCGGAGGACCTGTGGGCCTCACTGCCCGGCCGGCGGCCGGGCGTCGACGAGCGCGACCGACCGATGACCAGCCTCGCTGCGCAGGCCGCCACCATCGAGGCCAGCCTGACCGGCCGCACGGCCTGGCCGGGCCAAGGACCGACCAACCCGCGGCTCGACCAGATGACCCAGACTCTCGTTAACGCCGCGGCCCTTGTGCGCCTTTACGGCGCGGAGATCCCCCTAGAGCAGTCCGACGCCCACCGCGACCTCGAGGCAGCTCGCACCAGGATCATGCACGGGCTCTATCTGACCGCTCACGCCGTCAACGTCGCGCTGCATCACAACGGCCGCGACCGCGTGAACGACGCCCGCGAGTCCGGCCGCCGCGCCCGCCTCGCCCAGCACCACTCCCCTTACGCCGTCGCGCCCATCGGAGCATGGCTTGACCGCATGACTGCGTGCGAGAACACCGCCCACAGCTACCTGAGCGACCAGTTCACCCAGGCCCTCGCCGGCGAAGCGGTCCGGCCTGTCGAGGACCCCAGTCGACTGTTCCAGGCGCTGGCCAACTGGGACATCCAGACCCACCGAGCTCTGGTCCGTCAGCTCGAGCCCTCCAACATCCTCCTCATCACCCGCACCCAGAGCCTCATCGCCGGCGCGAGCATGGTGCTCGTCGACGCGGCCGCCACTGCCGGCATCCTCGAGCCCTCCGACCGGCTCGTCCCCGCAATCGCCAACGCCGGCTACTCCTGGAGCAACCTGGCCAGCCGCTGGGGCGACCTCGCTCCCCCGGGCGCTCGGATCCGAGAGCCGCTGGCCCGCGCGGCCGCGGAGGTCCGCGCCGCGTACCGCCAGATCACCCACGACACCACCACCCTCGCCAGCCCCGAGGTGATCGCGGAACGCCCGGGGCTCCCCCAAGCCGTGACAGCGACCCTGCGCGCCGTCGAGGCCTCCTCCGAACTCGCGGTCGTAGTCGCGGAGCGAGCGGACAACCCCAACCTCATCGGACCTGCCCGGGCACTGTCCCGTCGAGCGCACAACGACGTCGAGTCCGGACTGGCCACCCCTCCCGCCGAAGGCGACGTCGTCTGGGTCTCGCCGGCCGACATCCTCGCCAAGCGTCTGGTCTTGCTCCCCCCGCCCGTCTCAGAAACCCTGCGAGCGGCCAGCGACGCAGCAATAGACGCGACTAACTCGGCCTCCGCAGCTGCCACACTGCATCAGCGCCACCACAAGCCGGCAAGGACTGACGCGGTCCCTGGCTCGCGCAGCAGGGCCGCACCTGAGGGCAGGCGCCCACCAATCCCTACGCCCGCTGCGGCTCGACGATGACCCGCACGACGCCGGGTTCAGGCGAGTGGGGCAATTCGCCGGCCCGGGAGCACAGGCTCCACGGGCTCTCCTTCGCGACGCCGCGGTACGGGAACGCCGCCGTCCGACGTGGGTTTTTGGATGTGATTTAACCTGTGATTTCCCTTGGTTTGCGCACCCCGCAGTGGCACACTGCAGGTATGAACAACCAGTCGACCATCGCCCGCGGCGACCTTCGCGCCTACGAGGAGTCGGTTCGGCTGCCCACGCCGGAACTCGTCGAACGGCTGCGCGATCTGCTCGGAGCCAAGCTCGTGGCCTACCTGGGCTCGGTCCAGGAGACCCGCGCCGTGCGCCAGTGGGCCGACTCGGCCGACGCACGGACCCCGTCAACCGAGGTGGTCAACCGGCTGCGGATGGCGTACCGGATCGCGGCTCTGCTGCGCGAAAAGGACTCGGCGGCGGTCGTCCAGACGTGGTTCCAGGGCATGAACCCGCGCCTCGACGACGTCGCGCCGGCACGGCTGCTGCGTGAGGGCGACCTGGAGCAGATCGGTCCCAGTGTCCTGGCGGCCGCGCGCGCATTCGCTGCGGCCGGGTGACTCGCGGGTGACCGAGGCACCTCAGCTGGTCGTCGTCAACGCGGCCGAGCAGGTCTGGCGCGTCGGCTTCAAGCCGGAGCCCTGGGCCTGGTCGGGTTGGGAGTGGGCCGGCGCCGATGGCAGGTTCCACGGCCGATGGGACGACCGGCAGGGAAACTTCCGCACCATCTACGCCGGCTCCACCCTCTTGGCTTGCCTGCTCGAGGTCCTCGCCGGCTTCCGACCCGACCCGACCCTCGCGCTCGAGCTCGACGACATCGAGGAGGACGACGAGGACGCCGCGATGCACCCGACGGCCCGCGCCGGGGAGATCTCCTACTCGTGGCTCGAGCCGCGCTCGGCGGCGAGCGCGACGCTGTCGGCTCGGTTCTGCGCGGTGACGGCCGCGGAGTCGATCGCGGCCCTGCGGCCGCAGTTCGTCGCGCTCGCGCACCTGCTGAACCTGCACGACTTCGACGCGGCCGCGCTCAAGGACGGGCGGCCGCGAGCGCTCACCCAGTCGGTGGCCACCTACCTCCACGCGACCACCGAGCTCGACGGCGTCACCTTCGCCTCCAGGCACGGCGACGACCTATCGCTGTGGGCGGTGTTCGAGCGTGCCGAAGACCCCGCGATCAGCCGGACCCTCGACGCGATCGAGCACCACGCCCTCTCCCCCGAGCACCCCGACGCCCAGGAGGCCTTCCGGATCCTCGGCCTCAGCTGGGCGGCGTCCTGATGCAGCCGCGGGCGTTGCCGTCGACATCGCGTTGTCCGAGCGGGATTCGACGGCTCGGGTGTACTCCTCAGACCTGCGTCAACTCCAACGCGAGGGCGTCACGAAAGGCGATGGCCGGGTGGCGACGCGAGGTGCAGCGCTGCCAGCGTGACGGGTGCCGCGGCGCACCTCCGACCCAGAAGGTCGGCAGTCCATGTGCCCCGAGTGCCGTGTCCAGCCAGTTCAGTTGCTCGTGGCGCCAGCGTCCGGCCACGCCTGGCGGCGAGTCGAGGCCGTAGGCCAACAGGACCCCGTCAGCTCCACAGAGCTGGTTCTCGAGGAGCTCACCGACCACGCCGGCAACCCCCTGCACCTGACGCCACACGACTTCCGCCGGGTCTTCACGACCACCGCCGTCCAAGACGGCCTGCCGCTGCACATCGCCTCCCGGATCCTCGGCCATCGGCACCTCAACAGCACCCAGCCCTACACCGCGGTGTTCCAAGACGACCTGATCCGCACCTACCGCGCGTTCGTCGACCGCCGCCGCTCGACCCGACCACCGGAGGAGTACCGCGAACCCACCCCCGAAGAATGGGACGAGTTCGAAGAGCATTTCACCCTCCGACGGGTCGAGCTCGGCTCCTGCGCCCGCCCCTACGGCTCCACCTGCGAACACGAACACGCCTGCATCCGCTGCCCAGTACTCCGCGTCGACCCAGAACAGGTCGGCCGACTGGAGGCGATCGCGAAGAGCCTGACCGAGCGCATCGCTGAGGCCGAAGGACACGGCTGGGCCGGCGAGGTCCAACAACTCAAGATCAGCCTCCAAGCCGCCCAGGACAAGATCCTGGCCACAGCCCCACCCCGTGACGGCAGCGTGATGCTCGGACTCCCGACACATGTGCCCCGCGGCCAGCGGTCCTGAGGCGCTGGTGCTCAACGTCAGCGACTCTGGGTCGGATAGCTGATTCGTGTTCGAGCGGCTTGAGGCTGACTACCTGGCACACGGGGTCTTGGGTGAAATAGCCACAATCTGTGGCCCGCGAGCGCACGGTCTCAGCATCAAAGCCTCGACCGTTGGCAGCGATGTCGAGCAGGAGCCTCGAAACGCTCCCGCTTCAGTCACCACAGCCGTGCCGTGCCCACCTCCCGTGGGGAAGGAAGGTGGGCACGGCCCTCCCGAGCCGGGGGCCCGGCGCATGAATCAGGACGATCCCGCGCGGCGGCCACGCGCTCAACTGTCAGAGCGCTACAACCCGCCCGAAAATGCGACTAATCGGCTAGGTCGTCGACTCGCGCCACCGTGGCCTCGTAGTCCGCACCCTCGAGATTGTTCGGGAATCCCGACTCCTCGACCAATGGCGCTGCAACCTCGCCACCGTTATTGAGGAGGAGACCCTGGCTGCTGACGAGGCGATACTTGTTGAGCTCGAACTCGGAAGCCACCTGCGGTGCGCCCGTTTCCGGGTTGGCTGAGCCCTTGCGGCGAAGAACGAAGATGCCTTCATCGCCGACGAGGTCCCCGGGCCAGGCAGCAGCAGCGAGATCCTCTTCGAGGTACGGCCCGAACTCAACCGCATACTGCGTGCGTCCGGCCTCCGCCAGGTTGTCCTCCACCTCGACGGTGAGCTCCAGGTACTGATATGTGAGCCCATCATCGGACGGGTCACCATCGACCACCACGCGCCCAGGCGACGCTGCCGTAACCACACCCGTGACCACCACGTCGGAGGTGTCACTGAGCTCCGTCAACGTGTCGAAGTGCTCAACCTCCTCAGCACCTCCCGGGGCGAGATTGCGCCAAGCCCTCGCTACTTCGGATGGTGCCCGTTCGGAGTCCTGGCCACTGCGATGATCGGCCGCTGACGCGTCGGTCGACCGGCTCTTGTCCTCGTCGACGAGGGTGGTGCCGACGATGACGCCGCCGAGACCCAGAAGCACGGCGGCAATTGCGATGCCGCCGACCTTAGTTCTGTTCATCCCGCACCCCTGATCAGTAGTTGTTGTTGATGTGGTTGATGTCGTGCTGGGACAAGCGCGCAACACGATCCGGGTTGTACAGCCGCATACACGTGGGGTCAGCGTCGTCATTGAGTTGGTGACGAAGCCCGAACGTGTGCCCGAGCTCATGGCACCCTCGACTGCGGCGTTCCTGGACCGTGTCGTTCGCGTAGTCGTATCCCGAGTACAGGTTCCAGGTCAGGATCTGGCCATAGCACCAGCGGTTCGGGTTCGTGCCGCCTTCGTCGGCGGCGTCCGGGCAGTTCACCCATGCGAACAAGCCGTTGTCCCCCGCGCCGAAGTCACGAACACGAACGTCGAAGCTGTCGCTGTCGACCCAGGTCCACGTGACGCCGGCGTCGGGATAGGCGTTGTTGAGCGCCCACTGCACCGCGCCGCCGACTTCCGACGTCGTGTTCTTGAAGTCGACACGGTGATGGAGGTTGTTCGCCAAGCTGACCTGGTTCACCGGGTCACCCGACGCCGCAGTGGACCCGAAGTTGTTCGCCATGGCATCGGAACCTGCCCCGATGACCACTCCGGCGGCGAACGCCGCAACAAGGATCGCCTTAACCGGCGCCATCGCCTGCTCCCTCAGCCTCACGAACAAGTGACGTCCTGGTGGCGGCAACGGTTCCAGGGACTGCCCCCGCTTTGGTTGACGCTTAGCGGTTGCGGTGTTCAGGCCGCTTCTGCGGCCGC
>NZ_BAAAZH010000026.1:65385-98547 GCF_039536805.1 Nocardioides fonticola | reverse complement strand
GGCCGCAGAAGCGGCCTGAACACCGCAACCGCTAAGCGTCAACCAAAGCGGGGGCAGTCCCGACAACGGCATTCTGTTGTTCGAGGAGTTCTGTGCGTTCATTCACACCCCACAACGCACAGTGCGCGACTGGAAGCAACGCTGCATCGGTCCGCGGTGGTGGAAGTTCAACGGCAATGGACGGCTCTACACAACCGTAGGAGAGCTCCGCCGCTTCCTCACCCCGATTGGCGCCGGCAGCGACCGGTGAGTAGGCACCTCCCCACAAGGTGCCCTAAGCAGCCCGCGCTGGGGAACGTTCCTTGGCGCAGCTTCCGGGATTCGCAGGTCGATGTCGGCGGCCCTGGACGTGAGCGCGCGTGGCCAGATGGTCAGTTGCGTTCGGTCACCCGGTCGGGTGTGCGTTCGTACGGGTGGCGTCGGCGCAACCGTCCGCTCGGAGGGTCGCCCCGACGTCGATCAGTTCCTGCAGCATCATTCGCCCGGTCCGGAGCCGGTTGTCAGTCGGGCCTGTCGGCACCGCGGTCGCCCAATCCGACGCCGAACCAGTCAACTGGGCTTGCCTCCCGGTGCCACGCTGAGCAACCGCCCACTGTGCACGTATTGCGCACAGCACGATCATCACGGACCGTCAGCAGTCGTCACCGATCGGAACGTTTCCGCAGGTCAGGAGCACATCGACGTCACTAGACGTCTGCTTGCGTCAAGCGTGCAGGGGTTCCCCTGGTACTACTGACCGTCGCCGGCCCATCCGTCACCCGGTCCAGACCGACCGGGTGACGGCGGTCACACCGGAACCTGAAAGGCTCCTGAGAGCGGGCGTCGCGTCGTCCCATGGACGTATGACCCCCCGAGCCCCCCGGGTGGCCGCCCTCGCGGTCGCCGGCATCGTCGCGTTCTCCATGCTCTCCGCCTGCAGCGCGGAGGTCTCCGCCGGTTCGTCGAAGACGGTCGAGCAGTCCGAGGTCGAGGCCCAGGTCGCCGCCGCGATCGAGGAGCGTCTCGGCGTCAGCCCCGAGGTCTCCTGCCCCGGCGACCTCGACGCCGAGGTCGGCGCCACCGCCACCTGCACCGCCTCCACCGAGGAGTCCGAGGGCGCCTTCACCGTCACGATCACCGAGCTCACCGACGAGGGCACCGCGAAGTTCCGCATCGAGGACGCCGTCGAGGGTGGATCCGCGGACGGCGGCGAGGACGGTGTCGAGGAGAGCGCCGACGAGGTCGCGATCCTGCCCGAGGCCGAGCTCGAGGAGCTCGCCCGCCTCCAGCTCGAGTCCGACACAGGCGAGCCGCAGGACGCCGTCGACTGCCCCGGCGACCTGCCGATCACGATGCCCTCGGAGATCGACTGCGTCGTCACCTACCAGGGCTACGACTACGACGCCCTGGTGGCCATCACCGACATCACCGCCGAGGGCGACCCGCTCCTGACGGTGATCGTCGACGGCTGATCGTCGAGGTCTGATCGTCGACGGCTGATCGGCGAGGTCTGATCGGCGCCCGTCTCGTGGCCCGGTCGGGTCGCGGCCACGAGACCTTCGTCTCGAATTCAGTCGAACGGGTGAGCCGCCCGGCGTCCGGATGGTTCGATTTACCGGTGCGTAACGTTCTCTCCGCCGCGGTTCTCGTGGCTTCTGTGGCCCTGATGTCCGGATGCAGTGGTTCGGTCTCCGTCGGTTCGGACTCCATCGACAAGGACGACCTCGCCAGCAAGGTCTCCTCGCTGATCGCCGACCAGACCGGCACCACGCCCGATTCGGTGACCTGCCCCGACGACCTGAAGGCGGAGGAGGGCGAGAAGACCCGCTGCACCGCGACGAGCGGCGAGGACTCCGGCGACGTCGAGGTCGAGGTCACCTCGGTCAAGGACGGCACCGCCTCCTTCAGCATCACGCCGGTCTACACCGTCAGCAAGGAGGAGGCCGCCCAGCAGGTCTCCGACCAGCTGACCGAGCAGACCGGCCAGACGCCCGACGACGTCACCTGCCCCGAGGACCTCGAGGCGAAGGTCGGCGAGAGCGAGACCTGCGTCATCACCGCGGGCTCCGACACCGTCGACGTCGACGTCACCGTCTCCTCGGTCGACGACGCCGGCAACGCCACGCTCGACATCCAGGTCGCCGACAGCGTCAACTGACGTGACGTGTCGGGCGGTGCTCGCGCCGCCCGCCACGGCGGAGGCTAGGGTCCGGTGTCGATGAGCCCGAAGATCGTCGTCCTGACGGGAGCCGGCATCTCCGCCGAGAGCGGGGTGCCGACCTTCCGCGACGCCGACGGCCTGTGGGAGGGGCACCGGGTCGAGGACGTCGCGACGCCGGAGGCCTACGACCTCCAGCCGATCACCGTCCACCGCTTCTACGACGCCCGTCGGGCCGCGCTGGCCGCGGTGGAGCCGAACCCGGCCCACCGCGCGCTGGCGCGGCTCGAGGACGCACTGGGCGACGACCTCACGCTGGTCACCCAGAACATCGACGACCTGCACGAGCGCGGCGGCTCCCGGCGCGTCGTCCACATGCACGGCGAGCTGCTCGCCGCCTGGTGCCGCGCGTGTTCGGCGCGGGTGCGCTGGACCGGCGAGCTGGCCGACCTGCCGCCCTGCCCGGCGTGCGGGGTCACCGAGCTGCGCCCGGACGTCGTGTGGTTCGGCGAGGTGCCCTACCACATGGACCGCATCGCGATGGCGCTCGCCGAGGCCGACCTGTTCGTCTCCATCGGCACCTCCGGTGCGGTCTATCCGGCGGCCGGCTTCGTCCAGCAGGCCGCCCGCTACGGCGCCCGGACCCTCGAACTCAACCTCGAACCGAGCGAGGGCACGATGTGGTTCCGCGAGGCCCGCCACGGTCGGGCCGGCGACCTCGTGCCCGCCTGGGTCGACGAGGTGCTCGCCCAGCTCGGCTGAGGACGGCCAACGCGGGCCTGAGGTGGGCGCACTGGTCAGGGAAAACTCCCGCTTGGCACAGCAAGCATGGCCTGACAAGCAGGAGTTTCCCCGGCTGACCGGGGAAACTGGCGCCCGGCCACCGGCCCAGACCGGTACGCGAAGGCGTTGACGCGTACCACCCCGCTGCCTACGTTGCCCGTGGGAGAGAGCTACTCGCGGGGGGCGGGATGGCAGAGGGATGGGGCGCGTTCGTCGCGCGCCGGGCACGGATCGTGCTCGCGGCCGGGCTGCTGGCCACGCTGCTGGCGGGCGGGGTGGCGCTCGGGGTCTTCGGCGCGCTCGCGCAGGGCGGGTTCGGCGACGCCGGCAGCGAGAGCGCGCGCGCTGCCGCTGCCGAGCGGGCGCTCTTCGGCAACCGCGCGGCCGACGTCGTCGTGATCGTCTCCGACGACGAGCTGCACGCCGACGATCCTGCCTTCCGCGGCGCCGTCCAGCGGATGCTCGACGCCCTGCCGGACGACGCCGTCACCGCGGTCGTCCCGTACTGGGCCGACCCGGCGCTGGTGAGCGCCGACGGCCACCACGCCCAGGTGGTGATCTCGCTCGCGGGTACGGACGACGCCGCCCAGCAGGCGGCGTATGGTCGGCTCGCCGACGACCTGACGGCTCCCGGCCTGGCCACCGCCGTCACCGGGCCGTTCGCGGTCTTCGCCGACGTCACCGAGCGGGCGCGTGCCGATCTCGAACGCGCCGAGCTCGTCACCGTGCCCCTGCTGATCGTGCTGGCGCTCGTGGTGTTCCGCAGCGCGGTCGCGGCGCTCATGCCCCTGCTGGTCGCGGGCGTCTCGATGGCCGGCGCGCTCGCGGTGCTCCGCCTGCTGGCCGAGGTGACCCAGGTGTCGGTGTTCGCGGCCAACCTGATCTCCCTGCTCGGCATCGGGCTGGCCGTCGACTACGCCCTCTTCGTCGTCAGCCGGTTCCGGGAGGAACGCGCGCGCACCGACGACGTCGCGGTCGCCATCACGCTCACCCTGGCCACCGCGGGTCGCACGGTGCTCTTCTCCGGGCTCACGGTCGCAGCGGCGCTGGCGAGCCTCGTGGTCTTTCCCCAGAGCTTCCTGCGCTCGATGGGCTACGGCGGTGTCGCCGCGGTGCTCGTCGCCGTGGCCGCCGCGCTGACGGTGCTGCCCGCCGCGCTCGTGCTGCTCGGTCCGCGCATCGACGCCGGCCGGCTGCCCGGCCGGCTCGGCCGACCGGTCGACCCGGAGTCGGAGGGACGCCGGTGGGAGGCGCTCGCGGTGCGCGTCATGCGCCGTCCGGTGCTGGTGGTGGCCGGGACGACGCTCACGCTGCTCGTCATCGCCGCGCCCTTCCTCGGGGTGCGCTGGGGCGCGCTGGACTACCGGGTGCTGCCCGCCGACGAACCGTCGCACGCCGCGGCGGCCCTGCTGACGCGCGAGTTCGGTCCGGAGACCTCCGCGGCGTCGGTCGTCGTGCGTGGCGAGGAGGCCTCGACCGACCTGCCCGCCTACGTCGCACGGCTGCGCGCGGTGCCGGGGGTCGCGCGGGTCGACACCCTCGCTGCCCGGTCGATGCCGGATGGATCATCCGCCCTGCTGCGGGTCACCTGGGCCGGCAACGCCCAGACCGGGGCCTCCCAGGACCTCCTCCGACGGTTGCGGGCGGTCGATCCACCCTCGGGGACGGCGCTCGTCGGCGGGGCGACCGCCACGACCGTCGACCTCATCGCCTCGGTGGGAGCCCATCTGCCGGTGATGGGCCTGATCGTGCTGGTCGAGATGCTGGTGCTGCTGTTCTGGGCCTTCGGGTCGGTGGTGCTCCCGTTGAAGGCCGTGGCCATGAACCTCGTCTCGATCACGGCGTCCTTCGGCGTGGTCACCTGGGTCTTCTCCGACGGCCACGGTGCGGGCCTGCTGGGTTTCACCCCGGTCGACTTCCTCGATGCCACGAACCCGATCCTGATGCTGGCGATCCTCTTCGGGCTCTCGATGGACTACGAGGTCTTCCTGCTCTCCCGGGTGCGCGAGGAGTGGGACCGCACCGGTGACAACCGGGCCGCGGTGGCGGCGGGGGTGCGGCGCACGGGCCGCATCATCACCAGTGCCGCCCTGCTGCTCGCCGTGGTGATCGGCGCCTTCTCCACCGGCGGCATCGTGTTCATGAAGATGCTCGGGGTCGGCATGCTGGTGGCCCTGGTCATCGATGCCACCGTCGTGCGGGCCCTGCTGGTGCCGGCGACGATGGCCCTGCTGGGCCGGTGGAACTGGTGGGCGCCCGCGCCGATGGTGCGGTGGTGGGCGCGCCACGGGATGCGCGAGGTCAGACCTGCGGCGGCACCGGGCGCAGGCCCGCCCGCAGCACCGCCTCCAGCCGCTCCCGCTCGTCCTCGAGACCCAGCACCGGCAGGAAGTTCATCAGCGCCGCCACGAACATCTCCCCGCTCTCGATGATGCGCGGGTCGAGGTGGCCGACCACCTCGAGGGCGACGACGCCGTAGAGCCGGGTCCAGCCCTGCATGTAGATCCACAGCAGGCCGCGGTCGTCGTCGGCCAGCCCCTCGACCTTGGCGGGGATGAGCGGGTCGAGCACCGACTCGCGCACCGAGGGCGGCAGCTCCTCCAGGCGCGGGATCGGGAAGCGCCGCTCCTCCCAGATCGCGCGCATGAGGTCGGTGAAGTGCATGGCCGAGGTGGTGACGGTGATGAGATCGCGGCGCGCGCAGGAGGAGTCGGCGATCGGGTTGGCGAACGCGAGGCTGAACTCGCGCGGCTCGCGCAGCGCCCACTGGCGGAAGGCGGTCGAGGAGGCGCACAGGCGGGCCGCGTGGTCGTCGGCGGGATAGGCGTCGGCCGCGGCGATGAACTCCTCGGTGGCCGCCTTGTCGATCTCGAAGGCGACGAGGTCGACGAGCTCCTGGTAACTGGCCACGTAGCGGTAGAGCGCGGGCGCGGTCATGCCCATGCGGGCGGCGACGGCGCGCAGCGAGAGCTCGGCGCCCTCGGCCAGCAGGGCCCGGGAGCTGGCCACGATCTCGGTGAACGTGGCCTCGCGCTGGCGCTCGCGGCGTCCGGCCGCCGGCGAGGGCGCGGTGGGCTCGGGCGAGGCCTCGGGTGCGGCGGGAGGACGACGGGTGGCGGCGGGCACGGGGCTCCGATCGGAGGACGACGACTGCTTGACGAGCATAGTTTACGCCGTTTACGGTTTACACCATTCACTTTCCTGACAGGGTTTCACAGGAGTCGTCATGATCGATCGCTGGAGCGGCGTCCTCAGCCGCCGTCCGCGCGCCGTCCTGGCCGCGGGCCTGCTGCTCACCGTGCTCGCCGCCGTCTTCGGCAGCGGCGTCTTCGCCTCGCTCTCCCAGGGCGGCTTCGACGACCCGGCCAGCGAGAGCGGCCGCGAGCTGGCCGCCGAGCGTGCCGCGTTCGGCAACCGCGGCGTCGACGTCGTGGCGGTCTACTCCGATGCCGAGCTCACCGCCGACCAGCCCGCGTTCCGGGCCGCGGTCGAGGACGTCGTCGACGCCCTGCCCGCCGGCACCACCACCGCGGTCGTGCCCTACTGGGCCGACCCCTCCCTGGTCAGCGCCGACGGCCACCACGCCCAGGTGCTCATCTCGCTGGCCGGCGTCAGCCAGGACGACTTCCTCCGCTCCTACGACGACCTGCGCCCGACCCTGGACGCCGAGGGACTCACCACCCAGGTCGCCGGCTCCTTCGCCGTCTACCACGACGTCAACGAGCGCACGAGCGAGGACCTCGAGCGCGCCGAGCTGATCACCCTGCCGATCGTCATCCTGCTCGCCCTGCTCATCTTCCGCAGCGTCGTCGCCGCCCTGCTGCCCGCCCTCGTCGGCGCGGTCGCGATGGTCGGTGCGCTGGCGGTGGTGCGGCTCATCACCGGCGTCACCGAGGTCTCGATCTTCTCGGTCAACGTCATCTCGCTGCTCGGCATCGGCCTGGCGATCGACTACGCGCTCTTCATCGTCAGCCGCTTCCGCGAGGAGCTGCACGCGCTGCCCGACCTCGACTCCGCCGAGGCGTCCGCGATCGCGATCCGCCGCACGATGGCCACCGCCGGACGCACCGTGCTCTTCTCGGCGCTCACCGTCGCCGCGGCGATGTCGAGCCTGCTGATCTTCCCCCAGAACTTCCTGCGCTCGATGGGCTACGGCGGCATGGCGGCGGTCGTGGTCGCGATGGTGGCCGCGCTCACCGTGCTGCCCGCCGTGCTGCGCCTGCTCGGGCGCCGGGTCGACGCGGGTCGCATCGGCCGTCGCCGTCCGACCGACCCTGCCGCCGAGGGAGAGCGCTGGGAGCGGCTGGCCCGCGGGGTGATGCGTCGTCCGGTGATCGTCATCGTCGGCACCGTCGCCGCGCTGCTCGTCGTGGCGAGCCCGTTCCTCGGCGTCCGGTGGGGCAGCGTCGACTACCGCGTGCTGCCCGACGACGAGCCCTCCCACCAGGCCGCGGCCACGATCGTGCGCGAGTTCGGCCCGGAGACCTCCACGGCCAACGTGCTGCTGCGCGGCGTCGGCCCCGCCGAGGTCGAGCGGTTCGAGGCCGGTGCCCGCGCGGTCGACGGCGTCGTCGACATCACGCCGGTGGCCCAGGACGCCGACGCGACGCTCCTGCGGGTCACCTGGGAGGGCAACAGCCAGAGCGAGGAATCCCAGGCGATCGTGCAGCAGCTGCGCGCCCTCGACCCCGACACCGGCTCGATGCTCGTCGGCGGTCTGAGCGCCGACACCGTCGACCTCATCGCCTCCGTGGGTGCCCACCTGCCCTGGATGGGCGTCATCGTGGTGGCGGTCATGCTGGTGCTGCTCTTCCTCGCCTTCGGCTCGGTGGTGCTGCCGCTCAAGGCCGTGGTGATGAACCTGGTCTCGATCACGGCGTCCTTCGGCGTGGTCACCTGGGTGTTCTCCGACGGCCACGGCGCGGGCCTGCTCGACTTCACCCCGCAGGGCTTCCTGGACGCCACCAACCCGATCCTGATGCTGGCGATCCTCTTCGGGCTCTCGATGGACTACGAGGTCTTCCTGCTCTCCCGGGTGCGCGAGGAGTGGGACCGCACCGGCGACAACACCCGGGCCGTGGCCTCGGGCGTGCGCCACACGGGCCGCATCATCACCAGCGCCGCGCTGCTGCTCGGTGTCGTGATCGGCGCCTTCGCCACCAGCGGCATCGTGTTCATGAAGATGCTCGGGGTCGGCATGCTCGTCGCGCTGATCATCGACGCCACCGTCGTCCGTGCCCTGCTGGTGCCCGCGACGATGGCGCTGCTCGGGCGGTGGAACTGGTGGGCGCCAGCGCCGATGGCGCGCTGGTGGGAGCGCTACGGCTTCCGCGAGGGCGGGCCGGCGCCCGACCCGGCATCGGACGTGGCGTCCGACCCGGCGACCGACGTGGTGGAGACCACCTCGGCGAACCCGTTCCCCTCGACGGTTACCGGCCGGTAGCATCCTCGCCATGAAGCGCGAGATCTACGACGAGGACCACGAGGCCTTCCGCGCCAGCGTGCGGGAGTTCCTGGAGCGTTCGGTGATCCCGAACGTCGAGCAGTACGCCGAGAACAAGGCCATCCCGCGGGAGTTCTGGCTCGAGGCCGGCAAGCAGGGCTTCCTGGGTCTGGAGATCCCCGAGGAGTACGGCGGCGCGGGTGCCGGCGACTACCGCTTCAACGCCGTCATGGCCGAGGAGCTCTCCAAGGTCAACGCCGCCCTGGGGTCCTGCTGGGGCATCCATGCCGACATCACCGCGCCCTACCTGGTCGAGCTCGGCACCGAGGAGCAGAAGCACCGCTGGCTCCCCGGCGTCGCCTCCGGCGAGATCCTGCTGGCGATCGGCATGACCGAACCCTCCGGCGGCTCCGACCTCGCCGCGCTCAAGACCACCGCGGTCAAGGACGGCGACGACTGGGTCATCAACGGCTCGAAGACCTTCATCACCAACGGCTACTCCGCCGATCTCGTCATCACCGCGGTGCGCACCAGCCCGGAGAAGAAGGCGCGCGGCATCACGCTGTTCGCCATCCCGGCCGACGCCCCCGGCTTCAGCCGCGGCCGCAAGCTCGACAAGGTCGGCCAGGACGAGTCCGACACCGCCGAGCTGTTCTTCGAGAACATCCGCCTCAGCGACGAGCACATCGTCGGCGAGCTGGACGGCGGCTTCATCCACATGATGCAGAAGCTCCCGCAGGAGCGGCTGGGCTGCGCGCTGTCCAACCTCGCGCACGCCAAGCAGATCCTCGACGAGACCCTCCAGTACACCAAGGAGCGGCAGGCCTTCGGCGTCCCGATCGGCACCTTCCAGCACTCGAAGTTCCTGCTGGCCGAGCTCTACACCCAGGCCGAGGTCACCCAGGCCTATCTCGACCAGTGCGTCGTCGCCCACGACAAGGGCGAGCTGACGCCGGTCGACGCCGCCAAGGCGAAGTGGTGGAGCAGCCAGGTCCAGAACGAGATCCTCGACCACTGCGTGCAGTTGCACGGTGGCTACGGCTTCATGAACGAGTACCGCGTGGCCCGCGCCTGGCGCGATGCCCGCGTCTCGAAGATCTGGGCCGGCTCGAACGAGATCATGAAGGAGCTCATCGGCCGCGACCTCGGCCTCTGACGCCGAGCGCACCTGCTCCTCGACGCCCCCGCGGGTCATCCGCGGGGGCGTCGTCACGTCTGCCGCGCCCGCCCCTGGGGTAGCGTCGCGGTCGTCCGGCCCGGGCCGCACCCGCAGGTCGCCGGACAGCGACAGGAGCACCCCATGACCGCCTCCCCAGCGCGCTCGGGCGCGGTCGGCCCGACCGCTTCGTCGGCGGCGCCCGCCGACCAGCGGTGGGCCTACCCCCTGGTGATGACCCTGCTGGCCGTGGCGCTCGGTGTCTCCGGGGCGCCCGCGCCGCTCTACGGCGTCTACGAGCGCGAGTGGGATCTCGCACCGCTGACGACCACGGTCGTCTTCGCCGTCTACGCCGTGGCGGCTCTGGGCGCCGTGCTCGTGGCGGGCCAGGTCTCCGACGTCGTCGGCCGCCGGCCGCTGCTCATCGGCGCGGCCGTCGCGATGATCGTCGGCCTGGTGGTCTTCATGACCGCCCAGGGCGTGGCGTCACTCCTCCTCGCCCGTGCGATCCACGGTGCGGCCGTCGGCACCACCGTGGTGGCCGGCAGCGCCGCACTGCTCGACCTGCGTCCGCACGACGGCACCCGCTCCGGTCACCTCACCGGCATCGTGTTCAACCTCGGCATGGCCGTGACCATCCTCGGGGCGAGCGTGCTGGCGCAGTACGGCCCGCATCCGACCGTCACCCCCTACGCGGTGGTGGCGGTCGTCGTCGTGGTGCTGCTCCTCGGCGTCCTCGCGATGGCCGAGCCGCACGCAGCCCGCCCGGCCCGCGGCACGGTTCGCGTGCGGCTGACCCGTCCCGCGGTCCCGGCCGAGATCGCCGCGGACTTCCGGTTCGCCGTCCTCGGCGTGGTGGCGGCCTGGTCGGTGCTCGGCGTCTACCTCTCGCTCTTCCCCTCCTTCGCCGGCGAGCGCACCGGCATCCGCAGCCTCGTCTTCGGCGGTGCGGTGGTGGCGGCCATGGCCGGCGCGGCGGCGCTCTCGCAGGCCGTCGGCGGGCGCTGGACGCCGCGGCGCGCGGCCATCGCCGGAGACGTCGGCACCGCGGTCGCCCTCGGTCTCAGCGTGGCCGCGCTCGACAGCCGCGAGCCGGCGCTCGTGCTCGGCGCGGGCGTGCTGATGGGGTTGTGCTTCGGCCTCGGGTTCGGCGGCTCGCTGCGCCATCTCGGCGCCGTCGTCCCCGCCGGCCACCGCGGCGAGGTCATGTCGGCCTACTACCTGCTGGCCTACACCGGGCTGGCGGTGCCGACCGTCCTCGCAGGTGCCGCGGCCACGACCTGGGGCCTCGCGGCCACCTTCCCGTGGTTCTCCCTCGCGGTCGGTCTCATGTGCCTGACGGCGGGACTGCTCGGCCTCCGCGCCCGCGACGCCGTCCCCGCCGTGCCGGTGATCCCGGAGGGGTGAGCGACCCGGCCGGGGAACACCCGGGCCGCTGACCGGGTTGAGCCGGATCGTGACCACGACCGGACCCGCGACCTCGGTGAGCAGATCCTCGGTCGGCCTGCGCAGCGAGCGCGGCCCGGTGCTGCTCGGCGTCATGCTCGGCACCGCGCTGGTGGCGATCGACTCGACCATCCTCGCCACCGCCGTCCCCTCGATCGTCGCCGACGTCGGCGGGTTCACCCAGTTCCCGTGGCTGTTCTCGGTCTACCTGCTGGCCCAGGCGGTCTCGACGCCGGTGTACTCCAAGCTCGCCGACCAGTACGGCCGCAAGCCGCTCATGCTGCTCGGAGTCGGCCTGTTCGTGCTCGGCTCGCTGCTGTGCGGATTCGCCTGGGGGATGGGCTCGCTCATCGTCTTCCGGGCGGTGCAGGGCCTCGGTGCCGGCGCCGTCCAGCCCATCGGCATGACGATCATCGGCGACATCTACAGCGTCGAGGAGCGCGCCAAGGTGCAGGGCTACATCGCCAGCGTCTGGGCGATCTCCTCGGTGGTCGGGCCCACCCTCGGCGGCGTGTTCTCCGACTACCTCTCCTGGCGCTGGATCTTCTTCGTCAACCTGCCGCTCGGCGGACTGGCCGCCTGGGCGCTGTGGCGCAACTTCAGCGAGCAGGTCGAGCGGCGGCCCCACCGCATCGACTACGCGGGCTCGCTCCTGCTCAGCCTCGGCGGCATCACCCTGCTGCTCGGTCTGCTCGAGGGCGGCGTCCGGTGGGCGTGGGACTCCCCGGCGAGCATCTCCCTCTTCGCGGTGGCGATCGCGAGCCTGCTCGTCTTCGTCGCCGTCGAGCGCCGCGCCGCCGAGCCCGTGCTGCCGCTGTGGGTGTTCGGGCACCGGGTGCTCGCCTCGGCGATGCTCGGCTCGGTCGTCGTCGGCGTCCTCATGCTCGGGCTGTCGTCCTACGTGCCGCTCTACGCGCAGAGCGTGCTCGGCCACGGGGCGCTCGTCTCGGGTCTCGCGGTGGCCGCGCTGACGCTGGGCTGGCCGATCGCGGCCTCGAACGCCGGCCGGCTCTACCTCTCCATCGGTTTCCGCGCCACGATGGCGATCGGCGCCGTCGTCGGCATCGCCGGCACCTCCCTGCTGCTGCTCATCGGCCCCGACAGCCCGCTGTGGCTGGTCGCCCTGCCGTGCTTCGTGATGGGCCTCGGCTTCGGTCTGGTGGTGAGTCCGTCGGTCATCGCCGCGCAGTCGGCGGTCGACTGGTCGAACCGGGCGGTCGCCACCGGCACCACGATGTTCGCCCGCTCGGTGGGCAGCGCCGTCGGGGTCGCAGTGTTCGGGGCGCTGGCCAACGGCGAGGTGAAGGAGCGTCTCGGCCACAGCGCGCCGTCCCTGGAGGACCTCTCGGTGGGGGTGCTCGACCCCGCCATCCACACCGTCTTCGCGGCCTCGGCCGCGGTCGCCGTCCTGCTGATCGGCGCCGCCGCGCTGATGCGTCCGCCCGCGAAGGTCGACGGTTGAGCCCAGCCTCACCTTCGTTGTCGTGATCCCGACGAACCGGAACGATGGAACCATGACCGATCTGAGCCCTGCGCAGCTGGACGACGTCAGCCCCGAGGACGTCGGCCCGCACGACGACGAACCGCATCAGAGCGGACTGAACAACCGCCTCAACTGGCTGCGTGCCGGCGTGCTCGGCGCCAACGACGGCATCGTCTCCACCGCCGGCCTGGTGATGGGTGTCGCGGGTGCGACCACCGACCGCACCGCCATCCTGGTCGCCGGCGTCGCCGGCCTGGTCGCCGGTGCGTTGAGCATGGGCGCCGGCGAGTACGTCTCGGTGAGCACCCAGAGCGACTCCGAGCAGGCGCTGCTGGACAAGGAGCGCCGCGAGCTCGTCGAGGAGCCCCAGGAGGAGCTCGAGGAGCTCGCCGGGCTCTACGTCGAGAAGGGACTCACCCCCGAGCTGGCCCTCGAGGTGGCCCGACAGTTGACGGCCCACGACGCGCTCGCCGCGCACGCCGAGACCGAGCTGGGCATCGACCCCGACGACATCACCAACCCCTGGAACGCCGCCCTCGCCTCGACGGTGAGCTTCACCCTCGGCGCCCTGCTGCCGCTGCTGACGATCACGCTCTTCGCCGCGGGCGTGCGGGTGCCGGTGACGGTCGTGGCCGTCGGGTTCGCGCTCGCCCTGACCGGCTGGGCCTCGGCCCGCTTCGGCTACGGCCCCGCCAAGGCCGCGGTGGTGCGCAACGTGCTCGGCGGCCTGTTCGCGATGGGGGTCACCTACCTGATCGGAGCGCTGCTCGGCGCCCAGGTCTGACCCGCGCCGATGCCCCGGATCTTCACCGCGCTGGTGCCGCCGGACGAGGCGATCGCCGACCTCGACGCCTTCCTCGACCCGCGCCGTGACGCAGTCGCCGAGCTGCGCTGGAGCCCGATCGGCCAGGTGCACCTGACGCTCGCGTTCGTCGCCGACATCGAGGACTGGCGTCTCGACGACCTGCTCGAGGGCACCGCCTCGGCCGCCGCCCGGCGTCGGCTCGGCTCGGTCGCGATCGCCGGCGGCGGCGCGTTCCCCGACGTCGACCGCGCGAAGGTGCTCTGGGCCGGTCTCGACCTCGACCCGGCGTCGGCCGACGAGCTCGACCTGCTCGCCGCGGGCTGTCGTACCGCCGCGGCCCGCGCCGGGGCCGCGCCCGACGGGGCCCGGTTCCGGCCCCATCTCACCGTGGCCCGCAGCGGCCGGCCCCGCGGCGTCCTGGCCCTCGTGCGGGTGCTCGACGCCTACCGGGGGCCCGCGTGGACGCCGGCCGACGTCGTCGTCCTCGCCTCCCACCTGGGCGAGGGTCCGCGAGGTGGGGCACGCCACGAGGAGCTGGCGCGGTTCCCGCTCGGAGGCGCCGGGCGGGTCTAGTGTCGCGAGGGTGAGGATCGCCGTCGTACGAGAACTGCGGGACGACGAGCAGCGGGTCGCCCTCGTGCCCGACCTGGTCGGGCGGCTGACCGCGCTGGGCTACGAGGTCGTCGTCGAGACCGGGGCCGGGCTGGAGGCGCAGCACTCCGACGAGGAGTACGTCGCGGCAGGTGCGCTGATAGCCGACGATCCGCACACCGACGCCGACCTGGTGCTCTCGGTGCAACCGCTGGAACGCCACGAGGCCCGCCGGTTGCGGCCGGGCACCACCACCGTCGGCTTCCTCCCCGTCGACGCCGTCCCCGAGGTGGTCGAGACCCTCGCCACGGGCGGCGTGCGCAGCTTCGCGATGGAACGGGTGCCGCGCATCTCCCGCGCCCAGACGATGGACGCCCTCTCCTCCCAGGCGCTCGTCTCCGGTTACCGCTGCGCGATCGTCGCCGCCGGCATGCTGCGCCGCTTCTTCCCCCTCAACATGACCGCCGCCGGCACCGTGCCGCCCGCCGAGGTGCTGGTGCTCGGCGCCGGCGTCGCCGGTCTCCAGGCGATCGCCACCGCCCGCCGCCTCGGTGCGGTCGTCAAGGCCTACGACGTGCGGGCCGCCGCCGCCGAGGAGATCCGCTCCGTCGGCGCGCAGGCCATCGAACTCGACCTGCCGACACTGGAGGGCAGCGGTGGCTACGCCCGCGAGATGGGCGAGGAGCGCGCCCGGCTCCAGCAGGAGCTGCTCACCCCCTACGTCGCCGCCGCCGACGCGCTCATCACCACCGCCGCCCTGCCCGGACGCCGTGCCCCGCTGCTGGTCTCCCGCGCCATGGTCGAGCAGATGCGGCCCGGCTCGGTCGTCGTCGACCTCGCCGCCGACACCGGCGGCAACGTCGAGGGATCGGTCGCCGGCGACGTCGTCCGCATCGGGCAGGCGCAGGTGTGGGGCGGACGCAACGTCGCCTCGCAGCTGCCCGGTCCGGCGTCCCGGCTCTACGCGCAGAACGTCGTCAACCTGGTCGCGCTGATGACGCGCGACGGCGTCCTCGACCCCGACTTCGACGACGAGATCGTGGCCGCCAGCTGCGTGACCGGGGCGCCGGGCGCCGCCGGGGAAGGGAGTGGGGCATGACCGACGACCCGATCGTCTGGCTGACGATCTTCGTGCTCAGCGTGTTCGTGGGCATCGAGGTGATCAGCAAGGTCTCCTCGACGCTGCACACGCCGCTGATGTCGGGCGCGAACGCCATCCACGGCGTCATCCTGCTCGGCGCCGTCATCGTCACCGGCACCACCGACTCGACGATCGCGGTGGCGGTCGGCCTCGTCGCGATCGTGCTGGCCTCGGTCAACATGGTCGGCGGCTTCGTGGTGACCGACCGGATGCTGCAGATGTTCACCCGGAAGCGGGCGCCCAAGTGAGCCGGGGAACCGAGCTGACCTACCTGCTCTGCGCGGTCGGCTTCATCCTCGCGCTCAAGGGCCTGTCGGGTCCGCGCACCGCGCGCGTCGGCAACCTGGTCGGCGCGGGCGCCGCGGTGCTGGCCGTCGCCGTCCCGTTCCTCACCCTCGACCTCGACCACGTGCCGCTCATGCTGGCCGCCATCGCGATCGGTTCGGCCGGCGGCGTCGTCGGTGCCCAGCGGGTGCAGATGACCCAGATGCCGCAGATGGTGGCGCTGTTCAACGGCGTCGGCGGCGGCGCGGCCGCTCTCGTCGCGCTCCTCGAACTCCAGCACATGGACGCCGCCACCCCGTGGTTCGACGTCACCGCCACCGTCTTCACCGTCGTCGTCGGCTCGGTGTCGTTCTCCGGCTCGGTCGTCACCTTCGCCAAGCTCCAGGAGCTCATGACCTCGCGGCCGGTGATCTTCCCCGGCCTGCCCGTGCTCTTCGGCCTCGGCCTGCTCACCACCGTCGTCCTCGCCGTCGCGTGCGTGCGCGACCCGGCCGTGCTCGACGGCGTCCTGCTGGCGTTGCTCGGGCTCGTGCTCGGCGTCCTGCTGGTGCTGCCGGTGGGCGGCGCCGACGTGCCGATCGTCATCTCCCTGCTCAACGCCTTCACCGGCCTCACCGTCGCCGCCGGCGGCTACGTGCTCGCCAACGTGACGCTGCTGGTGGCCGGCACGCTCGTCGGCGCCTCGGGCACCTACCTGACCCTGCTCATGGCGAGCGCCATGGGCCGATCGGTGGCCAACATCCTCTTCGGCGCGCTGCGCGGCGGCTCGACCCTCGGCGCCGGGGAGGCCTCCGACCGGCCGGTGCGATCGGCCGGACCCGAGGACGTCGCGATCCTGCTCGCCTACGCGCAGCGGGTCATCATCGTGCCCGGCTACGGCCTCGCGGTCGCCCAGGCCCAGCACACGCTGCGCGAGCTCGTCGACCTGCTCAGCGAGCGCGGCGTCACCATCGACTACGCCATTCACCCGGTCGCGGGCCGCATGCCCGGCCACATGAACGTGCTCCTCGCCGAGGCCCAGGTGCCCTACGAGCAGTTGATCGAGATGGAGGAGATCAACGGCGAGTTCAAGCACACCGACGTCGTGCTGGTGGTCGGCGCCAACGACGTCGTCAACCCGGCCGCGCGCACCACGCCGTCCGCGCCGATCTACGGGATGCCGATCCTCGACGCCGACCAGGCCCGCCAGGTCGTGTTCATGAAGCGCTCGATGCGCCCCGGCTTCGCCGGCATCGAGAACGAGCTGCTCTTCGACCCGCGCACCACGCTGCTCTTCGGCGACGCCAAGGAGACGCTCGGCAAGCTGCTGGGAGCCGTCAAGGCGCTCTGAGGCACGGGCCGTCGACGAGTCCCGCGACCCCGACGGCCCGGGCCCTAGGTCCCCCGCCCGAGGGCCGCGGGGGAGCACCGGGTCGGGACGCGCGTCCGTGTCGGGGCGGGTGCCCGGATTCCTAGCGTGAGGGACGACAGTCGATCACCCTCCGCAGTCGTCAGGAGTCCGCCGTGGACGCGCTCGATCTCGCTCGGTGGCAGTTCGCCATCACCACCGTCTACCACTTCCTCTTCGTTCCGGTCTCGATCGGTCTCTCGGCGATCGTCGCCGGCTACCAGACCCAGTGGCTGCGGACGCGTGACGAGCGCTGGCTGCGCCTGTCGATGTTCTTCGGGAAGCTGTTCCTCATCAACTTCGCCATCGGCGTGGTGACCGGCATCGTCCAGGAGTTCCAGTTCGGCATGAACTGGAGCGACTACTCCCGCTTCGTCGGCGACGTGTTCGGCGCCCCGCTGGCGGTCGAGGGTCTGCTGGCCTTCTTCCTGGAGTCGACGTTCCTCGGGCTGTGGATCTTCGGGCGCGGGCGGCTCTCCGACCGGCTGCACACCGCCTGCATCTGGGCCGTGCACGTCGGCACCCTGTTCTCGGCCTACTTCATCCTGGCGGCCAACTCCTTCATGCAGCACCCCGTCGGCTACACCTACAACCCCACGACGGGACGCGCGGAGATGACCGACTTCGCCGCCGTCATGTTCAACAAGGTCCAGCTGGTCACCTTCCCGCACGTGCTGCTCTCGGCCTACCTCACCGCCGCCGGCCTCGTGCTCGGCGTCGCCCTGTGGCACCTGGTGCGCACCCGCGCCGGCTCCGACCTCGGTCTGCCCGAGGCCGTGCGCGACCACGCGATGTACCGCGCCGCCGTCCGCTCGGCCGCGGTGATGGTGATCGTCGCCGGCATCGGCGTGGCCATCAGCGGCGACTTCCAGGGCAAGGTCATGACCGAGGTGCAGCCCATGAAGATGGCCTCCGCCGAAGCGCTCTACGACACCGAGTCCGACGCCGCCTTCTCGGTGCTGACGATCGGCAACCTCGACGGCAAGGAGGAGGTCTTCTCCATCAAGATCCCGCGGCTGCTGTCGTTCCTGGCCACCGGCAGCCCCTCGGGCGAGGTGCAGGGCATCAACCAGCTGCGCGAGGAGTACCGCACCACCTACGGCAACGACCCGGGTGCCACCTACTACTCGCCCGGCGACTACACCCCGATGATCCCCGTCACCTACTGGACCTTCCGCATCATGATCGGGCTCGGCATGCTCGGCGTCGCCCTGGGCGCGTGGGTGCTCTGGGCCACCCGCGGAGGCCGGACGCCGTCCGGTCGCTGGGTCCTCCCCGTCGCCGTCGCCCTGCCCCTGCTGCCGCTGTTCGCCAACTCCTTCGGCTGGATCTTCACCGAGATCGGCCGTCAGCCGTGGGCGGTCTTCGGCCTCATGACCACGGCGCAGGCGGTCTCGCCGACGGTCGGCGCCTGGGAGGTGCTGATCTCGATGATCACCCTCACCGCCGTCTACGGCGTCCTCGCGGTCGTCGAGCTGCGCCTGCTGATGACCGCGATCCGCAACGGCGCCGCGCCCCTGCCCGCCGCCTCGGACACCGACGGCGACGCCGGCGCCGACGCCGACCGCCCGCTGGCCTTCGCCTACTGAGCCCCGCTCGCCGCAAGGAGCAACGTCATGGAACTCACCACCGTCTGGTTCGGGCTGATCACGGTCCTGTGGATCGGCTACTTCTGCCTCGAGGGCTTCGACTTCGGCGTCGGCATGCTGCTGCCGGTGCTGGCCAAGGACGACACCGAGCGTCGCGTCATGATCAACACCATCGGCCCGGTCTGGGACGGCAACGAGGTGTGGCTGCTCGTCGCCGGCGGCGCGACCTTCGCCGCCTTCCCCGAGTGGTACGCCACCCTCTTCAGCGGGTTCTACCTGCCGCTGCTGCTGATCCTCGTCGCCCTCATCGTGCGCAACCTCGCCTTCGAGTACCGCGGCAAGCGGGACGACGCCACCTGGCGCCGCCGCTGGGACGCCGCCATCATCGGCGGCTCGTTCCTCCCGAGCCTGCTGTGGGGCGTCGCCTTCGCCAACATCCTGCGCGGCGTTCCGATCGGCGCCGACAAGGAGTACGCGGGCGGCTTCTTCAACCTGCTCAACCCCTACGCCCTGGTGGGCGGGCTGACCACGCTGCTGCTCTTCCTCACCCACGGTGCGGTGTTCCTGGCGCTGAAGACCGAGGGCCCGATCCGGCACGAGGCCCGGTCGCTCGGTGCCCGCCTCGGCGTACCGACCGCCGTCGTCGCCGTCGTCTTCCTGGTCTGGACCCAGATCCTCACCGGCACCCTCGCCTCGGCGGTGGCCTTCGCGCTGGCCGCGGTGCTGCTGCTCGCGGGGCTGGCCAGCCTGCTGGCCGGTCGGGAGGGACGGGCGTTCGCCGGCACCTTCGCGGCCATCGCCGTGGCCGTCGCCGGGTTGTTCCTCGCGCTCTTCCCCGACGTCATGCCCACCACGCTCGCGGACGGCGTCAGCCTCACCACCACCAACGCGGCCGCGACGGCCTACACGTTGAAGGTGATGACGATCGTCGCGGTGATCTTCACCCCCGTCGTGCTGGCCTACCAGGCCTGGACGTACTGGGTGTTCCGCCGCCGCATCGGCGTCCACCACATCCCGGTGGCGCCCGCGGCGGTCGAGGGTCCGGCGGCTCCGGCGGCGCGCGGCTGACATGGCCCGCCCGTTGGATCCCCGCCTGATCCGCCACCTGACCCCGGCCCGCGCATCGCTCGGTGCGATGCTCGGCGCCGGGGTCGTGGCGAGCCTGCTCGTGATCGGGCAGGCCGTCGCGGTGACGGAGCTGGTGCTGAGCGTGCTCCCCGGCCGCCCCCACGACCACGCCGTCCGCTGGGCGGTCGTGGTCGCCGTCGTCCTCGCCGCGCGGGGCCTGGTCGGCTGGATCGGCGACGTCGCCGCCGCCCGGGCCGCCGCCCGGGTCGGGACGGCGTTGCGCCGCCGGCTGATGGCGGCCGAGCTCGCCGCCCCGGGTGCGGCCGGTGCGGCCGGCGCCGGAGAGTCGGCGTCGATCGGCGGGACCGCCGTGCTGCTCACCCGCGGGGTGAGTGCCGCCGAGCCGTACCTGACCCGCTACCTGCCGGCGCTCGTGCTCGCCGCGGTGCTGCCGCCGCTCACCGTCGTGGTCATCGCGACGCAGGACCTGCTGAGCGCCGTCATCGTGCTGGCCACCCTGCCGCTCGTGCCGCTCTTCGGTGCGCTGGTCGGCCTGGCCACCCGCGATCGCGCCGCCGAGCAGTGGCGGGAGATGAGCGCCCTGTCGGGCCACTTCCTCGACGTCGTGCGCGGCCTGCCGACCCTGGTCGCCTACCGCCGCGCCCGCGTGCAGAGCGCCCGCATCGGCGCGGTCACCGACCGCTACCGGCGGGCCTCGATGGGCACGCTGCGCGTCGCCTTCGCCTCCTCCGCCGTGCTCGAGACCGTGGCGACCCTCTCGGTCGCGCTGGTCGCCGTCACCGTCGGCGTCCGTCTCGCCGGCGGCGACCTCGACCTGCGCACCGCGCTCGTGGTGCTGCTCCTCGCTCCGGAGGCCTACTGGCCCTTGCGCCGGGTCGGCGCGGAGTTCCACGCCGCGGCCGAGGGCACGGCGACCTTCGAGGCGGCGACCGCGGTGCTGGACGCCGCGGAGGCTGCCGCCGGTGCCACGGGTGTCGCCGCTCCCGACGGCGTCGGGCTCGACCTGCTCGCCCTCTCGGTCATCTACCCCGGCCGCCGCACCCCGGCGCTCGCGCCGTTCTCGGCCCAGGTGCCGGCCGCCGGCCTGACCGCGCTCGTCGGCCCCTCCGGATGCGGGAAGTCGACCCTGCTCGCGGCGATCGCAGGGCTCGTGCCGGCGACCGGGACGATCACGGCGGGCGGTGTCCGCGTCGGCGGTCCGGCCTGGCAGCGCCGGATCGCCTGGCTGCCGCAGCGGCCGGTCTTCGTGGCCGACACCGTGGCCGCCAACCTGCGCCTCGGCGCACCCACCGCGAGCGACGCCGAACTCGAGGACGTGCTGGGTCAGGTCGCGCTCGCCGAGCGCATCGCCGCGCTGCCCGGCGGGCTCGAGGCCCCGGTCGGCGAGGACGGCGCCCCGTTCTCGGCCGGCGAGCGCGCCCGGCTGGCGCTGGCCCGGGTCGTGCTCGCGGTACGGGTCGGCGGACGGCGCTGGGTGCTGCTCGACGAGCCGACCGCCCACCTCGACCCGGTCACCGAGCGCATCGTCACCGGGGCCGTGCTCGACCTGGCCCGGGAGGCGGCGGTCGTCGTCGTGGCCCACCAGCCCGAGCTCGTCGAGCTCGCCGACCTGGTGCTGCGGCTGCCGGCCCCGGCGTCCGCTCCGGGCCCGTCCGTGCCGGCGGTCACCGCCCCGTCGGATCGTGCCGGGGATGCCCCGGTGACGACGGCGTCCGCCGCACCCGAGCCCACCCGGGCCTCGCTCGGCTCCCGGCTCGCCCTGGGCAGTCTGCTCGGCGGCCTGGCCTCGTCGTCCGGCGTCGCCCTCACCGCGACCGCCGGATGGCTCATCGTGCAGGCCTCGCATCGCCCCGCGGTGCTGACGATGCTGGTCGCCATCGTCGGCGTCCGCGCCTTCGGCCTGGCTCGCCCGGCCCTGCGCTACGCCGAGCGGCTGGTCAGCCACGACGCCGCTCTGCGGCTGCTCGCCGAGCGCCGCGTGCGGGTCTACGAGGCGCTCGTGCCCCTGGTGCCGGCCCGGCTGGGCACGACCGGACGGCGTGGCGACGTCCTGTCCTCCATCGTCGACGACGTCGACAGCGTGGTCGACCGCGAGCTGCGGGTCCGCTCGCCGCTGCACGCCGCGCTGCTCGCCACGACCCTCGCCACCGCGGTGGCGGCCTGGCTGCTGCCGCTGGCGGGTCTGACCCTGGTCGGCACCGCCGTGGTCGCCGGTGGCGGCGCGTGGCTGCTCGCCCGGATCGGGGCGAGCAGCGCCGAGCGGCGCTCCCTCGACGACCGTGCCGCCCTCTCCGCCGCCGTCGTGGAGGCGGTGCAGGTGGCCGACGAGCTGCGCATGTGGCAGGCCACCGAGGCCGCCGTCGAGCGCGTCGGGGTGCTCTCCGACCGCCTCGGACGGGCGAGCGTCCGCGCCGCAGCCGGTCTGACCACCGGTCGGCTCTGGGTGCTCGCCCTCGCGGGGGCCGGCATCGCCGCGACCGCCCTGCTCGGCCGCTCCCCGGCCGAGCAGGGCCTGGTCAGCGGCCCGATGCTCGCCCTGCTCGTGCTGCTGCCGCTCGCGCTCGCCGACGTCCTGATGCCGCTGGCCGACGCCGGCGCGCTCGACGCCCGCACCCGCGCGGCCGAGGACCGCCTCGACCGCTGGGAGCGCACGCCCCCGGCGGTGCGCGACACCGTGGCCACCGGCCTCCCCGTCGGCGACGCCGTCGCCTGGGACGCCGCCCGCGCGCGCTGGACGCCGGGAGCCCCGCTGACGGCACTCCTCTCGCTCACCCTCGAGCCGGGCCGCCGGATCGGACTGGTCGGCCCGTCGGGATCGGGCAAGAGCACGGTGGCCGCCCTGGCCCTGCGCTTCCTCGACCCCGCCGGCGGGCGGGTCGCCCTCGGGGGCGCCGACCTGCGCTCCCTCGCCCTCGACGACGTCCGGACGCGTATCGGGCTGGTCGACGACGACCCGCACGTCTTCGCGACCACCCTGCTGGAGAACGTGCGCCTGGCCCGACCGGACGCCGACCGGGCCGCCGTCGAGGACGCCCTGCGCCGCGCGTGCCTCGGCCCGTGGCTCGACGCGCTGCCCGACGGCCTGGACACCTGGCTCGGCGACGGCCATGCCGCGCTCTCCGGCGGCGAGCGGGCCCGCCTCGGGGTCGCCCGCGCCGTGCTCGCGGGGCCGGCCGTGCTGGTGCTCGACGAGCCGGCCGCGCACCTCGACCACGCGACCGCCACGGCGCTGGCCCGCGAGGTGCTGGGCCGGCAGGTGATCGGCAGCGACCGCGCCGTCCTCTGGATCACCCACAGCCCCGTCGGTCTCGACCTCGTCGACGAGGTGGTCACCCTCGCGCCCCTCGACCCGATGATCCCCCTGGGGGTATCGAAGATCGGGACCGTCGTCCCTGCCCGTCAGGCACCACGGGACGACGATCCCCGCTAGGCTGTCGGTCGGAGAGCCCGGGGAGGGGCGCTCCACCCGGGTCGGGGAAGGGCCCGGGCATCGAAGGGGGAGCTCGATGCACAACACTGCTGCTACACGTGTCCATGACGATGCGATCGATGTCGGTGGAGGATTCGCCGAGACCGTGATCGCCCGGCGCCCGGCGCGCGAGCGTCGCGAGAGCGCCGCCGATGCGCTCGACCGGGTCGAGACCGGTGACATCGCGGGGCTGCGGGAGGGCCACCGGCCGCCGTTCATGCCCTCGCTGCTGCGCCCGCCGGGCGCCCAGCCGGCCGCCACGACCGCCGACGTCGTCGACCTGCTCGCCCAGCTGCGCGCCGTCGTCGGCCTCGGGGTCGACCTCGACGAGCTCGGCGACGCCGTCGTCGACGGCCGTCGGGGCGCCTGATGGCCGGCCCCGGCATCGACGTGCCCGGGCCGGCGCTGCTCGCCGACCCGCGCCTGCTCGAGCGCACGCTCGCCGACCTCTCATCCGCGCAACTCGACGCCCTGTGGGAGACCACCGGTCGCACCCTGGTCGCCTGCGGTGCGACGCCGGGCTCGGCACGCCGTCCCGCCCGCTGGGCCGGCGAGGTCGTGGCGCTGCGCGGCGCGGTGCTCGACCGGCTCGAGCGGCGCGAGCGGTTCCGTCCCCGCGCCGCCCGCCGGCGTGCGGGCGTGACGCGCGCCACGTCGTTCTGAGCAGGCCCCGGGACCCGTTGCCCTGTCCTCGGCGCGCTGCGGCCGTTACGGTGCGGTGATCCCGGCGCCGGTCGGGTGGCCTGCCCGGCCTGCGCACCGACGGAGGGCGAATGACCGAAGGCGACGCCGTGCCCGAGCGGACGGTCGCGGACACCGCCGTCGTGCCGGTGTTCTTCCTCTCCGACAGCACGGGCATCTCCGCGGAGACGATGGGCAACGCGCTGCTACTGCAGTTCCCCGACCTCGTCTTCGACCGGCGCACGATCCCGTTCATCTCCTCCGTCGAGGCCGCCCGCCGCGTGGTCGCCGACATCGACGCCGTCCTGGACGCCGGCCCCGTGCCGCCGCTGGTCTTCATCACCGCCGCCGAGGACGCCGTCCGCCTCGAACTGGGGCGCACCCGGGCGCCGAGCATCGACTTCTTCGAGCTGCACATGGCCAAGGTCGAGAAGGTGCTCGGACGCCGCGGCAAGCGCGAGGCGCTGCGCCTGCACGGCGTCGGCGACATCAAGCGCTACAACGCCCGGATGGCGGCGGTGGAGTTCACCATCGAGCACGACGACGGCCAGAGCCTGCGCGCCCTCGACAAGGCCGACGTGATCCTTCTCGCACCCTCACGATGCGGGAAGACGCCGACCTCCATGTACCTGGCCCTCCAGCATGGTCTCTACGTCGCGAACTACCCGCTCGTCGACGAGGACCTCGAGTCGCTCGACCTCCCCGAGCCGGTGCGTTCCTACCGGGACCGCTGCTTCGGGATCACCACCACGGTCGATCGACTCAGCCGGGTGCGGCACGAACGCCGGCCCGGCTCCCGTTACGCCAGCCCCGAGCAGTGCCGCTGGGAGCTGCGCCGCGCGAGCGAGATGTTCGCCGCCCACCGGATCCCCTCGATCGACTCCTCCGCTCGTTCGGTGGAGGAGATCTCGGCCCTGATCCTCCAGACTCTCGCGAAGTCCGGTACCACCCCGGTCGTCCGCCAGACCGCCCGCCGCAGCACCGATCACGAGGTACAACGATGAGTTCGACCCCCACCGCCGGCTCCGCCGTCAACGTCCGCTGGTTCTCCGAGCTCGGCATGGCCGACCTCGAGGAGGTGGGCGGCAAGAACTCCTCCCTCGGCGAGATGGTCTCCCAGCTCTCCGACCTCGGCGTCAGCGTGCCGAACGGCTTCGCCACCACCGCGCAGGCCTTCCACCGCTTCATCGGCGACACCGGGCTGGCCGAGCGCATCGACGCCCTGCTGCGCGACCTCGACACCGACGACGTCCGCCGCCTCGCCGAGGTCGGCAAGGAGATCCGCGAGGCCGTCGTCGCCCAGCCGTTCCCGGCCGACCTCGAGGCCGACGTCCGCGCCGCCTACGAGCAGCTCGCGGCCGAGGCGCGGGCCGCCTCCGGCGAGGAGCCGTCCTTCGCCGTCCGCTCCTCGGCCACCGCCGAGGACCTCCCCGACGCCTCGTTCGCCGGCCAGCAGGAGACCTTCCTCAACGTGCGCGGCATCGACGCGGTGCTGGTCGCGATCCGCGAGGTCTTCGCCTCGCTCTACAACGACCGCGCGATCGCCTACCGCGTGCACCACGGCTTCGAGCACGCCGCGGTGGCGCTCTCGGCCGGCGTCCAGCGGATGGTGCGCTCCGACATCGGCGCCTCCGGCGTCATGTTCACCATGGACACCGAGTCCGGCTTCACCGACGCCGTCTTCATCACCTCCGCTTACGGCCTCGGCGAGGGCGTGGTCCAGGGTGCAGTCAACCCCGACGAGTTCTACGTCTACAAGCCGGCCCTGCGCGAGGGCCGCCCGGCGATCCTCAAGCGCGGCGTGGGCGCGAAGGCCACCAAGATGGTCTACACGACCGACGCCACGGTGGGCCGCACCACCGAGTTCGTCGAGGTCGACCCCGCCGACAGCCGCCTGCTGAGCCTCAGCGACGCCGAGGTCGAGGAGCTCGCCCGCCACGCGCTGGTCATCGAGCAGCACTACGGCCGCCCGATGGACATCGAGTGGGGTCGCGACGGCCTCGACGGCAAGCTCTACATCCTCCAGGCCCGCCCCGAGACCGTGCAGTCGCGGCGCTCGGGCGCGCTCGAGCGGTTCCGCATGGACGCCGCCGCGTCGGCGTCCGCCTCGGTGCTGGTCGAGGGCCGCGCGATCGGGCAGAAGATCGGCGCCGGCGCGGTGCGCGTGCTCACCTCCATCGAGGACATGCACACGTTCGTGCCCGGCGAGGTGCTCGTCGCCGACATGACCGACCCCGACTGGGAGCCGATCATGAAGCGGGCCTCGGCGATCGTCACCAACCGCGGCGGCCGCACGTGCCACGCCGCGATCATCGCCCGCGAGCTCGGCATCCCCGCCGTCGTCGGCACGGGCTCGGCCACCCGCGATCTCGCCGACGGTCGCGCGGTCACCGTCTCCTGCGCCGAGGGCGACACCGGCCTGGTCTACGAGGGCACGCTGCCCTTCGACGTCGAGCGCACCGAACTCGACGCGATGCCCGACGTGCCGGTCAAGATCATGATGAACGTCGGCACCCCCGAGCAGGCCTTCGCCTTCTCGCGGCTGCCGCACGCCGGCGTCGGCCTGGCCCGTCTGGAGTTCATCATCAACCGCCAGATCGGCATCCACCCCAAGGCGCTGCTCGACCTCGCGCACGACCCCGACTCCCTCGACCCGGCGCTGCGCGCCGAGATCGAGGAGACGATCGCGGCCTACCCGGGCCCGCGGGAGTTCTTCGTGCAGCGCGTCGCCGAGGGCGTGGCCACCATCGCGGCCGCCTTCGCGCCCGAGCCGGTCATCGTGCGCATGAGCGACTTCAAGTCCAACGAGTACGCCAACCTCGTCGGCGGTCCGGCCTACGAGCCGCACGAGGAGAACCCGATGATCGGCTACCGCGGTGCGTCGCGGTACCTCTCGGAGGACTTCGCCGAGTGCTTCGCGATGGAGTGCGAGGCGCTGCGGTTCGTGCGCGACGAGATGGGCCTGACGAACGTCAAGATCATGATCCCGTTCGTGCGCACCCTCACCGAGGCCGAGGGCGTCGTCCGGCTGCTGGCCGAGCACGGCCTGCGGCGCGGCGAGAACGGGCTCCAGGTCGTGATGATGTGCGAGCTGCCGTCCAACGCCGTGATCGCCGAGCAGTTCCTGGAGTTCTTCGACGGCTTCTCCATCGGCTCCAACGACATGACCCAGCTGACCCTGGGCCTCGACCGCGACTCCGGCCTGGTCGCCGCGGGCTTCGACGAGCGCGACCCGGCGGTCAAGCACATGCTGGAGCTGGCGATCGCCGCCTGCCGCAAGCAGGGCAAGTACGTCGGCATCTGCGGTCAGGGCCCCTCCGACCACCCCGACCTCGCCGAGTGGCTGCTCGAGCAGGGCATCGAGTCGATGTCGCTCAACCCCGACACCGTCGTCAGCACCTGGCTGCGGCTCGCGGGGCAGTCGCCCAGCTGATCCTCGATCCTCCGGAACACGACAGCGGGGGTGCGGCCGGTCGGCCGCACCCCCGCTGTGTCGTGCTGGGTCGTGGTGTGTCGTGATCAGCCCTTCGCCGGGGCCCCGAAGAGACCGCCGAAGAGACCACCGAAGAGACCGCCGGAGCCGAAGCCGCCGAAGATCGAGGAGAACAGGCCCGACAGGCCGCTCCACAGCGAGTTCTGGCCGCTGCCGAAGATCTGCTGGATGACGCCCGCCAGGCCGCCGGCGTTCAGCATGCCGCCGATGCCGTGGTCGACCGCGTGGGCACCGTGGCCGAAGTGACCGAACAGGGCGCCGAGGATGCCGCCGAAGCCGGCCGCCACGTCGTCGGTGTCGGCGGAGCCCGAGGCGTCGTCGAAGCCGAGCTGGTCGAAGAGGTCGACGAGGACCTGGAGCTCGGGGTGCGCCTCGACGAGCTGGTCGAGGAAGTCGGAGAACTCCTGCTGCATCTTGATCATCTGGTCGTGGAGCTGGCTGGCCAGACCCGACAGGTCGGTGTGGGTCAGGTAGTGCAGCAGGTTCTGCATGAGGGTGGCGAGGTCGTCGACCTGGCCGTTGTTGCCGAGGTCGCCGCCGTCGTCCACGTTGCCCGGGTCGGTGGGGTCCTCGCCCATGCCGCTCAGCACGGTGGTGAGCACGGTCGCCACCGCCTCGGGGTCCCCGCCGGTGTTCTGCAGCTGGGTGAGCAGGTCGGTCAGCAGCGCCACGATCTGGTCGGCGTCGAGGGCCGAGAGCTTGGAGATGATCGTGTCGAGCTCGGCGCTGTTCGCGCCGGGGATGTCCTCGCTGACGGTGCTGAGCACGGTCGCGATGTCGTCGACGAGCTGCCGCACCTGGGCGGCGACGTCCTCGGGCAGCATGGCCAGCAGGTCGTCGAGGGCGACGGAGTCCAGGCAGACCGAGGCCTCGCGGGCCAGCGCCCGGGCCAGACGCGACTTCGCCTGCACCTGGGCGCGCTGACCGCGGGCGGCCTTGGCGGCGGCGCGGGCCTTCTTGACCGGGCGGCCGGCGGCGACGCAGTCCTGCGGGGTCGCGTCGCGGTGCTGGGCGTGGGCGGCGTGGGCGGCGTGGGCACGGGGGGCGGCCGACGCCGTGGGGGCGGTGACGGCGACGCCGCCGGCGGCGACGGCGAGCACGGTCATGGAGGACACGAGGGGGGACTTGAGCCAATTACGGAGCACGGGCTTACTCGATTCTGCAGGGCCGGCGGGTTACCGACGCACTGGCCTGCTCATCGGCGTCCCAGCAGCCGGCCTGAGTGCTGGTCTGGACCCTTTCGTGACCGTCGTGTCGATCGCACGTGGATCTGATGTGGATCCCGTGTGGATCGGGCACCGTCGTTCCGCGTCGCTCCCGGCGCCCGCGGTCTACGCTGCGCGGGTGAAGACGCGCCTCATCTGCCCCTGCGGCACCCAGGTCGACGGACATGACGAGGACGAGCTCGTCGCCCGCACCCAGGAGCATCTGGCCGCCGAGCATCCCGGTCGGGAGTACGACCGCGACATGATCCTGTTCATGGCCACCTGAGAGGCACCCCCATGGCCCCCCTCCCCGCCCGTTCCCCCCGCCGTCCGCGTGCCCGCGCCGGCCTGCCGGCCGTCGTCCTCGCAGCCGGGCTCGCCGCCGGGCTCATGACCGGACTCGCGCCCAGCGCGCACGGCGACGGGCTGTCGGGCACCGAGACGACCGACCCCCGGGGCGACGTCGTCACGCACGGTCGCACCACCGGCGCCCAGCGCCGCACCGTCGACCTGCGCACCGTCGGCTACACCAACAACGGCACGACCCTCACGATCGTGAGCACCGTCGTCGACCTGGCGAAGACGCCCGGCCGTGAGTTCGTCGACACCGTCGTGCGCCAGCGGGTCGACGGCACGAAGCGCCGCTGGGTGCTCTCCTCCCAGGTCGGCGTCGCGACGGTGATGATCGGCACCGGCAGCGCCTACTACCGCTGCGAGGGCGCCACGGCGTCCGTCGACGAGAACTCCGACACGGTCGCCCAGGAGCTGCCGCTCAGCTGCCTGAGCGGCTTCACCCGGCCGAAGCTGCGCACGACCGCCTCCGTCGTGCGGCGCAACGGCGCCCCGATCACCGAGGACCGTGCGCGGGGCACGCGGTTCGACGTGACCTCGGCCGGCTGACCGGGAGCCGGAGCCCCCGGGCCGCTACTGCACGAAGCGGAACAGCGGGCTCTCCGGCGGTACCGGCTCGACCCGCAGCGGCGAGTCCTCCATGCGCCGCAGCAGGCCGGCGAGATCGGCGGCGTCCTGGAGCTCGACGCCGACCAGCGCCGGGCCGGTCTCCCGGTTGTTGCGCTTGACGTACTCGAAGAGCGTGATGTCGTCGTCGGGACCGAGCACCTCGTCGAGGAACCGGCGCAGCGCACCGGGCTCCTGGGGGAACTCCACGAGGAAGTAGTGCTTGAGACCCTCGTGCACGAGGGCCCGCTCGACGACCTCGGCGTACCGGCTGACGTCGTTGTTGCCGCCGGAGAGGATCGCGACGACCCGGGACCCCGGCGCGATCGCCAGGGGGGATCCGGGCTGTCCGACCAGGCGCAGCCCGGCCGTGGCCAGTGCCCCCGCGGGCTCGGCGATGATGCCGTCGGTCTGGTAGAGGTCGAGCATCTCCACGCACACCAACCCCTCCGGGACGGCGAGCAGGTGCGGCTCACCCTGCTGCGCGGCCAGCAGCGGCAGCCCGCCGATGCGGCGCACGGCCGCCCCGTCGACGAACCCGTCGAGCTCGGGCAGGTCGACCGGTGCACCGGCGGCGAGCCCGGCGGCGAGGCTGGCGGCACCCGCGGGCTCGGCCGCGATCACCCGAGTGGCCTGCGGCAGCACCGCCAGGGCACCGGCGAGCAGGCCGCCGCCGCCGACCGGCACCACGACGACGTCGGGCGGCGCGTCCAGCTGGTCGAGGATCTCCAGCGCGACCGTTCCCTGGCCCGCGATGGTGCGCGGATCGTCGAAGGCCGGCACCTCCGTGGCGCCCGAGGAACGGGCGAAGGCGTGGCTGGCGGCGGCCGCCTCGTCGTAGGTGTCGCCGCCGACCACGACCTCGACCAGCCCGCCGCCCAGCGCAGCCACCCGGTCGCGCTTCTGGCGCGGCGTGGTGCGCGGCAGGAACACCCGTGCGCGCACGCCGGCCCGGGCGCACGCGAACGCGACCCCCTGGGCGTGGTTGCCGGCGCTCGCGGTCGTGACGCCGGCCGCCCGCTGGTCGGCGTCCAGGCTCGCGATGAGGGTGTAGGCGCCGCGCAGCTTGTAGCTGCGCACCGGCTGGAGGTCCTCGCGCTTGAGCCACACCTCGAGACCGAGGAGGTCGGAGAGCCGCGGATGGTGCTGGAGCGGCGACGGCTCGATCACCTCGGCGAGACGGGCGGCCGCCGCACGGACGTCGTCGGCGGACGGCAGGCGGCCGGGCGAGGGCGCAACGGGACTCACCCCACCAGGGTCGCAGGCGCCGACTGGAACAGTGAGGGCACCCTCACCTATACTCCTGCGTGAGGGGAGTACCCCACTCAAGTCCGACCGGTCAGTACGACGCCCCGATGGGTGTCCCGGGAGGCGCCCGGTTCTCCGGGTGGGGGAGACCTCGAGTCCGTCACCGCGCCTGCGGTGCTCACTCGAGAGGCATTCCTTCGTGGACACCATCGCCACCCCCACCCTGTGGGCCGTCACCATCGGTGCGGTCCTCGCCCTGCTGGTCGTCGACTTCATCGCCACCCGCAAGCCGCACGAGGTCTCGATGCGCGAGGCCATCGCCTGGTCGGCGTTCTACATCGCCCTCCCGCTCGCCTTCGGCGGCTACGTCTGGAGCCAGCACGGCAGCGAGCGCGGCGTCGAGTACTACACCGGCTACCTGGTGGAGAAGACGCTCAGCGTCGACAACCTCTTCGTCTTCATGCTGCTGCTGGCGGCCTTCGCGGTGCCGGCGGCGCTGCAGCAGCGGGTGCTGCTGTACGGCATCGTCGGTGCGCTCGTGCTGCGCGGCATCTTCATCGCCCTCGGCGCCGCCGCGCTGAGCGCCTTCGACTTCGTGTTCCTCATCTTCGGTCTCGTGCTGCTCCTGACCGGACTCAAGCTGCTGCGCGACGCGCTGCGCGGTGAGGAGCACCAGACCGAGGTCGAGGACATGCGGATCGTGAAGCTCGTGCGCCGCGTCATGCCGGTCACCGACACCTACGAGGGCCCGAAGATGCTGACCCGCATCACCGAGAACGGCCGCGCCCGTCGTGCCCTCACCCCGCTGGCGCTCGTCGTCGTCGCCGTGTTCGCCACCGACGTCGTCTTCGCCATCGACTCGGTGCCCGCCGTCTACGGCATCACCGGCGACCCCTACCTGGTCTTCGCCACCAACGCGTTCGCGCTGCTGGGTCTGCGGGCCCTCTACTTCGTGCTCGAGGGTGCCCTGGCGAAGCTGGTCCACCTCTCCTACGGTCTGGCCGCGATCCTCGGCTTCATCGGCGTGAAGCTGGTGCTGCACTGGGCGCACATGATCTGGAAGGACGTCCCCGAGGTCCCGACCCTCGGCTCGCTGGCGGTCATCCTCGGCATCCTCGCCATCACCACGACCACCAGCCTCATCGCCTCCGCGCGGGCCGAGCGGGCGGCCGCCGAGGCCGAGGCGGAGCAGGACGCGCCGGCGTCCGTCTGACCCCTCCGTCGTCCGCCACGTAACGCCGAAGGCCCCGCAACCACCAGGGGGGTGCGGGGCCTTCGTGCGTTCCGGGGAGGGACGGGCGTGCTGCCGACCAGCGACGGGTCAGCGGCTGATCAGCACCAGGTCAGATGCAGATCAGCACGAGGTCGATGCAGTCCGACGGGCTCGCGGTCGAGCTCGGGCTCGCGCTCGAGGAGGCCGAGGAGGACGCCGAGGACGACGTCGAGGAGGTCGGCGACTTCGTCGGGGTCGCGCTGGTCGAGGTCGTCGCCGACGCGGTGCCGGACGGCGAGGTGGACGACGTCGCGGTCGGGGTGGTCGTCGCGCAGTCGGTCAGGCCGATCGTGCACAGCAGGTCGCTCACCGGGTCGCCGCTCGAGCTGGAGCTCGGGGACGACGTCGGGCTGGCGGTGCCCGAGCCGGTGGCCGTGGCGGTCGGCGACTTCGTGGGCGTGGCCGTGGAGGTCGCGGTCGAGGTCGAGGTCGCGGTGGAGGTCGCGGTCGCCGAGGCGCTGGAGGACGCGCGGCAGTCGTCGAGGTCCTGCTCGGCCTGCTGGACGTCGGCCTTGCGGTCGCGCACCTGCTGGGCGGCGGCCTGGTCGGCGCGCTTGGCCTTGGCCTTCTTCGCCTTGGCGTCCTCGAGCTTCTTCTCGGCGGCGGCCTTCTCCTCGGGGGTGTCGGCGTCCTCGACCTGGGTACGGGCCCGGTCGACCTTCCGCGCGGCCCGGTCGAGGGCGGCCTTGGTGTCGACCCGGTGCGACTTGGCGGCGTCCAGCTTCTCGTTGGCCTGGTTGAGGGCCCGCTCCTGGTCGGCGCACGGATCGGCGGCACGCTGGGCGGTCGGCGAGCTCTGGGTGCTGGCGGGGGCGATGCCGGCGGTCGCGACGGCGGTGAACCCGACGAGGGCGGTCACGCTGAGCACCGCCGTGGCGGCGAGTCGGGCGGGGGTGTGGGTCAGGGACATGCGGGCCTCTCCCGAGGTTCGGAGCGGGTGATGGTCACGTGCGTGGGTGTCTGGCTCCTCCAACGAGCGGCGCGGCGCATCGTCACGGGCGGGTCCGCTCCGCCGGTGCGACGCGCGCCACTCGACCCGTGCGCCGCGATGCCGCCCGCTCATCGGCGGCACGCCAGCCGGAGGTCGCACAGCAGGCCACCGGACGGCGTCGGCGACGGCGTGGCGGTGGGGCCCGTCGTGGTGGCCGAGGGCGAGGCCGGGGTCGCCGGGGTGGCCGGGGTCGTCGGGCTCGGGGCGGAGGGCGCGGTGGAGGATGCCGGCGCGGTGGTCGGGGCCGTGGACGGCGCCGGCGGGACGCTCCGGCTCGGGTCGACGGCCTTCCGGTTCGGACTGCGATCGCTCCCGCCGGATCCGCCGCCGTCGCGGCAGTCGCGGACGGCGTCCCGGGCGGCCTCGGCGTGTGCCTGCCGGAGTGGTCGCTCGCGGGCCGCGACCCGCTCCTCGGCGGGGGTCCGCACGGCCCGCGCGTCCCGGACGGCGGCCCGCGCGGACCGCAGCCGGCCGACCGGGCCGGAGCAGGCGAGGCTCGTCGCGCCGGCC
>NZ_BAAAZH010000026.1:0-65372 GCF_039536805.1 Nocardioides fonticola | reverse complement strand
CGGACCGCAGCCGGCCGGCCGGGCCGGAGCAGGCGAGGCTCGTCGCGCCGGCCGACGGCCCGGCGGCCAGGGCCTCGTCGGCTCCGCGGACCGAGACGGAGGTCAGCGCGGCGACGCCGACAGCGGCGAGCGCGGCCGCGGTGGCGACCGTCGCGAGGGTGGCGACGAGGGCGGGGGCGGTGCGTCGCGCCCCGCCGTCGCGCCGCGTCCCGGCGCGGGGCCGGGGGCGGAACGGTCGGGGGTGGCGGGGAGCACGGTGGCGGGGGGCCGCGTGGGTCATGGGTGTCCCGGGGGAGGGAGAGGACGGGCGGGGGGAGGGTGTGGAGCGCGCGGTGATGCCTCCGGCGGGGGACCGGAGAGGGGGGAACAGCGTTCCAACGAGGGTTTCCCGACCGGGTCACCGGTCGCCGACCACTGGTCTGGACCGAGCCGATCCGCTTGGATGCCGCACGTGACCACGACGACCGGCCGTTTCAGCGCCGAGGAGATCACCGAGGCCTACGCGGCGATGCACCGGCAGGTGCAGCACTACGCCACCAGCGGGCAGTGGGACGACTTCGCGCTCCACTTCACCGAGGACGCGCAGTACGTCGAGCACGCCTTCGGCACCTTCCACGGCCGCGAGGAGATCCGCGCCTGGTCGGTGCGCACGATGACCAGCTTCCCGGGGTCGGTGATGACCGGCTTCCCCCTGGCCTGGTCGGTGGTCGACGTCGAGCGGTCTCGGTTGATCTGCGAGGTGCGCAACCTCATGCCCGACCCGGGTGACGGCTCGGCGCATGAGGAGTCGAACCTGACGATCATGACCTACGCCGGCGACGGCCTGTTCTCCCGCGAGGAGGACGTCTACAACCCGCTGCGGTTCCTCACGATGGCCGTGCGGTGGGCCCGCATCGCCGAGGCACACGGCCGGCTCGACGACGACGGGCGCGCCTACCTCGAGCAGTACGGCGGCGGCGTTGGATCGGGTCGTTAGGCTCCCGACATGAAGGCCGCCCGCCGCATCGCCCTCGAGGTCGTGGGCTGGGGCCTGCTCCTCGCCGGTATCGCCGCGCTCGTCCTCCCGGGGCCGGGGCTGCTGATGATCTTCGCCGCCCTCGCGGTGCTCTCCCAGCAGTACGAGTGGGCCGAGCGACGCCTCGACCCGGTCAAGTACCGCGCGCTCAAGGGTGCCGCCGAGAGCGTGGAGAGCTGGCCGCGCATCGTCGGCTCCTCCGTGGCCGCGCTGCTGCTGCTCGTGGCCGGGTTCGTATGGATCCGGGGCCCCGAGGCCCCCGGCTGGTGGCCGCTCTCGGAGGGTTGGTGGCTGCCCGGTGGGGTCGCCACCGGCGTCACCCAGATCGCCTCCGCGTTCATCGCCGCGGCGCTGCTCGTCTACAGCTACCGCCGCTTCCACGGCAAGCCGGACGCCGTCGCCGAGCTCGAGCGCGAGATCGAGCAGGCCGACGAGGACTTCCGCAGCCTCTAGGCCACTGGTCCCCTAGGCCGCGACCGTCGCAGGACGGCGCCGCGGCCACCACAGCCGCGGACCCAGCAGGGCCGCGATCGCGGGGATGACCAGCGACCGCACGACGAAGGTGTCGAGCAGCAGCCCGGCCCCGATCGTGAAGCCGGTCTGGGCGATCGTCGAGACCGAGCCGGCCAGCAGCGCGAACATGCTCGCCGCGAAGATCAGGCCCGCGGCGGTGATGACCCGGCCGGTGGCGGAGGTGGCCCGCGCGATGCCCGCCCGGTCGCCGTCCGGCGCCTCCTCCTGCATGCGCTTCATCAGCAGCATGTTGTAGTCCGACCCCACGGCCACCAGCAGGATGAAGGCGAGCACCGGCACCGACCAGTCGAGGTCGCGCCCGAGCACCACCTGGAAGGCCAGGACGCCGATGCCCAGGGCCGCCGCGTAGGAGACCACCACGGAGGCGAGCAGCACGCCGGCCGCGACGAGGGAGCGCAGCAGCACCAGCAGCACGAGGAAGACCGCGATCAGCGAGATGCCCGCCACGAGTCCGAAGTCGGCGGCCGAGATGCTGGCCAGGTCGGCGTTGACCGCGGCGGTGCCGGCGGTGGTCACCTCGGCGTCGGCCAGCGACGTCCCGCGCAGCGCCGTGCGGGCGGCATCGGCCACCTCCCCGATCCGGCTGCGGGCCTGGGTGCCGAAGGCGTCGGTCGCGCCCAGCACGCCGATGCGGGCCGTGCGGCCGTCGGCGGAGAGGTAGATGGCGCGGGCGACGTCGAGCCGGGAGTCCTTCAGCGCGCTCGGCGGCAGGTAGAAGCCGGCGACGGCCGGGTCGGTGCCGGCGCCCCCGGTGCGACGCAGCACCTGTGCCGCGGTGCCCAGGCCGCGGCCGAGCGAGTCGACCTGGTCGACGACCTGGTCGGTGCCGTCGGCGAGTGCGGCCGAGCCGGTCGCCAGCTGGGAGGCTCCGCCGGCGAGGTCGCCGAGTCCGCCGGCCAGGCGGCGCTGTCCGTCGGCGGCGCGGTCCGCGCCCGCCTGGGCGCGGTCGAGTCCGTCGCGCAGCCGGACCAGTCCGCTCTGGAGGTCGGCGGTGCCGTCGGCGATGCGGTGGGCCGCGGTCGCGGCGTCGGCGAGCCCGGGCACCAGCTGGCCCGACTGCGCGTCGTAGAGCTGGTGCAGGCCCGCCCGGGCGCCGCTGCACTGCGGGTCGACCCGGCAGGTGAGGCTGCGGTCGAGGGCGGCGACGGCCTGGCCGAGCCCGTCGACGGCGGTGCGGGTCTGCGCCAGCGCGGTGTCCAGTCCGGCGGCGAGCGCCGCCGCGCCGTCCCGCAGCCGTGCCGAGCCGTTCTGGGCGCGTCCGGCCGCGGCGGTGAGGCGCTCCAGACCCGCGTCGAGCTCCTCCAGGCCGCCGGCGAGACGGTCGGACGCCGTCGCCGCGCGGTCGGTGCCGCCGGCGAGCTCGTCGGCGCCGTCGGCGAGGTCGCCGGCGCCGGAGGCCAACCGTCCGGTGTCGTCGCCGCCGGACCGGATGCGGTCGGCGGCGCGGCCGAGACGTCGGCCCACCACTCCGGCCTGATAGCTCACCGACGCCTGCGTGATCGGCTCGCCGCGAGGCCGGGTGAGCCCGCGTGCGGTCACGACCCCGGGCACCGCCGCCACGGCCGCGCCGGCCGCCTCGAGCGCCGCCAGGTCGTCGGGCGTGCGCAGATCGTGGTCGGCGGTGATGAGCACCCAGTCCTGGAGCGTCTCGTTGACCGGGAAGTGCGCGTCGAGCAGCCGGTAGCCGCGGTTGCTCTCCGTGCTCGCGGGCTGGCTGGCGCGCGAGTCGAAGTCACGGTCCATGACGGGTGCGAGGGCGGCCAGCGCCAGGATCGGGACGAGGGTCAGGGCCAGCACCCGCGCGGGACGCGCGACGACGGCGCCCGCCGTCCGATCCCAGGCCGCGGCCCCCTGGTCGCCGCGCGGGTCGAGCCAGCCCCGCCCGCCGGCCAGCGCCAGCACGGCCGGCACGAGGGTGAGCGCGATCGCGAGGGTGAGCAGCAGGGCCACCGCCACGGCCGGGCCGGTGGTGGTGAAGACCCCCAGCCGCGCCCAGCCCATCGCCGCGGTCGCGAGGACCACCGTGAGCGCCGACCCGACGATGACGCCGGCGACCCGGCCGCCGGCGAGGACGGCCGCCTCGGCGGCCGGGACCCCCTCGCGTCGTGCCTCGTGGAAGCGGGCGATGAGGAAGATCGCGTAGTCGGTCGCCGCGCCCAGGACGACGGCGGTCATGAACGATCCGGTGAAGGTGGAGACCGGCAGCAGATCGCCCGCGCCCAGCGCGGCCACGACCGCCCGGGCCGCGCCGAGGGCCACCGCGATCATGCCGAGCACGAGCAGGGTCAGCGGCACCGACCGGTAGAGCACGAGCAGCAGCAGCCCGATCAGCAGCACGGTCACCAGCGTGATCCGCAGGATGCTGTGCTCGGCCTCGAGCGCCATGTCGGCGATGGTGCCGGCGCCCCCGGTGACCGCCGTGCGCAAGCCCCCGGGCCGGTCGGTCGCCACGATCTCGCGCACCCGCTCGACCTCCCCGAGCGACGCCGGTGCCCCGGTCGCACCCGGCAGGCCGACCGTCACGTAGGCGGCCTCCCCGTCGTCGCTGACGAAGGCGCGTCGCAGCACCGGCCGCCGCACGTCCTGCACCCAGGCGACGCCGTCCTCGGCGCGCAGCCGCGGCACGAGGTCGCGGTAGTAGCGCAGATCGGACGCCGTCAGGCCGCCCTCGCGCTCGACCACGACCACCAGCACGGAGTTGGTGCGCCCGTTGCCGAACGCGGCGTCCATCTGCTGGAGGGCCACGATCGAGGGGGCGTCGAAGGGCACCACCGGGGTGTCGTCGTCGGCGACGACGGTCTCCAGCCGCGGCACCAGCACGGTGAGCACCGCGACGAAGGCCACCCAGAACAGCACGACGGCGCGGGCGTGCCGCACGCTGAGGCGGGCGAGGGCGGGCAGCAGCCGGCCGGGGGTGTGGTCCACGGTGGCACGCTAGGGCCGCGCCGGAGCGCGCGGCGACGTCCCGCGGGCGGAACCGCCCTCCGCCCCAGGGTGGAGGTGGAGGACCGGCCCGATCTGTCGGAGCGGTCTGCCAAGCTGGCGCGCGTGCCGCTCCACCTCCACCGCGCCTCGCGCACCGACCAGCTCGCCGACGCCCTCGGCGACCTGCTGGCGGTGCCCCCGGCCGACCCGTTCGCCGGGGAGGTCGTCGTGGTGCCGGCTGCGGGTGTCGAACGGTGGCTCTCCCAGCGGTTGGCCCATCGCCTCGGCACCGCACCGGGTCGCGGCGACGGGGTCTGCGCGGGCGTGGAGTTCCGCAGCCCCTGGTCGCTGCTCGCCGAGCTCACCGGCACCCGCGACGACGACCCCTGGTCGCCCGAGGCCCTGCTGTGGCCGCTGCTGCAGACCCTCGACGAGGTGCTCGACGAGCCGTGGGCGCTGCCGCTGGCCCGTCACCTCGGCGCCCGCGACGCCGAGCCTGCCGAGGCCGAGCTGCGCCGCGGACGCCGCCTCGCGCTCGCCCAGCGGCTCGCCCGGCTCTTCGCGGGCTACGCCGGCCAACGCCCGGGCGTGCTGGCGGCCTGGGCGGCCGGGCAGGCCACCGACGGCGTCCTCGACCTGCCCGCCGACCTCGCCTGGCAGCCCCCGCTGTGGCGCGCCCTCGCCGACCGGGTCGGCGGTCCCACCCCGGTCGAGCGGCATGCCGCGGCCCTCGCCGCGCTGCGCGCCGGCGGTGCCGGGCTGCCGCTGCCGGCCCGGCTCTCCCTCTTCGGGCATACGCGGCTCGCGCTCCCCGACGTCGAGCTGCTGAGCGCGCTCGGCGAGCATCGCGACGTCCACCTGTGGCTGCCGGTGCCATCGGCCGCCGCGTGGGAGCGGCTCGCCCGCGACGCGGCCGTGGGTCCTGTGCCGCGCGCCGACGACACCGGTCACCGCCTGCTCACCCATCCGCTGCTGGCCACGCTCGGCCGCGACGTCCGCGAGCTCCAGCGAGTGCTCGCCACCGTCGCGCCGGAGCTCGCGCCGGTGCCCCCCGACCCCGACGTCCCCGACACCCTGCTCGGGTGGCTCCAGCGCGACCTGCGGGCGGACGCCGTCCCCACGGCGCAGCAGCGCGAGGCCCGGCGCCTGCGGCCCGACGACCGGTCGGTGCAGGTGCACGCCTGCCACGGCGCCGCCCGCCAGATCGAGGTGCTGCGCGAGGTGCTGCTCGGTCTGCTGGCCGACGACCCCACCCTCGAGCCGCGCGACATCGTCGTCCTGTGTCCCGACATCGAGACCTACGCCCCGTTGGTCGCCGCCGGGTTCGGGCTCGCCGACCTCGAGGGTGCCGCGGGGCCTGCCGGTGCTGCCGGTGCTGCCGGTCCCGAGGCCGCGCACCCCGCCCATCGGCTGCGGGTGCGGCTGGCCGACCGGGCGCTCTCGCGCACCAACCCGCTGCTCGGCGTCCTCACCGCCCTGCTCGACCTCGCCGGCGGGCGGGCCACGGCCAGCGAGGTGGTCGACCTCGCGCACGCCGAGCCGGTGCGCCGCCGCTTCGGCTTCGGCGACGACGACCTCCAGCAGCTCGTCGACTGGGTGCGGGTCAGCGGCGTGCGCTGGGCCTTCGACGCCGAGCATCGCCGTCCGGTGGGTCTGGGCGACTACGTCGCCAACACGTGGGAGTTCGGGCTCGACCGGCTGCTCACCGGGGTCGCGATGTCGGCCGACACCGCGGCCTGGCTCGACCGCGTGCTGCCCCTCGACGACGTCGGCTCGGGCCAGGTCGAGCTCGTGGGCCGGTTCGTGGAGTTCGTCGAGCGTCTGCGCACCCTCACCGACCGGCTCGTCGGCGCCCACCCGCTCGGCCACTGGCTCGACGTGCTGACCGGGGCCCTCGAGGTGCTCACCGCCGTCGGCGCCGACGACGCCTGGCAGGTCGGGCAGGCCCAGCGCGAGCTCGGCCGGCTGCGCGAGACCGCGCTCGCGCGGGAGGGCCTGGGGCTGACCCTGCGGCTGCCCGACGTCCGTGCGCTCCTCGCCGACCGGCTGGGCGGTCGCCCCACGCGGGCGAACTTCCGTACCGGCACCCTGACCGTGTGCACGATGGTGCCGATGCGCTCGGTGCCGCACCGCGTGGTGTGCCTGGTCGGGCTCGACGACGGCGCCTTCCCGCGGGTCGGCATCCCCGACGGCGACGACGTGCTGGCCCGCCATCCCCGCACCGGCGAACGCGACGCCCGCAGCGAAGACCGCCAGCTCCTGCTCGACGCCCTGCTCGCCGCCACCGAGACCCTCGTGATCACCTACACCGGCGCCGACGAGTACGCCGGCCAGCCGCGACCGCCGGCCGTGCCCCTGGGAGAGATCCTCGACGCGCTCGACCGCACCGCCAGCGCGGGGTCGGTCGTGGAGGGGGCGCCCCGCAGCGTCGCCGCGGCCGTCACGGTGCACCACCCGCTCCAGCCCTTCGACGCCCGCAACCACGAGCCCGGGGCGCTCGTCCCCGACGGCCGGCCGTTCTCCTTCGACCCCGCCACCCTGCGCGGGGCCCGGTCGGCGCGCCGTCCCCGGGTCGCCGTCCCGGGCCTGCTCGACGAGCCGCTGCCGCCCGCACCGGCCGACGACGTGCTGCTCGACGACCTGCTCGCCTTCTGGAAGAACCCCGCCGGCGGCTTCGTGCGTCAGCGGCTCGACCTCGCGCTGCGCGACGACGACGAACCGCTCGACGACGCCCTCCCCGTCGAGATCGACGAGCTGACCCGCTGGTCGGTCGGCGACCGGGTGCTGCGCGACCTCCTCGACGGCATCGACCCCGCCCGGGTGCGCGACCAGGAGTGGCGCCGCGGCGTCCTGCCCCCGAAGTGGTTGGGCTGGCGCATCCTCGGCGACGTCCTCACCCGGGCCGAGCCGATCGCCGCCGAGGCCCGCCGGCTGCGCACCCGCCCGCCCCGGGCCGTCGACGTCGATGTCGACCTCGGCGGCGGCCGGCGGCTGCGCGGCACCGTCCCGCAGGTCTACGGCGACCGGCTGGTGCCGGCCTCCTACTCGCGCCTGGGTGCCACCCACCGGTTGCAGTCGTGGATCCGCCTGCTGGCGCTCGCCGCCTCCGACGAGGACACCGCCTGGACCGCCCACACCCTGGGCCGCCATCCCAACAGCCGCAGCCGCGACCCCGTCGGCGTCTCCCTGCTCGGACCGCTCGACTACCGCGCCCTCGACCACCTGCGCGACCTCGTGGCGCTGCGCGACGCCGGACTCCAGGAGCCGCTGCCGCTGCCGCTGAAGGCCTCGATGTCCTATGCCCGCAAGCGCCGCACCCACACCGCGGTCGCCGAGGCGCTCGACGCGGTCACCCGGTACGAGTGGGCCGACGGCCGGTTCCCCGGCGAGTGCTCCGACCCGGCGCACGCCCTGCTGTGGCCCGACCGCGCGTTCCCGGGGCTGGGCCCCGCGCGCCCCGGCGAGCAGGCCGACGGCGAGACGACCCGGTTCGGGTCGCTGGCTCTGCGGGTGTGGAGTCCGCTGCTGATCGCCGAGCAGGGGAGCTGGTGAGATGAGCGCCCCCGAGACGTCCGCCGAGACGTCCTCCGAGCTGCCGGTCTTCGACCTCGCCGGCGACCTGCCCGCCCCGGCGGCCACCACGCTGCTCGAGGCCAGCGCCGGCACCGGCAAGACCTACACGATCGCCGGCCTGGTCGCCCGCTACCTCGCCTCGGGTCTGGTGCGCATCGAGGAGGTCCTCGTCGTCACCTTCGGCCGCGCCGCCAGCCAGGAGCTGCGGGCCCGGGTGCGCGAACGCCTCGTCGCCTCCGAGCGGGTGCTGGCCGACCCCGAGGCGGCTCCCGACGGCCGCGACGTCGTGCGCGATTGGCTGCTCGCCTGCGACCCCGCCGAGCGGGCCGAGCGGCACGACCGTCTGCGCACCGCCCTGGCCGGGTTCGACGCCGCCACCATCGCCACCACCCACCAGTTCTGCCAGCAGGTGCTGCGCTCGCTCGGTGTCGCCGGCGACACCGAGCCGGGCGCGACCCTGGTCGACTCCCTCGACGACCTCGTCATGGAGGTCGTCGACGACGTCTACCTGCGGTTCTTCGGCGAGCGGCAGGGTCCGCCGCCGTTCACGCTGCTCAGCGCGCGATCGCTGGCGCGGGCGGTGATGGGCGACTCGCTCGCCGACATCGCACCGCCCAGCCCCGCCGAGTCGGCCGATCCCGACGCCCCGGGCGCGCTGCGGGTGGCCTTCGCCCACGAGGTGCGCGTCGAGGTCGAGCGGCGCAAGCGCGAGCGCGGCATCCTCAGCTACGACGACCTGCTCGCCCGGGTCGCCCGCGCCCTGGCCGACGACGACGCCCCCGCCCGCGCGCGGCTGCGCTCGCGGTGGCGGGTCGTGCTGGTCGACGAGTTCCAGGACACCGACCCCACGCAGTGGGAGGTGCTCGAACGCGCCTTCCACGGGCACGCCACCCTGGTGCTCATCGGCGACCCCAAGCAGGCGATCTACGGCTTCCGGGGCGGCGACGTCGTCACCTACCTGCGGGCGGCCGGCCTGGCGCACCACCGCGCCACCCTCGGCTTCAACCACCGCAGCGACGCTGCGCTCGTCGAGGCGCTCCAGGTGCTGCTGGGCGGGGCCGCGCTCGGCGACGACGAGATCGTCGTGCGGCCGGTGCGTGCCCGCATCGAGGAGCGCCGGCTCGAGGGTGCGCCCCATCCGGCACCCGTGCGGGTGCGGCGTCTGGCCCGCGAGGGCCTGCCGCAGACGAAGAAGCGGGAGATCCGCGCGGGCGACGCCCGCGAGGCCATCGCCGCCGACTGCGCCGCCGACATCGCCGAGCTGCTCGCCGCCCGCCCCCGGTTCGCCGGCCGCGAGCTCGAACGCGCCGACATCGCGGTCATCGTCAGCACCCGCGACCACGGCGTCCTGGTGCAGACGGCGCTGGCCCGGCTCGGCGTCCCCGCGGTCGTCGCCGGCGGCGGCCACCTCTTCGCCACCCCGGCCGCCGACGCTTGGTCGACCCTGCTGGAGGCGCTCGAGCAGCCGCATCGCGGGCCCCGGGTGCGCGCCGCCGCGCTCACCTGCTTCCTGGGACACACCGCCGCCGAGCTGGCCGCCGACCGCGTCGCCGGCGAGGCGGTCGCCGACGCGGTGGCCGACCGCCTGCGCGGCTGGGCCGCCGTGCTCCGATCCCGCGGCGTGGCCGCCCTCGTCGAGGCCCTGGAGTCGGCGGGGCTGACCCCCCGTGTGCTCGCCCTCGAGGGCGGCGAGCGGCTGCTCACCGACCTGCGCCACCTCGGGCACCTCCTGCACGAGACGGCGGTCCGCGAGCGGATGGGCCTCACCGCGCTGCTCCAGTGGTTCCGCGAGGAGCGTCGGCGCGTCGAGGTCGCGGGCGGTGAGCGTCCGCGGCGCCTCGACTCCGACGCCGCCGCCGTCCAGATCGTCACCGTGCACGGCAGCAAGGGCCTCCAGTACCCCGTGACCTACCTGCCCTTCGCCTACCAGACCTTCCGGCACCCCACCGAGGTCGCGCGCTACCACCACGCCGGACGCCGCACGCTCGACGTGCGCGGGGCCGGCGCGGCCTGGCCCGAGCATCTGGCCCGCCACGTCGCCGAGGAGTCCGGTGAGGATCTCCGCGAGCTCTACGTCGCGCTCACCCGCGCCCAGGCCCAGGTCGTGGCGTGGTGGGCGCCCACCCAGAACACCGTGGCCGGTTCGCTGCACCGCATGCTCTTCGGACGCCGCCCGGGTGCGGCCCACGTGCCCGACGAGATGCTGGTGCGCGACGACGACGGCGCCGTCGAGGTGCTCGCGGCCTGGGCGGCCGCCGGTGCCCTCACGCTCGAGGACGCCGCACCGCACCGCACGCCGTCCGCCCCGCCCGCCGCCGCCGCCGAGCGTGCCCTCGGCGTCCGCACCCTCGACCGCCCCATCGACACCGCCTGGACCCGCACCTCCTACTCCGGCCTCATCCGCATCGAGGAGCAGGCGCCGCCGCAGGTCGGCACCGAACCCGAGACGCCGCTGCGCGACGACGAGCCGGTCGCCGACGAGCCCGCCGTTTCCGGGTCTGCCGTCTCCGAGACCCGGCCCGACCTGCCGCTGGCCACCGCACCGGCCGGCGCGACCTTCGGCAGTCTCGTGCACGCGGTGCTCGAGCACACCGACCCGGCGGCACCGGCCACCGGCGGCGACCTCGAGGCCGAGCTGCGCCGCCACATCGTCGAGCAGCAGCGGTGGTGGCCCGTCGACGTCGACGCCGACGAGCTCGCCGCCGGGCTGCTGGCCGTTCACCACACCTCGCTCGGGCCGCTGTGCGAGGCCCGCACGCTGGCGCAGATCGCCCGCACCGACCGGCTCTGCGAGCTCGACTTCGAGATCCCGCTGGCCGGCGGCGACCGGGTGCGCGGCGCCGAGCGTCCGGTGCCGCGGCTGCGCGACCTCGTGCCGGTGCTGCGCGCGCACCTCCCGGCCGACGACCCGCTGGCCGCCTACGCCGACCGGCTGGCCGTGCCGCCGCTGGGCGACCAGCCGCTGCGGGGCTACCTGTCGGGGTCGATCGACGTCGTGTTGCGCGTACCCGACCCCGAGGTCGGTCACCGCTACGTCGTCGCCGACTACAAGACCAACCGGCTCAGCGCGCCGGGCGTCGTCCCGGTCGCCGCCGACTACGCCGCGCCGCGCCTGGCCGAGGCCATGCTGCACTCGCACTACCCGCTCCAGGCGATGCTCTACTCCGTCGTCGTGCACCGCTACCTGCGCTGGCGGGTGCCCGACTACCACCCCGAGGGCCACCTCGGCGGCGTCCTCTACCTCTATCTGCGCGGCATGGCGGGCCCGGCCACGCCCGAGCACGACGGGCATCCGGCCGGCGTCTTCTCCTGGCGCCCGCCGGCCGCCCTCGTCGTGGCCCTCTCCGAACTGCTCGACGGCGAACCCGCATCGGCCGTAGGAGGGCACCCGTGATCGAGCGTTTCGAGGCCCTCGACGCCCACGACCCGCGGCTGGCGGCCGGGGCCACGGGCGTGCTGGCGCAGTTCAACACCGCGGGCGTGCTGACCGCCGCCGACGTCCATGTGGCCGCCCGCACCTGCGCGCTGGCGGGGGAGAGCGACGACGCCGTGGCCCTTGCCGTCGCCCTGGCGGTGCGCGCCGTCCGGCACGGGTCGGTGTGCGTCGACCTCGCCGAGCTCGTCGCCGACGATCCCGATCTGCCCTGGCCCGCGGGCCTCGACCTCGATCGGGTGGCGGCCAGCCCGCTGGCGGCCGCCTCGGTGGTGCGGGTCGAGGGGCACCTGCTCTACCTCGACCGGTACTGGCGCGAGGAGGGTCAGGTGCGCGACGACCTCGTGGCGCGCGCCGCCGCCGCGCCGCCGGTGGTCGACGCCGCCGCGCTGGAGGCCGGCGCCGCGCGCCTCTTCCCGGCCGGCTTCGAGGAGCAGCGGGCCGCCGCGGTCGCCGCCGCGGGCCAGGCCACCACCGTGCTCACCGGCGGCCCGGGCACCGGCAAGACCACCGCCGTCGCCGGACTGCTGGCCCTGCTCGCCGCCGACGCCGAACGCGACGGACGTCGGCTGCGCGTGGCGCTGACCGCGCCCACCGGCAAGGCGGCCGCGCGCCTCCAGCAGTCGGTCGAGGAGGCGCAACGCGCCGACCGGTTCACCGACGCCGACCGCGCCGCGCTCGCCGGCCTCACCGCCTCCACCCTGCACCGCCTGCTGGGCTGGGTGCCCGACTCCCGCACCCGGTTCAAGCACCATCGCGGCAACCGGCTCCCGCACGACGTCGTCGTGGTCGACGAGACCTCGATGGTCTCGCTCACGATGATGGCCCGCCTGCTCGAGGCGGTGCGCCCCGACGCCCGGCTCGTGCTCGTCGGCGACCCCGACCAGCTCGCTTCGGTCGAGGCCGGCGCCGTCCTGGCCGATCTGGTCGCCGGTCTGGCCGACCATGCCCCCGGCGCGGTCCAGGCGCTGCGCACCGGACACCGTTTCGGGGCGCGCATCGGGGCGCTCGCCACCGCGCTGCGCGACGGCGACGCCGACACCGTGCTCGACCTGCTGGCCGCCGGCGGCGACGACGTCCGCTTGCTCGACCCCGACGACGCCGGCGACGCCGCGCTGCTGCGGGCCGAGCTGCGCGACCATGCGCTGGCGATCCACAGCGCCGCCAGCAGGGGCGAGGTGGAGGCCGCGCTCGCCGCGGTCGACCGGCACCGCCTGCTGTGCGCCCACCGCGACGGCCCGTACGGCGTCACCCACTGGAACCTCGAGGTCGAACGGCTGCTGGCCGACGCCCTGGGTCGCGGCATCGGACGGGCCGGCGGCGGCGAGTGGTACGCCGGCCGGCCGCTGCTGGTCACCGCCAACGACTACGGGCTGGGCCTCTTCAACGGCGACACCGGGGTCACGGTGGCCGGCGACCAGCTGAGCGCGGTCATCGCCGGGGTCGGCAGCCACAGCCGGTTCGCGCCGTCGCGGCTCTCCGACGTCGAGACGATGCACGCGATGACGGTCCACAAGAGCCAGGGCAGCCAGGCCGACGAGGTCACCGTCGTCCTGCCGCCGGAGGACTCCCCGCTGCTGACGCGCGAACTGCTCTACACCGCCGTCACCCGTGCGCAGTCGCGGCTGACGATCCTGGGGCGGCCCGACGCCGTCCGGGTCGCCGTCGAGCGGCGCGCCCTGCGAGCCTCGGGGCTGCGGGCGCGCTTCAGCGGCTGAGCGCCTCTGCCCTCACCCCAGGGCTGCGGCCACGACCTCCCGCGCCTCGGCCTGCACCCGGGCGAGGTGCTCGGGTCCGGCGAAGCTCTCGGCGTAGATCTTGTAGACGTCCTCGGTGCCCGAGGGGCGGGCGGCGAACCAGGCCGAGGCGGTCACGACCTTGAGGCCGCCGATGGGCGCGCCGTTGCCCGGGGCGGCGACGAGCCGGTCGAGGATCGGCTCGCCGGCCAGCTCGGTGGCCCGGACGTCGTCCGGCGACAGGGCGGCGAGCTTGGCCTTCTGGGCGCGGTCGGCGGGGGCGTCGATGCGCGCGTAGGCGGGGTCGCCGTAGCGCTCGACCAGTGCGGCGTAGCGCTGGGACGGCGTCTCGCCCGTGCGGGCCAGGATCTCCGAGGCCAGCAGGGCCAGGATCAGGCCGTCCTTGTCGGTGGTCCACACGCGGCCGTCGCGGCGCAGGAACGAGGCACCGGCCGACTCCTCGCCACCGAAGCCGAACGAGCCGTCGATGAGGCCGGGCACGAACCACTTGAAGCCGACCGGCACCTCGACCAGGTCGGCGCCCAGGCCGCCGGCGACCTTGTCGATCATCGAGGAGGAGACGAGCGTCTTGCCGATCCGCGCTCCGGCGGGCCAGTCGGGGCGGGCGCCGCCGAAGAGGTGCTCGATGGCCACGGCCAGGAAGTGGTTGGGGTTCATCAGCCCGTCGGGGGTGACGATGCCGTGCCGGTCGGCGTCGGCGTCGTTGCCGGTGGCGAGGTCGAAGGCGGCGTCGGCGCCGTCCATGCGCGCCACGAGCGAGGCCATCGCCGAGGGGGAGGAGCAGTCCATGCGGATCTTCTCGTCCCAGTCCAGGGTCATGAACCGCCAGGTGGGGTCGACGAGCGGGTTGACCACGGTGAGGTCGAGGCGGTGCCGTTCGGCGATCGCGCCCCAGTAGTCGACCGAGGCGCCGCCGAGCGGGTCGGCGCCGATGCGCACCCCGGCGGCGCGCACGGCGTCGAGGTCGACCACCGCGGGCAGGTCGTCGACGTAGGTGCCGAGGAAGTCGTAGGCCTCGGCGGCTGCCCGCGCGCGGCCGAAGGGGATGCGCTTGACCTCGGCCAGTCCGCCGCGGATCAGCTCGTTGGCGCGGGCCGCGATGACCTTCGTGGCGTCGGTGTCGGCGGGGCCGCCGTGGGGCGGGTTGTACTTGAAGCCGCCGTCGCGCGGCGGGTTGTGGGACGGCGTCACGACGATGCCGTCGGCGAGGCCGGGGCCGGTGGTGCGGCCGGCGTTGGCACGCAGGATCGCGTGGGAGACCGAGGGGGTGGGGGTGTAGCGGTCGGCGGCGTCGACGAGCACGGTGACGTCGTTGGCGGCCAGCACCTCCAGGGCGCTGGCCCAGGCGGGCTCGGAGAGGCCGTGGGTGTCGCGTCCGATGAACAGCGGACCGTCGAAGCCCTGGCTGCGCCGGTAGTCGCAGATCGCCTGCGTGGTGGCCAGGATGTGGGTCTCGTTGAACGCGCCGTCGAGGGCGGAGCCGCGGTGGCCGCTGGTGCCGAAGGCGACCTGCTGGTCGACGTCGTCCGGGTCGGGCACCGTCGTGTAGTACGCCGTGACGAGGTGGGCGATGTCGACGAGGTCGGCGGGCTCGGCGGGCTGGCCGGCGCGGGAGCTGGTCATGGCGGACATCATGCTCTCCCGGGCGGGTGCGCGGGGGATACTCCTGCGGTGAGCAACGTGACCTGCACCGTGCGCGACGGCGTCGCCCATGTCCGGCTCGACCGGCCCGAGAAGCTCAACGCGTTGACGTTGGACATCCTCGACGATCTCGTCACCACCGCCCGCATGCTGCGCCGCGACCGCACGCTGCGCGCCGTCATCGTCGCCGGCGAGGGCGACGCCTTCTGCGCGGGGCTCGACTTCGCCACCGTGCTGCGCGAGCCGCGGCGCATCCTCACCAGCTTCATCCCGCGCCCGTGGGCCGGCACCAACACCTTCCAGGAGGCGTGCTGGGCGTGGCGTCGCCTGCCGGTGCCGGTGATCGCCGCCGTGCACGGGCACTGCCTGGGCGGCGGTCTGCAGCTCGCGCTCGCCGCCGACTTCCGCATCGCCACCCCCGACTCCACGTGGTCGGTGCTCGAGGGCAAGTGGGGGATCATCCCCGACATGTCGGGGGTGCGCAGCCTCTCCGAGCTCGTCGGCATCGATGTCGCCAAGCGGCTGACGATGACCGCCGAGCACCTCTCGGGCAAGGAGGCGCTCGACCTGGGCCTGGTCACCGAGCTGGACGCCGACCCGGTGGCCGCGGCCGAGCGGTTGGCCGCCGCCCTCGCGCTGCGTTCGCCCGACCAGCTCGCCGCCGCCAAGCGGCTCTTCGACGACACCTGGTTCGCGGGCTCGCGCCGCACCTTCGCCCGGGAGCGCATCGAGCAGGCCCGTCTGCTGGTCGCCCGCAACACGAAGATCGCCCGCGAGGCGGCCTTCGCCAAGGCGGTGCCGCAGTTCGGCCCGCGCGGCCGCTGAAGCGCGTCCTCGGGGTCGCCGGGCTGCTGCTCCTGTGGTGGCTGGCCGGCCCGTTCGTCGTCCTCGTCGCGGCGGTCGCACCGCTCGTCGTCCCGTGGTCGCGGCGTCGGTGGACCGGGTGGTGGGCCACCGGCTGGTCGTCGTGGCCCTGGCACCTCTCCCTCCGCGGCCGGCGGATCGCTGTCGCCGCGGCGCCGGCGCTGCTCCTCGCTCTGGTCGCGACCGTCCTCGTCGTCCCCGACGGGCGGCTCGGCATCCCGCCGGGTGCGGGGCGCTGGGTCACGCCGTCCTACACCGGGCGGCCGGTGGAACCCGCGCCCGTGCCGGGCGGCACGCCGGGGGAGGCGCCGGTCGGTGACACCACCCGCGTCAGCACCGGATGGTCCGGTCTCGACGCGTGCCGTCGCACGCTGCTGGACGCCGAGGGCCGGATCGCCGCCGTCTGCACGAGTCCGCGCGGCACCCGCCTCCAGCTCATCGACCCAGGTTCGCTGCACCCTGACGCCGTCCGCGATCTGCCCGACCCCGGCCGGTGCGGCCGCGGCGTGCTCGCGCTGCGGGACGACGGTGTGCTGGTGGCCGGCTCCGCCCGTCGGCTGCTCCTGCTGCGTCCCTCCGGCGACGGGCTCACCACGGTCGACGCCGTCGACCTCGAGCTCGCCGCCGACGACTGCCTCCGCGACGTCGCGACCTCCGGCGCCCGGGTCTGGTTCGTCAGTGCCGACGGCGTCGTCGGCGCCCTCGACGCCGGCCGGGTGCGCACCCGCGCTCTCGGCGAACCGGTCGTCACCGGACTCGCCGTCGACGCGACCGACCTCGTCGTCGCCACCACCCGCGCGGTGCACCGACTCGGCCCCGATCTGCGCCCGCGGTGGCGCGCCCCGTACGACGTCGGCAGCCGCACCAAGGTCGGCCAGCCCGGGCCCGGCACCGGCACGCGTCCGGTCGTCCTGCCCGGCGGGCTCGTCGCGGTCACCGACAACGCCGACCCCCGCGAGCAGCTCGTCGTGCTCGATCGTTCGGGCGAGGAGCTCTGCCGCACCGAGCTGTTCGACGACGGCAGCGCCACCGGTGTCGATCTCGTCGCCGTCGGCTCCTCGGTCGTCGTCCTCGACACCGCCGGGTGGTCGCGCTGGCGCACCGCTCTGGGCCGCGCCCCCTCCGGCGCGGTCGCCCGCGTGCTCGTCGAACCCGGCCCCGACGGCGTCCGCTGCCGCGTCGCCTGGACGGCGTCCGCCTCGCCCGCTCCCGTCGTCCCCGTGGTCGCCGCACGCACCGGGCTCGTCTACGTGGTCACCAAGCGGCGTTCGTGGTGGGGCGTCCAGGCCTGGTACCTCACCGCCCTCGACGTCCGCTCCGGGCGTCCGGCGTTCGCGGTGCGCCTCGGGCTCGGGGAGGCCCTCCGTCCGGTCGCCGACCGGCTGCTGCTCGCCGACGGCGATCTCCACCTCGCCGTGCGCCTCGGGCAGGTGCAGGTGGGTGACCGACCGCCCGGCCGCGCTCGATAGCAGCACGACGGGCCCGAACCCGGGTGGGGTTCAGGCTGTCGTGGTGAGCTGCGTGGTGCCGGTGGGTGTGCGGAGGTACTGCTGGCCGTGGGGGCTGGTCCAGCGGTAGCTGCCGGGTGGGCCGCTGGTGTCGTTCGGATCGACGGGTGTGTAGGTCCAGCCGTGGTGGGTCTTGATGCGGTGGTGATGTCTGCAGAGCGCGGCGAGATTCTCTGTACTGGTGGTTCCGCCTTCGTCCCACGGGACGATGTGGTCGATGTCGGCGCTGCGTGCCGGCCTGGTGCAGTGGGGGAAGACGCAGGTGACGTCTCGGAGGATCACCTGTTCGCGGAGCCGGGTGGGGATCTCGTAGGACTCGCTCGACCGGTGTTCGGCGAGGTCGAGGACGGGTCGGACGTGGAGTTGGGTGTCAGCGTCAGCGCACCAACTGCGCAGGGTGTCGAGGTCGAGGACGGTGCGGGTGTTCTCCACACGAGCGGCCGTACCGAAGGGGTTCTGGCCGGGTGCGTGGCTGATGTGGACGTAGAGCTGGAGGGTCCGCTTGGACCGCGCCGGCGGCCCCACCTCGCCAGCCGCGTCGAAGGTCAGGGGTGTTTCGCGTCGGGCGAGTTCGCCGAGGGCCATGGCGCGTCGGGCGTCGAGGGATTCGGTGCAGCCGAGGTCCTTGAGTTGGGCGGCGATGGCGGCGAGGGCGTCCTCGAGGTCGAGGGCGTCGGCGAGGTCGAGGGCGCCTTCGATGTCGACCCTGCCGTGGAAGTCGACGTGCCGGGAGTAGATGGTCACGTGCCGCTTGTCGTCAGCCGCTTCGCGCCTCGCACGCAGGACCTCGGGGTCGACTTCTGCTTCAGCTGCTCTCACTGTCTGCTCGATCCCGCGTCCACCGATGGAGTGCGCGAACGACGCCAACCGCTGGTCGACCAACGCGACGGCTTCGGGTGAGAGGAGGCGGGTGGCTTGGGCGATCTTGCGGGCCCGCCACACCGGCACCTGACCAGCCTCCACCCGTCGCCAGCACCGGGGAAGGCGAGCAGCGAGTTCGAGGGCGTCGCCGATGTAGTAGTGCCCGGCGTCGGTGGACAGGCCGATGGCGGCAGCGAACTCGTCGATGCAGAACTCCGCGACCAGGGGTGCTCCTTGGCCGGCGATGGCGAGTTCGCGTTCGGTGCCGGGAACACACGCACTGTCCCATTCGTCAGCCGCGGGGTGGGCGAGTGCCCAGCGTGCGGCGGCGATGAAGACCTCGCGACCGTGGGCCTCCTCGGCGGCACGCGCGTCGCGTGCGTGGACCAGGAGGGACCGCGGGTCACGCGGGTCCAGTTCTTCCTGGTGGGGGGTGGAGGCCATGCCTCAGTCTACTCGAACATGTGTTCGAAGACAAGGGTTCTGGGCGACTGAATGTCGCGGGTTTCGGCTGCTGTGCGGCTTGCTGGGCTTCGAGACCCTCGCCTGGGGGCTCGGGCACCTCAGCCACCGGCCGGGAGCCGTAGATCGTCCCTACTGCGAGCGGTCGTCTTGCTGGGTCTCGCGGCTCGGCGCCGGGGCGCCTCGCACCTCGACCACCGGAAGCGATCGGTGGTCGAGGTGCGAGCGCATGCGAGCCGCGAGACCCCCGCACCCGAGAGTCAGCGGCAACCGCCCACCTGCGTAGCTGGCGCCTTTCAACCCAATGCCGACGGCGACCCGAACGCCGAGCGCAACCGCCCGCCCACGTAGCCAGCGCCTTTCAACCCGGAGCGAACGGCGACCCGAACACCGAGAGCCACCCGGCACCGCCATAGCCAGCGTCTTTCACCCGAAGCGAACGCCGTAGCCGGGAGCCGACACCGAGCGACGACGGCGTCCCCGCCGTCAGCGTCCACCTCGCCGGGTCTCGCGGCTCGGCGCCGGGGCGCCTCGCACCTCGACCACCGGAGCGGCTCGACGCCAGAGCACCCCGCACCTCGACCACCGCAGCACCCCGGCGCCAGGGCCCCCCGGGGAAGCGCCCCTACCGCTCCCCCCGCAACCTCGCCCACACCCCCCGCCGCGGCTCTGCCTCATGGCCGGCGCAACGATCGGCCTTCGGGACGCCCGCCATCACCTGGGCGACATGCTGGCCGCAGCCCGACCAGGTGGTCTTGCCGCAGCGGCGGCATCGGACGGCTCGACACATGGGTGACTCCTTCGTAGGTCGATCGATCAGCCGTGGGAGAAGTGGATCTCGGGCAGCACGCGGCGCAGCCAGCCGGGCACGGCCCAGGCGGCGGTGCCGGTGAGGCGCAGGAGCACCGGCAGCAGCACGAGCCGCACGAGGAAGGCGTCGAGCAGGACGGCGGTGCCGAGCACGATGCCCATCTCCTTGGGCGGCAGCGGGCCGGCGAGGGAGAAGGTGAAGAACACGGCCACCATGACGGCGCCGGCGGCGAAGATGACGCGGCCGGAGTGGGCGACGGCGCCCACCATGGCCTCCTTCGGGTCGCCCGAGCGCTCGTAGTGCTCCTTGGCCGAGGCGAGCAGGAACACCGTGTAGTCCATCGCGATCGCGAAGATCATCGCGAAGAAGAACACCGGGGCCCAGGCGTCGAGGAAGCCCTGGTGCTCGAAACCCATGAGGCCGGTGCCCCAGCCCTCCTGGAAGACGAGCCGGGCGACGCCGAAGGCGGCGGCGGTCGAGAGCAGGCTGACCAGGGTGCCGAGCAGGGCGATGAGCGGTGCCTGCAGGGCGATGAGCAGGAGCAGGAACCCCAGGGCGAGGACGACGCCGATGACCAGCGGCGTCGAGGCGTCCAGCTGGGTCTTCAGGTCGAGGTTCTCCACCGCGGCGCCGCCCACCTGGGCGCCGGACGGCAGGTCGGCGCGGAGGCGGTCGACGGTCGCGGCGAGCCCAGGGTCGGAGGGGTCGACGGTGGGCACGGCCTGGATCAGCACGAGTCCGGAGTCGTCGGCGGCCGGCATCGCGGGCATGACGCCGGCGATCCCCGGGTCGGCGGCCAGGGCGGACGCCGTCGCGTCGGCCTCGGCGGCCGGCGCGATCACCTGGAGCGTGCCGGGGGCGCCGTCCCCGAAGGCGGCCTGGACGACGTCGTACCCGACGCGGGCGGAGGCGTCCTCGGGCAGCACCTTGATCGAGGGCATCGCGGTGCGCAGGCCGAGCACCGGGGCGGCGAGCGCGACCAGCACGACCAGGGCCGCGGCACCGAAGAGCACCGGACGACGCCAGAGCAGCTCGCCCCAGGCCTCGAAGCGGGGCGAGCGGTGCTCGCCGGTGTGCACCCAGGGCAGGGCGAGCTTGTTGATCCGGTCGTCGAGACGGTGGAGCACCAGCGGCAGCAGGGTGAGCGTCGCGGCGAGCACGAAGACGACGGCGAGCATGATGCCGGCGGCCATCGAGCGGAACGCGGGGCTCGGCACGAGCATCACGGCGGAGAGCGAGACCAGCACGGTCAGCCCGGACAGCAGCACGGCCTTACCGGCGGTGTCCATCGTCTCGGCCACGGCGTGCGCCCGGTCCTCGTGCGCACCCATCCGGGCGGCGCGGTACCGGACGACGAGGAAGAGCGCGTAGTCGATGCCCAGGGCGAGCGCGAACATCATCGCGAAGTTCATCGCCCAGATGGAGACCGGCACGACCTGGTTGATGAGCACGAGCGAGCCGGCGGAGGCGACGAGGCCGGCGAGGGTCAGCAGCAGCGGCAGTCCCGCGGCGACGAGCGCGCCGAAGGCGAGCACGAGGATCGCCAGCGTGACGGGCCAGGAGATCATCTCCGAGCGGAGCATGGCCGACAGGTTCGCCTCGTTGAAGTCCGACCAGAGCATCGACGATCCGGTCGGGTTCACCGTCACCGAGCCGGCCGAGAGGTCCTCGAGCTCGCCCTTGAGGTCGGTGGCCGCGCGCACCATCTCGTTGGTGTCGGCACCCGCGCCCGCGAGGATCACCGCGGTCGAGCCGTCGGCGCTGATCGACATGCCCGGCTGGGGTGCGACGATCTCGCCGATGCGGTCGTCGCGGCCGAGGATGGCGGTCGCCTCGGCGATCACGCGGGCCCCGGTGCCGGTGGTCACGTCGCCGGCGGAGTCGTGGACGACGACCTGGATCGCCGACCCGCCGGTGCCGCCGAAGTGCTGCACGGCGAGCTCGCGGACGCCGACCGACTCCGAACCGTTCGCCTGCCATCCGGCGCCGGACAGCTCCGCCTCGACCCGTGGCGCGAAGACGCCGAGCCCGACGACGAGCAGCGCCCAGATGATCGCGACCATGCGGCCGTGACGCGTGACGCCGATACCGATCCGGCCGAGCAGGCCGTACTCGGTCAGTGGCGGCAGGTCGGAGGGGGCACCGGCCGATCGGTCGGACGGGGAATGGATGGTGGTCATGACGACGCTCCTGATGGATGGAGATACGTGCTGCGGTGACGGCTACCTGCCGTCCCCGCGGGAAGGTTCTAACCCCCCCTGGGGTTTGGACATTAACCCCCCCGGGGGTTATGGTCAATTCATCGAGGCGCACCCGCGCCGCCACCACGAGGAGGGCCGTCATGGCCGCCGACGCCACCGCCACCGTCACGCTCACCGCTGCCAACTTCGAGCAGACCGTCACCGATAACGAGGTCGTCCTGGTCGACTTCTGGGCCGCCTGGTGCGGTCCGTGCCGCCAGTTCGCCCCCGTCTTCGAGCGGGCTGCCGAACTGCACGGGGACGTCGTCTTCGGCAAGGTCGACACCGAGGTCGAGCGCGAGCTCGCCGGCGCCGCGCAGATCACCTCGATCCCGACGCTGATGGCCTTCAAGAAGGGCCATCTCGTCTTCGCCCAGCCCGGCGCCCTGCCGCCGGCCGGACTCGAGCAGGTCATCGCGGCCGTGCGCGAGCTCGACGTCGACGCCGCCCTCGCCGAGCACGAGGCGCGCGAGGGCGGACCCGCCCCCGAGAAGGAGTAGTCAGATGACCCAGGCCGCCACCGGCGCACCCCGCCGCCGCCATCTCATGGACCCGAACAACCTCCAGCGCGACGAGTCGAACAGCGCGAGCATCTCGCGGGTGCAGACCTGGGTGATGTCGACGCTCGCCGTCACGAGCATCCTCCACATGAGCGGCGGCCTGCTGGTCGCGGCCTGGTTCATCGACCCGGCCTTCCAGGCCTCACGAGTCGGCCTCGCGGTGATCGCCGGCGCCTTCGGCGTCCTTGCCGTCGTCGCCGGACTGGCCATCCACCGCCGTCCGGTGGTCTCGCCGTGGCTGCTCCTCGGGGTGCTGCCGACCGTCATCGGCCTGCTGGTCCTGAGCTGAGGCGGATCACCGTGACCATCGATCGCGCCGTCCTCGCCCTCGCCGGGACCCTCGTCCTCATCAGCATCCTGCTCGCCGTCCTGACGTCTGCGTGGTGGCTGCTCCTCACCGGCTTCGTCGGACTCAACCTGCTCCAATCGAGCGTCACCGGGTTCTGCCCGGCCGCACTGATCCTCGCCCGGATCGGCGTCCCCGCGGGGTGCGCCTTCCCGAGTGGGCGGTGAGCCTCAGCCCACCGGCAACCCCGCCAGCCCGGCCACCAGGCCGAGCCCGGCGCACAGCCCGAGCACCCGCAGCGGCGACCACTCCCGGCGCAGCAGGAGCCACGCCGCCACCACGGTGAGTGCCACCGCGACCCAGCGCACCGACGACGGGTCGGGCACCTCGAGGCCGAAGGGTCCGCTGCTGCGGCGCTCGACGTCGGCGAACAGCGTGTGGGTGGCGAAGTACAGGCCGAGGTGGGCGATGACGCCGACGACCGCGGCGGTCACGCCGCCGAGCGCGGCGGCGAGCGACCGGTTGCCGCGCAGCCGCTCCATCCACGGGGCACCGAGGAAGACGAGCACGAAGCACGGCACGAAGGTCACCCACGTCGTGAGCAGCGCCCCCAGTACCGCGGCGACCCACGGGTCCAGCGACCCCGGATCGCGGTAGGCGCCGACGAAGGCCACGAACTGCACGACCATGATGAGCGGGCCCGGCGTCGACTCGGCCAGCGCCAGCCCGCGCACCATCTCGCCGGGCGCCAACCAGCCGTAGACCTCGACGGCGCGTTGGGCGACGAACGCGAGCACGGCGTAGGCGCCGCCGAAGGTCACCAGCGCGGTGCCGGAGAAGAAGAGGCCCTGCTCGGCGAACACGCTCGAGCGCCCGGTGAGGGCGATGACCAGGCCGAGCGGCACCGCCCAGGCGAGGAGCCCGACCCCGAGCACCCGCAGCGTGCGCCCGCGGGAGGGACGGTCGTGGTGGAGCGCGTCGTCGGGGATCAGCGGCGTGCGCGCGTCGTCCGGCTCGACGGTCGTCGGAGCTGCCGGACGTCGTCGTCCGACGGCCCAGCCGATACCGGCCGCCACGCCGATGACGAGGGGGAAGGGGACCGTGGTCACCGTCAGGACGCCGAAGGCGGCGACGGCCAGCCCGATCGCCGTGCGATCGCCGAGGCTGCGCCGACCGATGCGCACCACGGCCTGGGCGACGATCGCCACGACCGCCGGAGCGAGACCGCCGAGCAGCGAGACGACGGCGGTCGTCTCGCCGTACCCGACGTAGAGGGCGGAGAGCGCGAGCAGCGCCGCGACACCCGGCAGGACGAACAGGACGCCGGCGATGAGGCCGCCGCGGATCCCGTTGAGCAGCCAGCCGGTGTAGATGGCCAACTGCTGCGCCTCCGGGCCGGGCAGGAGCGTGCAGAAGGAGAGGGCGTGCAGGAACCGGCGCTGGCCGATCCAACCCCGTTCCTCGACGAGTTCGCGCTGCATGACCGCGATCTGCCCGGCCGGTCCGCCGAAGGTCTGCAGGGAGATGCGGAACCACGCCCGGGTCGCCTCACGCAGCGGGACGGCGTCGCGAGAGCTTGGCTCGCGCGGGTCGGGGTCGCGGGGCACGGGGCCACTATCCCTGCTCCGCGCCGGAAGACCGCTCCCACCCCGCCGGGCGATGGGATCCGCAGGGGGTTCCTGTCCGCCACGCGGCCGGTCCGGTCCACGTGACGAGCCTCATAGCGCCGCCCCGGGCTGCGGTCGTCGGCCCGGCCGACAGGAGGATCTCCGGACCGAACGTCCCGGGACGAACGAACCTCCCGGTGGCGCCTCGTGGCCCGCCGCAGCACCCACGGCGCGCCGCCCGGCCGTCCCGCCCGGGAGGTCGACGGCACCCGGGGGTGTAGACCAGTGCCCGATCGGGCATGTGACAGGCCTGGCACCCGGAGCCCTAGGATGCCGACCGAGAACATCGGTGCCCCGACTCCCTCCCCCACAGTCTCGGGATCGCAGCCGGGTCACGATGCTTTCCCAACCCCCCTGGTGGCTGTTCGTGGGGACATCCACCACACGAGAGGAATGTTCATGAAGAAGACGGGCATGAAGGTTGCCGCGACCGGCCTCGCCGCCGGCCTGCTGGTGGCCGCTGCCGGCCCCGGCTACGCGGCGACGATCGTCGCGCAGTCCAGCGCCACCGCGCTGACCCTGTCGATCGCGGGCTCCGGGTTCGACACCGGCACCTACGCGGCCACCGACGACGGCACGGGCGAGAAGGTCACCGGCGAGTCCAACCCGCCGGTCGACGTCCTCAACAACCAGAACCTCGTCGACGTCGGCGTGCTGGCCCAGGAGGCCTCCACCAAGATCGTCGGCAAGGACGGCACCTCCAAGGCGTGCTCCGGTGTCGCCGGCCAGGGCGGTGCGGTCGGCCAGATCGGCGAGTCGGGCTGCCTGACCCCGGGCAACTCCTTCGGCGTCAACTTCGCCAACCTCGACCTCTCCGACGTCGTCACCATCGACCCGGCGTCCGCGCTCGGCCCGCTGGCCCAGCTGAACCCCGTCGTCCAGGCCCTGCTCGGCCCGCTGACCTCCGCGCTGTCCAGCGCTCTGGGCGGCACCCCGATCGGCGACCTCAGCATCGGCGGCACCTTCGGCGCCATCCAGGCCGTCTGCTCGGCCACCCCGGGTGCGGCCACCGGCGCCGCGAACATCACCGACGCCACGCTCGGCGCGACGATCGCCGGCCAGAGCGTCAACCTGGTCACCCTCCCGACCCGCCCGGCGCCCAACACCGAGGTCGTCACCGACCTCGACAAGGTGCTCGACGTCGTCCTCGACGGTGTCAAGACCGACGTCACCGAGTCGCTCAACGGCGTGCTCTCGCCGCTCGGCACCCTCACCGACGCCATCAAGACCCAGATCGTCGACACCGTCGTCGCCCAGGTCGCCGACCAGCTCGCGCCGCTGGAGGACAACATCCTCCGGGTCACGCTGAACAAGCAGTCCAGCTCGGGCAAGGGTCAGATCACCGTCACCGCGCTGCACGCCGAGGTCCTCCCGGCCGCCGCGCAGGTCGCCGGCAGCCCGCTCGTCGAGGGCGACATCGCCACCGTCAACTGCGGTCCGAACGCCCGCGTCACCGGCGGCAACCCGACCCCGGGTCCGAACCCGACGCCCGGTCCGAACCCGAACCCGAACCCGGGTCCGAACGGTCCTGACGTCCCGACCGTGATCGACGCCGGCGGCACCGCCTCGGCGCCGTGGGGCGCGGGCCTGCTCGCGCTCGGCGCGATCACCGCGGGCACCGCGGCCGGCCTGGTCACCCAGCGCCGGATGGCCACCGCTCGCCGGTGACCGATCCCGACACCACGCCGTCCGGCCCGGATCACTCCGGGCCGGACGGCGCGTCCGTCTCCGAGGGCCTCCCGGCCGATCCCGGCCCCGTGGGCGACGACGCTGACGCCGTCGCCGACGGCGAGGAGGAGGCCCTGCCGGTCTCCTTCGTGCGACGTCACCTGCCCTGGCTCGTCGGCGCCGGCACCGCCCTCGCGGTGGTCCTCGTGGCGCTCATCGTCTCCCTGCTCACCGGGGGTGAGGATGCGCCCGCTCCCGCAAGCCCGGAGAGCTCCACCGTCGCCTCCTCGGAGCAGCCGCGCAGCCTCGCCGTGCCCTCGATCGGGCTGAAGGCGGCCGTGGTCCCCATCGCGATCGACCCCGCCGGCGTTCTGACGCCGCCGGCCAGCCCGCTGGTCGGATGGTGGATGCGCAGCGCCGTCCCCGGTCAGGCCACCGGCCAGATGCTCATCACCGGACACACCATCCACGACGGCTACGGGATCATGAACCGCCTCGGCGAGGTGAAGCCCGGCGACCTCGTGAGCGTCACCAACGACGAGGGCACCACGCGCTACGAGACCGACAAGGTCGAGGTGCTCTCCAAGCAGGAGCTCGCCGACAACGCCCAGGAGCTGTTCGGCCAGGACCACGGCGACGGCCGCCTGGTGCTCGTCACCTGCGACGACTTCGTCGACGGGGAGTACCTCTCGAACATCGTGCTGTTCGCCCACCCGGTCGACGACGAGGAGGACTCCCCCTCCGACGCCACGGCCGCCGGGGCCCGCTGACCCGTGGCGGCACGCGAGGACATCCGCTTCGCCAGCGGCGACGCCGACTGCGCGGGCTGGTTCTACCCGCCCGTCGGCGACGACCGCGCCCTGACCGTGGTGATGGCCCACGGGCTGTCGGGGGTCAAGGAGATGCGCCTGGACGCCTACGCCGAGCGCTTCGCCGACGCCGGATACGCCGTCGTGGTCTTCGACTACCGCGGCTTCGGCGCCAGCGGAGGCGGGCCGCGGCAGGTGCTCGACATCGGTCGCCAGCACGACGACTGGCTCGCCGCCGTCACCTACGCGCGCACCCGCACCCCGGGGTCCCGGCTGGTGCTGTGGGGCAGCTCCCTCTCCGGCGGCCACGTTCTCGCCCTGGCCGGTCGCGCCGGCGCCGACGCCGTCGTCGCCCAGGTGCCCCACGTGAGCGGGCCCGCCTCGGTGGCCGCGCTGCCGGTGCGCCAGGCGCTGCGCCTCAGCGCCCACGGCACCCTCGACCTCGCGCGCGCCGCGCTCGGGCGCACCCCGCACTACGTGCCGGCGTACGGGCGGCCCGGTGAGCTGGCGCTCATGACGGCTCCCGAGGCGATGCAGATGGCCGGGCTGGCGCCGGCCGGCCTGGAGGTCGACGACCGCGTGGCCGCCCGCTTCGCCGTCCGCATCGGCACCTACTCACCCGGACGGCGGCTGCGCGGCGTCCGGGTGCCGGTGCTGGTGCAGGTGGCCGAACACGACGAGACCACGCCGCCCGGTCCGGCCCTGAAGCTCGGTCGTCTGGGCCGCCACGTGCAGGTGCGCACCTACGACTGCGGGCACTTCGAGCCCTACGTCGAGCCCGCCTTCTCCGGGGTGGTCGCCGACCAGCTGGAGTTCCTGCGCGGCCTCAGCCGATGACGCTCACCAGATGACGCCGCGATCGACCACCAGGTTGGCCCCGGTGATCGAGGACGCCGCGTCGGAGGCGAGGAAGAGCACGGCCTGCGCGACGTCCGAGGGCGGCATGAAGCCGGGGATCACGCTCTGGCTCTTGGCGATGAGGTTCCAGTCGACGTCGGAGGGCAGGCTGTGCGCCGCGCCCTCGACCATGGGGGTGTCGATGCCGCCGGGGGAGACGCAGTTGACCCGGATGCCGCGCCCGGCGAGTTCGACCGCCAGCGCCCGCATGCCGAGCAGCAGCGCGGCCTTGCTGGCGCAGTAGGCGGCGTTGTACGGCTGCCCCATCAGCGCCGAGATGGAGGCGATCGAGACGACGTTGCCCCGTGCCTGCGCCAGCGCCTCGACGAAGCCCTGGGTGAGCAGCAGCGGGCCGACGGCGTTGATGTCGAGATGGCGGCGCAGCTCGGCGCCGGTGAGCTCGCCGACGCGGGTGAAGCGCTGGACGCCGGCGACGTTGCACAGCACGTCGAGTCCGCCGAGCCGCTCCAGCGCGGTGCCGACGAACCGCTCGATCTGCTGCTCGTCGGAGAGGTCGGCGATCTCGATGTCCTCACCGGGCACGACGTCGGTGGCCACGACCTGCGCGCCCTCGGCGCGCAGCAGCTCGACCAGGGAGCGGCCGACGCCGCCGGCGGCGCCGGTGACCACCACCCGTCGTCCGGCGAAGCGGTGGGCGGAGGCGAGGCGGGCGTCGGTCACGGGGACTCCTGGCTGCTGGTCGGGGGGAGGGGGCTGGACGCCGGCGCGAGGCCGAGCGCGGGGACGAGGGTGCGGTGCAGGAACGCACGCAGGCGCTCGGGGGTCTCGGTCTGCGCGGAGCGGTAGCCGAGCACGGAGAGCAGGAAGCGCAGCAGCACCTCGGCGATCTCGTCGATGCGCTCGAGGTCGGCGGAGGCCAGCCGCGGTCGCAGGAAGCCGCGCGTGATGCCCATCGCCTGGGCCGAGATGGTGCCGGCGTCGACCGTGCCCGGGTGCAGCGTCATCGCGATCACCTGGCGCAGGGCGACGTCGCCGCGGGCGGCCTCGTGGAAGCCGACGGTGATCTCGACGACGGCCTCGGCGAGATCGGCGATCCCCTCGGTCTCGCGGGCGATGCGGTCGACCACCTGGAGCGCGGCGTAGGAGACGGTCTCGTGCAGGAGGGCGTCGCGGTCGGGGAAGTAGGCGTAGACGGTCTGCCGGGCGATGCCGGCGGCGCGGGAGACGTCGGTGAAGGTGAGCCGCGTGGTGCCGGTGGCGCGCATGCAGGCCAACGCCCCCTCGAGGAGGCGGATGCGGGTGGAGTCGGCGGACTCCCGCAGGGACGCGGTCACGAGGCCGCACCCTAGACCAGACCGGCATGTGAGGCGACACATGGGGTGACATGTGTCATGTGCGCCGTCTTGCACAGCAGACCGATGCCGCCCTAGGGTCCCACGTGACCTACCGTCGGTCCTATCTGCCTGCCCGCCCCGCGGTGCAGCACCCCGCACCTGAGGAGCCCGTTCGTGACGCATGCCGACTATCGGCTGAGCCAGCTGGATCAGTTGGAGGCGGAGTCGATCCACATCTTCCGTGAGGTCGCCGCCGAGTTCGAGAAGCCCGTCCTGATGTTCTCCGGCGGTAAGGACTCGATCGTCATGCTGCGGCTGGCGGAGAAGGCGTTCTACCCCGCGAAGATCCCCTTCCCGGTGCTCCAGGTCGACACCGGCCTGGACTTCCCCGAGGTCACCACCACCCGCGACAACTGGGTCAACCGCCTGGGTGTGAAGCTGATCGTGGCCAGCATCGACGACGCGATCGCCGACGGCGTCGTGATCGACGACGGCAAGACCAGCCGCAACCGCCTCCAGATCGGCACCCTGCTCAACGCGATCGAGGAGAACGGCTTCACCGCTGCCTTCGGCGGCGGCCGCCGCGACGAGGAGAAGGCCCGCGCCAAGGAGCGCGTCTACTCCCACCGCGACGAGTTCGGGCAGTGGGACCCCAAGAACCAGCGCCCCGAGCTGTGGTCGCTCTACAACGGCCGCCTGCACGCCGGCGAGCACATGCGGATCTTCCCGATCAGCAACTGGACCGAGCTCGACATCTGGGACTACATCGGTCGTGAGGGCATCGAGATCCCCTCGATCTACTTCTCCCACCAGCGTCGCGTCTTCGAGCGCGACGGCATGCTGATGTCCGAGACGCCGCTCAATCCGACCCGCGACGGCGAGGTCGTCACCGAGCGCACCGTCCGGTTCCGCACCTGCGGCGACATCACGCTCACCGGCTGCGTGGAGTCCACGGCCTCGACCATCGAGGAGATCATCGACGAGGTCGCCGCGGCGCGGGTCACCGAGCGCGGCGCCACCCGTGGCGACGACCGGTTCTCCGAGGCCGCCATGGAGGACCGCAAGAAGGAGGGCTACTTCTGATGGCCGAGACCACCCCCGGCACCAAGCCCCAGATGGACCTCCTGCGGTTCGCGACCGCCGGTTCGGTCGACGACGGCAAGTCCACCCTCATCGGCCGGCTGCTCTACGACAGCAAGTCGATCTTCGCCGACCAGCTCGAGGCGGTCGAGCGCACGAGCGAGGCCAAGGGCCACGGCTACGTCGACCTCTCGCTGCTCACCGACGGTCTGCGCTCCGAGCGCGAGCAGGGCATCACCATCGATGTGGCCTACCGCTACTTCGCGACGCCCAACCGCAAGTTCATCATCGCCGACACCCCCGGGCACGTGCAGTACACCCGGAACATGGTCACCGGCGCCTCGACCGCCGACCTCGGCCTCGTGCTCGTCGACGCCCGCAACGGCCTGACCGAGCAGTCGCGCCGCCACGCCGTCCTGCTCTCGCTGCTGCGCGTGCCGCACCTCGTGCTGTGCATCAACAAGATGGACCTCGTCGACTACGACCAGGCCACCTACGAGCGCATCCACGCCGAGTTCACGCAGTTCGCCACGAAGCTCAACATCCCCGACCTCGAGGTCATCCCGATCTCGGCGCTCCAGGGCGACAACGTGGTCGACCGCTCCGAGCACATGCCGTGGTACTCCGGCCCCACGCTCATGCACCACCTCGAGCACGTGCACGTGGCCTCCGACCGCGACCTGGTCGACGTCCGCTTCCCGGTGCAGTACGTCGTCCGGCCGAAGTCCGACGAGCACCACGACTACCGCGGGTACGCGGGTCAGGTCGCCGGCGGCGTCCTCAAGCCGGGCGACGAGGTCGTCGTCCTGCCCTCGGGCATGACCTCGACCATCGCCGGCATCGACCTCTTCGACCGCGAGGTCGCCGAGGCGTTCCCGCCGATGTCGGTGACCGTGCGTCTGACCGACGACGTCGACGTCTCCCGCGGCGACATGATCGCCCGGGTCAAGAACGCGCCGACGCCGACCCAGGACATCGACGCGATGGTCTGCTGGATGACCACCACGCCGCTCAAGCCGCGGCAGAAGCTGGCCATCAAGCACACCACCCGCACCGCCCGGGCGCTCGTCAAGGACATCCAGTACCGCCTCGACGTCAACTCGCTGCACCGCGACAACGAGGCCGGCGAGCTGGGCCTGAACGAGATCGGCCGCATCCAGCTGCGCACCACGGTGCCGCTGCTGTGCGACCCGTACTCCAAGAACCGCACCACCGGCTCGTTCATCCTCATCGACGAGGCCACCGGCGTCACCGTCGGCGCCGGCATGATCAACGGCTGACCCGACACGCTCAGCTGACCGCGGCCCGGACATCGCCCGATGTCCGGGCCGCGGTGCGTCCGGGGCCGTTGACGCGGGGCGCTAGAACACGTTCTACTCAGCCCTCGTGATGCCCCCTCGCCACGACCGACCGCTGCGCGTGCTGCAGTGGACCACCGGCAACATCGGCAGCCGCTCGCTGCACGCGATCCTCGCCCGCGCCGACCTCGAGCTCGCCGGCGTCTACGCCCACGGCGCCGACAAGGTCGGCCGCGACGCCGCCGAGCTGTGCGGGTGGCCCGAGCCGACCGGCGTCCTGGCCACCGACGACGTCGAGGCGTTGCTGGCCACCGGCGCCGACGCCTGCTGCTACAACCCGCTGTGGCCCGATCTCGACCACCTGTGCCGCCTGCTCGCAGCGGGCGTCGACGTGGTCACCACCGCCGCCTGGATCACCGGCGGCAAGCAGTCACCCGACGACCGCGCGCGGATCGAGGAGGCCTGCCGCGTCGGCCGGTCGACGATCTACGGCAGCGGCGCGCACCCCGGCATCACCAACCTCGTCGGGCTCGTGCTCTCCGGTGCCTGCGAGCGCGTCGACGAGATCCGGATCACCGAGTCGGTCGACTGCTCGACCTACGAGTCCGGCGCCACGATGAGCCACATGGGCTTCGGCCGCGACCTCGGGACGCCGGGGCTGGAGGAGTTCGTGCGCACCGAGAGCGAGGTGTTCGCCGAGTCGGCGGCCATGATGGCCGACGCCCTCGACGTCACCCTCGACCGGCTGACCTTCGACGTCACCTTCACCCCCGCCCACGGCGACTCCGACCTCGGCTTCATGACCATCCCGGCCGGCACGATCGCGGGCGTCTTCGGCTACCACCGCGGCTGGGTCGGCGACCGCAATGTCGTCTCGGTCGGCTTCAACTGGACGATGGGCCAGCACGTGACGCCGCCGAAGCCGCTGGCGCACGGGCACGTCGTCCAGGTGTTCGGCCGGCCCAACATGCGCACGGTGCTGCACTGCCTGCCGCCGCACGACTGGGACGAGGAGGGCTGGATGGGCCCCGGCATGATCTACACCGCGATGCCGGCCACCAACGCCGTCCCCTACGTCGTCGCGGCCCCGCCGGGCATCGTGACGCTCAAGGACCTGCCGGTGGTCACCGGCCGGACCCGCTGAGCCGGATCCCTCGGCGGCGCATCCGGCGGGGCTCAGTCCTCAACCCGCATCGGCCGGTCGATCCGCACGACCTCGGGCGGGAGCCCCCACTCGTTGCGCCCCAGGCGCGAGAGCGGCGCGATCGCCTCGATCGTCGGCAGGTCGTCGGGGCCGAGCGCGTCGGGGTCGATCGCGATCGCCCGCACCAGCCCGAACACCACCGTGCAGTCGCCCTCGAAGGCGGTGGTCGAGTGCAGGCTGCACTCGATCGCGACCGGCGAGGCGGCCACCCGCGGCGGCGCGACGGTGGCGCTCGGCTCCATCGCGATGCCCAGCCGCGTCGCCTCGTCGACGTCGGGAGGGTAGGGCGCACTGGAGTCGTTGACGGCGTCGAGCAGCGCGCGCGGGGTCACCGAGACCGTGAACTCCCCGGTGGCGAGGATGTTGCGCAGCGAGTCCTTCGTGCCGACCGAGGTGAAGGAGACGACCGCAGGGGAGACCGCGGCCACGGTGAAGAACGAGTGCGGGGCCAGGTTGCCGACGCCGTCGGCATCGAGCGTCGAGACCCAGGCGATCGGCCGCGGCACGATCGAGGCGGTCAGCAGGGGGTAGAGGTTGCGGCCGGAATCGGCCCTGATCACCTGACGTTCGCGCGGCACCCCGCCAGCCTAGGCGGCGGGGGTCAGCCCTTCGGGGTGAGCCCGAAGGCGGCGAGCACCGAGCGCGCCGTCCGCGCCTGGCGCAGCGGGCGGACGCCGGCCACCTCGGCCAGCGACCGGGAGAGGCCGTAGTGGTTCAGGCGGGCGCGCACGACCCGGTCGGACCTCTCCAGTGACGGGTGGGCGACGACGGTGAGCACCCGGTTGCCGTGATGGTCGTCGTCCTCGTCGGCCGTGATGACCAGCGCGAGGTCGCCGCTGGTGAAGTCCGGCCCGGCGAGCACCGGTCGCAGCTGCCGCTTCAGCCAGGCGTCGGCGGTGCCCAGTCGGCAGTCGTGGGCGTCGTGGCACAGGTCGGGGATGAGCATGCCGACGGTCGGCAGGTCGCCGGCGGCGACGTCGTCGGCCAGCTGCGCGACCGGGACGTCGTCGGCGGCGCACAGGTCGCGCTCGTCGACGAAGTAGGCCCACGGGTTGTGCTTGACCGCGTAGGGGTAGCTCGGCTCCAGGGCGCACGCCTGCGGCATCGCGTCGGCGTAGAGCCGCGCGGTGCCGCCGGCCGCGACGGCACGGCCGAAGACGCTCGCGCCGGAGAGCCGGTGCGCTGCCGGGGAGGCGTCGTTGCGGACGCCGAAGGTGCTGCCGCCCGCGATGGCCAGGTAGTTCGGCAGCGAGGGATGGACGACGCCGTGGTAGTCGGCCGCGTAGGCGTAGCGCTCCGCGAGCCGGGCCAGCCACGGCATCCCGGCCCGCATCTGGCCGAGCGAGTGGTTCTCGACCATCACCACCAGCACCTTGCCGACCGTGGTGTCGGGGGTGTCGGGGGCGTCGGGGGAACTCGCCGTCGCCTGGGGCGCGGTGACCGACGCCGTGAGCTCTCCGGCGGCGTCCGGTCGCTGGCCTGCGCACCCGGCGGCGGCCGTCAGGAGCACGACGCCGAGGAGGGCGAGGATCTGCCACCGCCGACGACGACCGGCCGTCTGCGGGCGCGACGCGTGCGGGCGTACGGATGCATCGGTTCCCCTCACCCGACCAGCATCTCAGGCCCGGTCGACCTGCGGGCCGGGTCGGGCCGGATCGGGCCGGATCGGGCCGAGGGGGAGCCGGCTCAGAGGGTGAGCAGGCGGGTCAGCCAGGGGCCGAGGTCGCCGCTCAGCGCGCGCAGCCCGGCCTCGTCGGCACCGGCCTCCAGGGCGCGGGCGGCGTGGTAGCGCACGGCGATGGCCGCGGACTCGTAGGCGACGAGCGGCACCGCCTCCGATCCGGGCCAGCGGGCGTCGCGGCGCTCCTTCATGGCCTGGGCCATGGTGTCGACGGCGTGACGGCGTCGGGCCCGGGCCTCGCCGCCCGCGCATTCCATCTCGACGAGGTAGGCGCGTGCCGTGACGATGTCGGCGGCGAGGGTGTCGAAGAAGGCGTCGACGACCAGCCCGATCTGCTCGGGCCACTCCTCGGCGAAGGTGACGGTCGCGAGGAACCGCTGCCCGAGGACGGAGACGAACCGCTCGTAGGCGGCGAAGAGGCAGTCGTCCTTGTCGGTGAAGCAGCGGTAGAACGCGGACGTCGAGAGGTGGGCCTCGCGGGCGATCTCGCGGATGCCGATCTCGCGTAGCGGCATGACCGCCAGCAGCTCGGTGACCGCGATCATCGCGCGCTCGCGCTGGGCCCGGACCACCTGCTCGCGGGCCAGCCCGTGCGGGCCGTGGGGCAGCTCGGGCGGAGCGGTGAAGAAGACACCGTCCCGGATGCGCTGCAGCTGCCGGGAGCGGCGAGGCGCGGGGTCCCGTTCCGGTCGCCCGAGGGCGTCGGTCGGAGGGGCGGGCGGCGAGATCAGCACGGTTGTCTCCTGGGGGGGAACTGCGCGTGGGGAGGGCGGTTCGTCGTCCCAACGAGATCCACCGCCCGGTGTTACGCGCCCCTCCGTGTGAACTTCACCCTTTCAGGTGAACGAGGCTCCGTGAGTCACCTGAGGTGATCGGCCTGAGGTGATCGGCCTCAGGTGATCGCTACCGTGAACGCCCGCTGCGTGGTCGCGCCGGCCGCGTCGGTGGCCTTCAGGGTGAAGGTGAAGGTCCCGCGGCTGACCGGACGACCCGAGAGCGTGACCTGGCCCGGCGCGGAGACGGTGAGCGAGAGGCCCGGCGGCAGGGTGCCCGAGTAGGAGTAGCGGTAGGGCTGGGTGCCGCCGGCGACCAGGATGGTCGCGGCGTAGGAGACGGCGTACCGACCGGCGGCGATCGCGGTGGTCGGGATGCTCAGCGTCGAGGTCGGCGCTGCCGCCACCACCAGGGTGAGGGCCGAGGACGTCGCGGTCTGCCCGGCGGCGTCGGTCACCTTCACCACGACGCTGCTCGTGCCGGCCGCGCTCGGCGTGCCGGTGATCTGACCGGTCGTCGCGCCGATCGCGAGACCGGCCGGCAGACCGGTGGCGCTGTAGGTGTAGGGGCTCGCGCCGCCCTTCGGGGTGACCGGCGTGGCGGTGTAGGCCTGGCCGACGGTCCCACCCGGCAGGGCCGTGGTGGTCAGCGTGACCGGGGTGGACGGCGTCACGCCGGTGCTGCCGGTGGTCAGAGCGATCTGGTAGTTCCCGAGGGAGGAGTAGTCGCTGTAGGAGCCGGCGCTGGACGGCGATCCCTGACCGACGCCGTCGACATAGGCCAGGTACGTCGCGCCCGCCGACGGTGCGGTGAAGGTGTAGGTGGCGCCCAGGCCGGTCGCGACCGAGGGGCTGCTCGCCGCGGCGGTCGGGTTGACGGTGGCCAGCGTCGTGCCGGCGGCGTCGGTGATGCGCAGGCTGGCGTCGAGGTTGGCGTAGTCGGCCGGGGTCACCGTGACCGTGGTCGTCCCGGCGGCGGTGAAGCGCCAGGCGTCGACGTCGGTGCGGGTGCTGATCACGCCGTTGGAGGCGTCCTGCGGCCACAGCATGCCCGCCGTGGCGGCGGTGTCGCCGACGTCGTCGGTGCGCAGGGGAGCGCCCGTCGCGATGACCGCCAGGTCGTCCTGGGTCTGGTTGGCCCCCGGGTACTCGCCCTTCGACCACTGCGTGATCGGCTGGTAGTACCCGGCGCCCATGATCGGCGCCCACGGCGTCGCGCCGCTGTAGTAGCCCGAGGTCGCGGTGCCGTCGTGGTAGAGGCCGAAGAGGTGACCGGCCTCGTGGCTGGCGGCCTCGGCGATGTTCTTGCCGCTCGTGCCCACGCCGCCGGTGAACACCCACGCCGGCTGGTAGTAGTCGTGGTCGGTGCCGCTGAGGTTGAAGACCCCGACGTAGGCGATGCCGCCGCAGCCGCACGAGGTGTAGATCGGGTTGTTGCCCGGGGCGATCACGACGCGAGCCCCGTAGACGGTGTCGGACGCCGAGCTGCGCTGGAGGGCGGCGGCGCCGGGGTCGGCGGTGGTGACGTTGACGTCGAAGGGTGCGTAGTCCTCCGAGACGATCTGCCACACCCGCTGGATCTCGGTGAGGTCGACGGTGGAGAAGGTGGTGGTGTCGGCGTCGACGGAGTACGGCGCGACGGCGATCGGTGCGCCGCCGGTGTAGGAGGCGTTCCACGCGGTCGAGGCGACGCTGCCGCCGCGGAAGTCCAGGTAGATCGTGCGGGCCGCGCCCGGCCGCGAGTTCAGCGTGAAGGTGTTGGCGAGCGGCTGGAGGGCGGTCGCGGCGACGCGGCCCGACCACCCCGAGGACGCCTGCGCCACGATCGCGCTGCCGCGCGCCCCGTGACCGCGCTTGCCCTTGCCCTGCCCCTTGGCCTGCCCCTTGGCCTGGCCCTTGCCCCGGTGCCCGCTGGTGTCGCGTGCGATCGCCCGCTCGGAGCGCGCGATCGCCCGGGCGCTCAGGGTCGGCTCGGCGTAGAGCGGTCGGCCGCAGCCGTCCAGCCAGAGGGTGTGGTCCTCCGCCAGACCTGCGAGGCCCTCCTGACCCTGCGACGTGCGGCGGGCCGCGGTCGCGAACAGCGCGGGGTCGCTGCTCTCGACGGCCGAGGCCGCGCGCGGCCGGGCGCCGGACTGCGCGCATCCGCTGCCCGCGGCCACGGCGGGCGCATCGGATCGCCCGACGTCCAGGGCGGTCGAGGCGCTCGGGGCGGCCAGGACGGCGCCGACGACCGCGGCGACCAGCGTCAGCGGGACGGACAGGGAACGAGGGGTACGGCGCACGGCGTCGCCTCTTTCATGCAGGGGGGTCTGCTCGTGCGGGGGGCACGAGCAGCGGGGGTTTCCCCTGCTATCGGCGGCGCTCGGGTCGGGTTGAGGGATCTGCGCGAACGGATCCGGCCGACCGGCGGATCACGCGGTCAGATCCAGCCGCGGCGCCGGAACACGAGGTAGAGCACCAGGCTCACCACGCCCATCATCACCAGCGCGAACGGGTAGCCGTAGGTCCAGTGGAGCTCGGGCATGGAGTCGAAGTTCATGCCGTAGACCGTGCCGATGAGCGTGGGCGCGAAGAGGATGGCCGCCCAGGCCGAGATGCGCTTGACCTCCTCGTTCTGGTCGACGCTGACCGCGCTGAGCGCCTTCATCTCCTCGTTCTGCTGCTGGGCGACCAGCGTCGCGTTCACGGTGAGGATGTCGCGCAGCAGCTGGCGGAAGCCGTCGACCTGCTCGATGACGACCGTGAGGTGGTCCTCGACGTCGCGCAGGTAGCGCTGGAGCTCCTCGTCGGTTCCGTACTTCTCGAAGCCGGCCGTCAACGCCGCCACCACGGCGGCGAGCGGCCGGGTGGCGCGCTGGAACTCGATGACCTCGCGGGAGAGCTCGTAGATGCGCCGCGACACCCGCGGGTCGCCCTGGAACACCTCGGTCTCGATCTCGTCGATGTCGTTCTCCAGACCGGCGACGACCGGCGCGTAGCCGTCGACGATGCGGTCGAGGATCGCGTAGAGGATGGCCTCGGGGCCCAGCCGCAGCAGGTCGGGGTTGCTCTCCAGGCGTCGCCGCACCGCCGAGAGGTCGGGAGCCTCGCTGTGCCGCACGGTGATCACGAAGTCGGGGCCCACGAAGAGGTGCACCTCGCCGAACTCGACCTCCTCGACGTCGTCGAGGTAGCGCGCGGCCCGCAGGACGACGAACAGCGTCTCGCCGTAGCGCTCCAGCTTCGGGCGCTGGTGCGCCGTGATCGCGTCCTCGACGGCCAGCTCGTGCAGGTCGAACTCCGAGGCCACCTGCGCGAGCTCGTGGTGGTCGGGCCGATAGAGGCCGATCCAGCCGACGGCGTCCTCGGTCTCGCGCAGGGAGGAGAAGGTGTCGGCGAGGGTCGCGGGGCTCGCGACCCGATCGCCGTCCACGTAGACGGCGCTGTCGACCAGGCTGAGCCGCGCCGGCGTGTGCGCGGTCATCGGCGGCGAGGGGATCGGGGTGGTCGGGTCGGGGGCGCGACGCACCCGACCGGCGAGCGAGCGGATCGGGGTGCGCAGCGCGGTGAACGGACGCTCGGACATGACGCTCTCCTGAGGGCTCCTGAGGGCGGCAGCGACCCGGGCGCAGGTCGCTGCGAGGGACGACGGAGGGCCCGGTGCGAGCCGGGCGGACGCGTGCACGCGTCGTGGGTGATCGTGACCCTGCCGCAGCCGACGGCCGGCCTCATGAGGAGGTGGTGCCGGAGATCGGCTCCCGAGAACCGGTCAGGGCCGGTTAGGGCCGGTCAGGGGTCTGGCCACGGGTCTGGGACTGGGAGGTTCGCCGTCCACGGATCGCCACCCCCTTCGCCGCCGGTGCGGCCCGTCGTCGTGGGCCGTCTGGTCCGTTCGGAACCGCTGACCAGCCTAGCCCCGCCGACGCGCGGCGGCGAACCCTCGAGCGGGACGTCCGTCCCGGGGTGGGCATGGCCGGCTCGGGTCAATCCCCAGGGGTGGACGGCGACCGGTCGTCCCCGTCGTCCGCCTAGGCTCCGCAGGTGCCCGACGCCCTCTTCCGCCACGCCGGCGCGCTCGTCGACGACTACGCGGCGGTCGACTGGTCGGCCACCGCCCTCGGGTCGCCCGCGGCGTGGTCGACCACGCTGCGCAACACGGTCGCGCTCATGCTGCGCACGCGGTTCCCGGTGACCCTCATCTGGGGGCCCGAGCACGTGCTGGTCTACAACGAGGCCTACGTCGAACTGATCGGCGACAAGCACCCGGCCGCGCTCGGATCGCGCTGCGAGGAGATGTTCGACGAGGCCTGGCCGGTGATCGGGCCGCTGGTCGACGGCGTGATGACGCACGGCGAGGCGTTCTTCCTCGAGGACGCCGCCGTGCCGCTGCACCGGCACGGCTTCCTCGAGGAGTGCTACTTCACCTACGCCTACTCGCCGGTGACCAATGCGGCCGGCGAGGTCGAGGGGCTGATGGACATCGCCACCGAGACCACCCGCTCGGTGATCGCGCAGCGCCGGATCTCCCTCCTGGCCCGGCTCGGCGACGTGCTCGCCGATGCCACCGAGCCCGGCGTCGTGCTCACCGAGGCGTTGCGCCTGCTGCGTGAGGCGCACGACGACGTCGCGGCGGTCGACCTGCGGCCGGCGTCCGGCGACCCCGACCCGCGCGTCCCTGCGTCCCCGGGGACCCCGCTGGCCCACCGCGACCTGCTCGTCGAGGAGCGCGCCGGTACCCGGGTCTGCTGGTTGGCGCTGACCCCGGGGGCCGAGTTCGGCGCGGCGCTGCGGCTGCCGCCCGAGGAGGAACGGCCGGCCCTGGCCGTCGTCCCCAGCCCGATGCTGCCGATGGACGACGAGCACGAGAGCTTCCTGCGGCTGCTCGCCGCCACCATCGGCGCCGCCCTCGACCGGGTCGATGCCATCTCGCGCGAACGCCGCACCGCCGCCGCCGAGCGGGCGCTCTCCACGACCCTCCAGCGCAGCCTGCTGAGCGAGCCCATCCGCACCGAGCGGGTCGAGGTCGTGGTGCGCTACCAACCCGCGCTCGACATCGCCCAGGTGGGCGGCGACTGGCACGACTCCTTCCTGCTCACCGAGGGCACGCTGGCCCTGGCCGTGGGCGACGTCGCCGGTCACGACAGCCAGGCCGCCGCCGCGATGGCCCAGATCCGCAATCTGTTGCGCGGCATCGCGATCGCCGCGCCCGGCAGCCCGGCCGGCGTCCTGGGGGCGCTCGACCGGGCGCTCGACGGGCTCGGTGTCGTGGAGGTCGCCACCTCCGTCTACGCCGGCGTGCAGTCGCTGCCCGAGGGGCACCGCCTGCGCTGGTCGAACGCGGGCCACCCGCCGCCGGTGCTGCTCGGCCCCGACGGTGACGTGCGGCTGCTGGAGACCGAGCCCGACCCCCTGCTCGGACTCGTGCCCGAGATCGAGCGCACCGACCACGAGGAGCTGCTGTCCGACGACAGCCTCCTGGTGTTCTTCACCGACGGCCTGGTGGAGCGCCGCGACACCGGACTGGGTGCGGGCCTGGAGTGGCTCGTCGGCTGGATCGCCGCCTGGGCGGCGGAGAACCGGGTGCGGCGGCTCGGCGACGACGACCCCGACCGGCTGGCCGATGCCCTGCTCGCGGCTGTCGAGCCGCACGCCGAGGACGACATCGCGCTCGTCGTCGTCCGCACGCGCGCGCCGGCCTGATCAGCCCCGGCGGGTGTCGGGTGGCGGGTCGCCCGCCAGCTCGCGCAGGGCGAGCTTCCAGGCCTCGACGATCGCCGTGGTGCCCGCGCGCGGCGCGAGGATGCCGGCGAGGTGGGAGCCGGTGAGCAGGTCGATGGTGAACTGCACCAGCAGCCCGGCCCGCGGATGGTCGGCGCCGACGAGGTCGGTGACGCGGCGGTGCACGGTGGCGAAGATGCGGTCCTGGAGCGGCAGCAGGGCCTCGCGCAGGTCGGGGTCGGTGCGGGCCGCGACCCACAGTTCGAGGGCGGCCGCGTAGGCCGGCGAGCGCAGCTCGCGCCAGACGAGGTCGACGACGTCGTCCCAGCCCGCCGCGCCCGTCGCGGGGCTGACGGCCGGGTCGTCGCCGGCGCCGGTGATGACCTCCAGGCGGCGCTCGATGATGTCCTCGACCACCCCGGCCATGAGCGCGCTGCGGGTCGGGAAGTGGTGGAGCAGGGTGCCGCGGGCGACCCCGGCGCGCTGCTGGACGGCGCCCACGGTGGTGGCGGCGTAGCCGCCCTCGACCAGGCACCGGTAGGCGGCCTCGAGGAGCCGGGCGCGGGTCGCCGCCGAGCGGACCTGCTGCGTGCGACGGGGGGCGGCGGCCATGGGGTCAACCTAACGGCCGTAGCGTCCGAGCAGCGGTCACGGCTTGCCGGACCGGGGCGGATGCCCCACCATGGCGAAATCAGTCTGATCAGACGGAAAGTGATCCCGATGGCTCCCACCCCCGACCGACGACCGCGCGCCGGTCTCCCGCGCCGCCTCTCCCGCACCGTCGCGACCGTGCGCACCCTGGCCCCCGTCGCCGCCCAGACCGCGCGACTCGGGGTCGAGGGTGCGCTGGCCCGGGTCCGCCCGGGTGCCGCCGCACCAGCCGGGGACGGGCCCGCGGCCGCCGTCGAGCTGCCCGCACCGGCCGGCGTGGCCGACTACGCACGCCAGGTGAGCGCCAGCCGCGCGCTCGCCGCGACGCCGGAGGCGGTCGTCGACCTGGTGGCCGACCTCGACCGCGCCCACGAGTGGTTGACCCTGCACCTGGCGTGGCGCGGCGAGCGGCCGGCCCGCATCGAGACCGGCGCCGAGTTCACCCAGCAGATCAAGCTGATGGACATCCCCGCCCAGGCCCGCTGGCGGGTCGAGCGCGCCGACGCCGAGGGCTTCGCCCTGCGCGGCACCGGCCCGATGGGCATCACGGTGGGCCTGTGGTGCACGATCGCGCCCGCCCCCGGCGGCTGCGTCGTCCGTCTCGACGGTGCCCTCGACGGTTCCCCGGTCAAGGGACCGGTCGGCCTCACCGCGGTGCGCAGCGTCGAGGTCGCGCTCACCGATTCCCTCGCCGCACTCGCCGACCTGCTCGAGGACGCCGGCGGCCCCGCGCGGCTGCGGGTGGCCGACGAGCCCGTGCTCCACGCGGCGAGCGGCCGCCTGCTCGATCCCTCGACCCCGGTGGTCGTCGGCGTCGGGCAGGTCGTCGAGCGCACGCCCGATCTCGCGCACCCGGTCGAGCCGGTCGAGCTGGCCGTCCGCGCCCTGCGGGCCGCCGCGGCCGACGCCGGATCGACGCTCGGCGAAGGCCTGCTGGCCAATGCCGACCTCGTCTACGCCGTCCCCAGCGCCTCGTGGGTCTACCCCGACCAGGCCGGGGCGGTCGCCGCACTGGTAGGCGCCGAGGGCGCCTCGACCGTGCAGACCTCGCCCTACGGCGGCGACGGTGCCCAGCTGTCGGTCAACGACGCCGCGCAGCAGGTCGTCGACGGTCGCGCGCACGTCGTCCTCATCAGCGGTGCCGAGGCCGGGGCCACCGTCTCGGCGCTCCAGCGCGACGGCCGCCAGCCGGCATGGGACCGGCAGCCCGACGACGCCGCACCCGACCGGGTCATCGGCATCGACCGCCCGGCCAACAACGAGGCCGAGACCAGCGTCGGCCTCTCCGCGCCGATCTTCGTCTACGCCCTGCTGGAGTCGGCCCTGCGCGGCGCCTGCGGCCTCAGCGTCGAGAAGCACCGGGCGCGCATCGCCGACCTCTGGTCGCGCAACAGCGAGGTCGCCGCGGGCAACCCCTTCGCATGGGACCGCACGGCGCGCACCGCCGAGGAGATCGCCACCCCGACGCCGGCCAACCGCTGGGTGAGCGACCCCTACACGAAGCTGATGTGCGCCAACTTCACCGTCGACCTCGGGGCGGCGGTCATCGTCACCAGCGTCGCGGCCGCCCAGGCCGCGGGCATCGCCCAGGAGAAGTGGGTCTTCCTGCACGCCGGGGCCTCGGCCACCGACGAGTGGTTCGTCTCCGAACGGGCCGACCTCACCCGCAGTCCCGCGATCACCGCGGCGGCGTCCGCCGCCCTCGGGCATGCCGGCATCACCGCCGCCGACCTCGGCCCGGTCGACCTCTACTCCTGCTTCCCGGCCGCGGTGCAGCTGGGCGCCGAGGCCCTCGGCCTTCCCTGGGACGACGCCTCCCGGCCGCTGAGCGTGACCGGCGGGCTGACCTCGGCCGGCGGACCCGGCAACAACTACGGCCTGCACGCCGTGTCCAGCCTCGTGCCGCTGCTGCGCGAGCGGCCGACCGAGTACGGCCTGTCGAGCTCGCTGGGGTGGTACGCCACGAAGCACGCGCTCGGCATCTACGCCGCCACCCCGCCCGCCCAGCGCTTCGCCCACCTCAAGCCGGCCTTCGACCGGCCCCCCGCGCGTCCGGCGCGCACCGAGCTCGAGGGCACCGCCGTCGTCGAGGCGATCACGGTGCCCTACCGCCGCACCGGCGCCGCCGAGGCCGTGATCGTCTCGGCCATCACCGACGACGGCGCCCGGGTGCTGCTGCGCCGCGAATCCCCCGAGGACGTCGCCCTGCTCACCGGCACCGACGTGCTGCGCCGCCGCATCGCGCTCACCGACGGCGTCCTGACCCTCGTCGGGGGCGCGCGCTCGAAGCGGGTCGACCTGCCGCCCCCGCCGCCCGCGCCGCTGCGCACCGAGCGGCGGGGCGAGGACGGCGAGATCCTGCTCATCACCCTCGACCGGCCGCACGTGCGCAACGCCGTCGACCGGCCGATGGCGCTCGCCCTCGAGCGGGCCGTCGACGACGCCGAGGCCGACCCGACCGTGCGGGTGATCGTGCTGACCGGTGCCGACGGCACCTTCTGCGCCGGCATGGACCTCGCGGGCGCCCACCGTGGCGAGGTGCCGGTGACCGACCGGCGCGGGCCGCTGGGACTCACCGCCGAGCCGCCGGTCAAGCCCACCATCGCCGCGGTGGAGGGCGCCGCTCTGGCAGGCGGCTTCGAACTCGCGCTGTGCGCCGACCTCGTCGTCGCCGCCGAGGACGCGATCTTCGGGCTGCCCGAGGCCAAGCGCGGCCTGCTCGCCGCCGCCGGCGGTCTGTGGCGCACCGCGGTGCGGCTGCCGCGTCCGGTGGCGCTCGAGCTCGCCCTGGTCGCCGACCCGCTGCCGGCCGCGCGCCTGCACGAGCTCGGCCTCGTCAACCGCGTCGTCCCCACCGGGGGCGCGCTGGACGCCGCCCTCGATCTCGCCGCGCGGATCGCCGCCAACGCGCCGCTCTCGGTCAGCGTGGGCAAGCAGATCGTCGACACCGCGCCGACCTGGAGCCTCGCCGAGGGCTTCGAGCGGCAGAGCGAGATGGCGAGTCCCGTCGTGCTCTCCGACGATGCCCGCGAGGGCGTCGCCGCCTTCGCTGAGAAGCGCGCACCGCGATGGACGGGCCGATGAGGACGCCGCTCGCGACCCGGTCGGTGGTCGAGGTGGGAGGCGCCGTGGCGCCGAGCTGTCCGGTGATCGAGGTGCGAGCGCCAGCGAGCCGCGAGATCCCCGCACCGGTGCATGGCGGTGGGTACGGCGGGTGCGGTTCTCGCCGGGTCTCGTGGCTCCTCGCTGGCGCTCGTCGCACCTCGACCACCGGGTTCCCTGCGGTGGTCGAGGTGGGAGGCGCCGTGGCGCCGAGCTGTCCGGTGATCGAGGTGCGAGCGCCAGCGAGCCGCGAGATCCCCGCACCGGTGCAGGGCGGTGGGTACGGCGGGTGGGGGTCTCGCCGGGTCTCGTGGCTCCTCGCTGGCGCTCGTCGCACCTCGACCACCGGTGGCGCGGAGGTGACGCGATGAGCGGGCCGGTGCTGCCGCGGGTGGTGGCGTTGGGGCCGCGGCGGGTGGGGGAGGCGGTCGAGCGCGGACTCGACATCGCCCGCGCGCTGCGGGTGCTCCAGCGTGAGGGCCTGCTGGAGCCGCTGCGCCTGGACCGCACCCTCCGCAACAGCCGCGAGACGGTGCACCTCGGCCCCCTCACCACCGCGGTGCGGGTCGCGCGCCGTCGTACGCCGGACGCCGTGGCGCTGGCCGACGACCGCGGCGAGGTGACCTACCGCGAGCTCGACGACCGGGCGGCGTCGGTCGCGCACGGTCTGCTGGCCCTGCTCGGCCGGATCGAGCGCGAGCCCGAGGCGACCCCGGTCGTCGGCATCCTGTGCCGTGACCACCGCGGACCGGTGATCGCGCTGGCCGCGGCCGGGTACGCCGGGGCGCGTGCGGTGCTGCTCAACACCGGTTCGGCGGCGCCGCAGCTGGCCACGGTGCTCGCCCGCGAGGGCGTCGAGGTGCTGGTGCACGACGCCGACTTCGCCGACGTCGTCGCGCAGGCGTGCTCGGAGTCGGGTCAGCAGCTGCCGACCGTGGTCGCCGACGCGGCGCCCGCGGGTGACGTGCTCACCCTCGACGGCCTGGCCGACGCCGGCCCGACGTCCCCGCCGCCGTTGCCGGCGACGTCGGGCGGACTGGTGATCCTCACCAGCGGCACGACGGGCGTGCCCAAGGGGGCGCCGCGGTCGCGGATGAACCCCCTGCAGAGCGCCCAGGTGCTCGACCGCCTGCCCTTCCCGCACGGATGCACCGTGCTCATGGCGGCGCCGATCTTCCACGGCACCGGGCTCTCGCAGCTCTGCCTCGCCCTGGCGGCCGGCTGCCGCATCGTCCTCGCCCGCCGCTTCGATGCCGCGACGGCGGTCGCGACGATCAGGGCGGAGCAGGTGCGGGTGCTCGTCCTCGTGCCGACGATGCTGCACCGCATCCTCGCGCTCGACCCCGATCCGGCCGACCTCGCGAGCCTGGAACGCATCTACGCCGCGGGTTCCGCGCTGCCCGCGGCCCTGTGCGTGCGCACCCGCGAGCTGCTCGGCGACGTCCTCTACAACATGTACGGCTCGACCGAGGTGGGGGTCGCGGCGGTGGCGACCCCGCAGGAGCTCGCGCTCGCCCCGGGCTGCGTGGGCCGTGCGCCCGCGGCCGCGCGGGTGCTGCTGCTCGGCCCCGACCGGCGTCCGGTGCCGGACGGCGAGCCGGGCATCGTCTTCGTGCGCAGCGCACTGGCCTTCACCGCCTACACCGACGGCTCGGGCAAGGAGGTCGTCGACGGCTACGTCTCGACCGGCGACGTCGGTCGCATCGACGAGTACGGGCTGCTGCACATCGAGGGTCGCGAGGACGACATGATCGTCTCCGGCGGCGAGAACGTCGTCCCGGCCCAGGTGGAGGCGTTGCTCGCCGAGCACTCCGGGGTCGACGAGGTGGCCGTGGTCGGCGTCCCCGACGAGGAGTTCGGTCAGCGTCTGCGGGCGGTCGTCGTCCTGCTGCCCGGCGCGGTGGTCGAGGCCGAGGAGCTGCGCGCCCTGGCCCGCGAGCGCCTCGCGCGGCACGAGGTGCCCCGCGAGGTGTGGTTCGTCGCCGCGCTGCCGCGCAACCCGACCGGCAAGGTGCTCAAGCGGGTGCTGGCCGCGGCGGACTCGGTGGAGGGGATCGGCGGGTTCTGAGCCGGCTCCGCAGCCTCAGACCCCCGCCACCCGCTGCGGCAACCCGAAGATCGTGTGGACGCCGGGGCTGAAGGCGATGTGGTCGGGCTCGGTGTCGGTCAGGCCGGGGAAGCCCACGGAGGCCACGAGCTCGTCCTCCAGGCGCACCACCCGGGCGTCGTGGAGGGGCCAGGGCTCGTGCTGGTTGGGCACCCGCAGCGTGCGTCCGGCGATGCTGGTGTGCAGGCGCCACCGCGCGGAGAGGAAGTCGTCGAGCGGCGTGGCGGGCCGCGGGTCGCCGACCTCGACCTCCACCAGGCTGCGCGCCCGGACGCCGGGCCAGCGCAGCCGGGCGCGGTAGGTGTGGCGGACGCCGCCGGGGACGACGCGCGCGCCGTGCGACATCGAGGCCCAGCGGTACGGCACGCCGAAGCCGGCCCGCGCGGCGAGCACGACCGCCAGCCGGTCGGCGTCGAGGCTGAGGAAGACGACGCCGCGGCGGCCGTCGGCGTCGACGCTGTAGAGGCGCACGTTGGTCTCGAGGAAGGTGCCGAAGTAGGGCACCTCGCTGCGGCGTCCGAAGCCGGCGTCGACCATGTGGAACAGCACGAGACCCACGTAGGTCGCGCCGTCGTGGACGTCGGGGCGCACCCCCGGCGGCATGCGGTCGGCCACGCGCTCGGGGTCGACCGCCCAGTGCAGGTAGGTGAGGTCGCGCCAGTCCTGGTTCATCAGCACCGGGCCGCGCAGGACGGGCGCGTGCCGGTCGACGGGTTCGACGAGCGCGAGAGGGTCGAGCGGTTCCACGGGCACGCCTCCATGCTGACCGGCCCAGGCAAACCGCGGTGGCGTGGCGGTGCTGCGCCGGGGTGTTAGCTTCGCGCCCATGCTGCGCTTGAGCATCATCGCGCCCGCCGACCTCACCTCCCGCATCGTCGATGCGCTGGAGGACGACGAGGCCGTCTCGGCGCTGCTCGTGCAGCGCGGCGCGGCGGTCAAGCCCCCGGGCGACCTCATCACCTGCGACCTCGCCCGCGAGGGCGCCAACGAGGTGATCGACTTCCTGCGGGAGTGGCGGGTGCACGAGCGCGGCACGGTGCACATCGAGCACTCCTCGACGTGGATGTCGCGGGCGGGCTTCGAGGCCGAGCGGCGCACGCCGGGCAGCAGTGCGGACGCCGTGGTGTGGGCCGACGTCACCCAGCGCGCCTACGACGAGTCGGAGTTCAACTGGACCTACGTCTCCTTCATGACCCTGGCGACCCTCATCGCCTCGGTGGCGATCGTGCTGGACTCCCAGGTGCTCATCATCGGCGCGATGGTCCTCGGCCCGGAGTTCGTGCCGGTGGCCGCGATCGGACTCTCGGTGGTCCGGCGGCGCTGGAACCTGCTCCAGCAGGCGGTGAGCACGCTGTTCGGCGGGTTCCTGGTGGCGATCGTCCTCACCGCGCTCATCACATTGCTGGGGCGTTCGTGGGGATGGATCACGGTGGAGGACCTCGTGGTCCGGCCCGACACCGCGTTCGTCTACACCCCCGACCGCTGGTCGTTCGTGGTCGCGGTGATCGCCGGCGCCGCCGGGGTGCTTTCGCTGACCTCGGCGAAGGTGGGCGGTCTGGCGGGGGTCTTCATCTCGGTGACCACCGTGCCCGCGGCCGGCAACATCGCGCTCGGCATCGCCTTCGGGCTGCCGGAGGAGATCTGGGGCAGCACGCAGCAGCTGTTCCTCAACATCGCCGGGATGGCGATCGCGGGCTGGGTCACGCTCACGGTGCAGCAGGTGGTGTGGCACCCGCTGTCGGTGCGGCGGGCCCGGTTCATCGCCCGCCGCGGGCGGGCGGATCGTCCGGTCGACTGACCTGGGCGGCGGCATCCCGGGTCGCTGTGACGGCGCGGGCGAGCCAGCCTTCCACGACGGCGACCTCGTCGGGCGTCATGCCCTCGAGCGACCGGGAGAGCGAGGCGGCGAGCGGGCCGAAGTACTCGGTAGCGAGCTCGCGGGCGGTCGGCTGGAGGTGCAGCAGCTGGCGACGTCCGTCGTCGGGGTCGGGTTCGCGGACGACGTGCCCGGTGTCCTCGAGGCGGTGCAGGAGCGCGGAGGTGGCGGGCGCACTGAGGTCGAGGGAGGCCGCGAGCCGGGACGGCGTCATGGCCTCGCCCCGCTGCTCGGCCACCGACAGGTGCCCCAGGGCGTCGACGTCGGTCTGGTGCATGCGGTGGCGGCGTCCGAACCCCTGGGCGAAGCGGCCGAGTTCGACGGTGAGCTCCTGGAGCAGCATCGGGACGGCCGTGGGCGGCTGCTCCGCGTGCTCTTGGGTCATGCCTCTATCCTTCCATCATGGAACAATCCCGTACGGAGACGAGACTGCTCCCCTTCCTGCGTCCGCGGATCGCCTGGATCCTTCCGGTGCTCTACCTCATCATCGGCGGAGCCCTCATCGGCGCCGTCGGCACGGCACCGGTCGACCGCGGATCCACCGATCAACTGCCCGACGGATACGACTCCACCGCCGTGGTGAAGGCACTGGACTCCTTCCCCTCCGGCGACGACCAGGTGGCCGTGGTCCTGTTCTACTCCGACGCTGGTGGGCCGGGCATCGACGCCGCCGACCGCGCGTCGCTCCAGAAGAGCTTCGCCGCCGCCACCGACGGCACCGGCACCGGCACCGAGCTCCAGCCCTCCGAGGATGGCACCGCGCTCGTGGGCATCGTGCCGACGTCCACCACCGACGCCGCCGAGCTCGCCGACGAGATCGACGCCCTGCGCGCCGCGGTGAAGAAGGACCTCCCCGAGGGTGTCAGCGCCGCCGTCACCGGGCCGGCCGCGATCCAGGGCGACCTCGCCCGGGTGTTCGACGGCGCCGACGTCTCCTTGCTGATGGTCACCGCCACCGTCGTCGCGATCCTGCTGATCGTCACCTACCGCTCCCCGTTCCTGTGGCTGGTGCCGCTCATCGTCGTGGGCGTCGCCGACCAGGTCGCCGCCGTCGCCGCCACGCACTCGCTGAGCACGCTCGGCGTGGCCTTCGACGAGTCGACCACCGGCATCCTCTCGGTGCTCGTCTTCGGCGCCGGCACCGACTACGCGCTCCTGCTCATCTCCCGCTACCGCGACGAGCTGCGGGTGTTCGCCGACCGCGGGGAGGCGATGGCCAAGGCCTGGGTGCGCACCGCCGAGGCCGTGCTGGCCAGCGCCGTCACCGTCGTCCTCTCCCTGCTCGCGCTGCTGCTGAGCGCCTTCCCGACCACCCGCGGCCTGGGTCTGGCCTGCGCCATCGGTGTTGTGGTCGCCGCCGTCGCCGTCATGGTGGTGCTGCCGCTGGCCCTCGTGGTGTTCCCGCGCGGGATCTTCTGGCCGCGACGCCCCGAGGTCGGCCAGACCGTGCTCTCGGAGGGCCACACCGTGTGGCGCCGCATCGGCGACGGCGTCGCGCGGCGTCCGGTGCCGGCCGCCGTCGCGGGCGTGGTGGTGCTCGCCGCCCTCGCCAGCGGCATCCTCTCGATCCGCAGCGGGCTCTCGGAGTCCGACCAGTTCATCGACACCCCCGAGTCGATCAGCGCCTCGGCCCGGTTGGCCGAGTCCTTCCCGGCCGGCAGCGCCGACCCGGCCGTCGTGCTCACCCCCGACTCCCTCGTGCGGCCCGTCACCGGCATGATCCGCAGCGTCGAGGGCGTGGAGTCGGTGAGCATCGCCGGCACGCACGACGGACTCACCCGCCTCAACGTCGTCCTCGACTCCGCGCCGGGCACCCCGGCGGCCCGGGACGACGTCGAGCAGCTGCGCGCCGCGCTCGACGGCCAGCCCCGCACGTTGGTGGGCGGCACGGACGCCGACGACGTCGACATCAACGCGGCCACCTCCTCCGACCGCGGTCTCATCGTGCCGCTCATCCTGATCGTGGTGCTCGCCGCCCTGGGCGCCCTGCTGCGCTCGGTCGTCGCGCCGGTGGTGCTGGTGCTCACGGTGGTCGCCACCTACCTCGCGGCCCTCGGCGCCGGGTGGCTCATCAGCACCCACGTCTTCGGCTTCGACCGGCTCGACGTCGGCGTACCGCTCCAGGCGTTCCTCTTCCTGGTGGCCCTCGGTGTCGACTACAACATCTTCCTCGTCACCCGGGCCGCCGAGGAGGCCCGCGGCCACGGCGCCCGTGAGGGCATGCTGCGGGCCCTGGCCTCGACCGGCGGCGTCATCACCAGCGCCGGTGTGCTGCTCGCCGCGGTGTTCGCGGTGCTCGGCGTCCTGCCCCTGGTGGTGCTCGCCCAGCTCGGCATCGTCATCTGCATCGGCGTCCTGCTCGACACGCTGCTGGTGCGCACGGTGCTGGTGCCGGCGATCGCCGTCCGCCTGGGCGACCGGTTCTGGTGGCCCCGGAAGGTCGGCTGACCGGGGCCGCCCTCGGCGGATCCACCCACAGCAAGGTCACAGGTCCACCACCCCGGCCGCTCAGCCGGGCTCCGGAGAGTGGTGCTCGGCGCCGATCCGCGCCGAGCACCACGACTCCAGGAGAACGACCATGAGCGAGAGCCAGACCCCCAGCGGCAACCGGTGGGAGCCGAGTGGCGCCGACACGCAGCCCGTCGGCGCGGTCTCGGACGACGCCGCCTCCGGCAGCGCCATCGGCGCCGGCACCGCGACCGCCGTCGCCGATCCCGCACCGGGCGGCTGGGCGGCGTCCGATGCTGGGCCCGATGCCGCATCCGATGTCCCGTCCGACGCTGCGACGGCGCCCGCTGCGGCGTGGTCGCCGGCCGCGGCGTCCGGTGGGGGACTGCGCGAGCGCTGGAGCAACGCCGGCACCGGGGCCCGGTGGGTCGCCGGCGGTCTGGCGGGCGCCGTGGTCGTGCTCGGCCTGGGCGGCGGCGGGTTCGCGCTCGGTCGGGCCACCGCGCCCGACGGCACCGCTCCGGGCGACGGCTTCCCCGCGTTCCAGCGTGGCTTCGACCGCGACGGTGATGGAGACTTCGGTGGTGGACAGCCGGGACAGCTCGGCGAGCAGGGCCAGTTCGGCCAGTTCGGCCAGCAGGGTCAGCAGGGCTTCCCCGGCGGCGGACTCGGCGGCGGAATCGGACAGGGCCCCGACGGCGACGCCGACGGCTTCGCCCCGCCGGGCACCGACTCCGGCACCGGCACCGACTCGGGCACCGGCGACGGCACGAACTCCTCCTGGTACGTCGTCGACGGCTCGGCTCCCGTCAACTCCTGACGCGGATCCCGACGCGAATCCCGAGGCGACCATGACGACCCTCGTCCCGCAGCCGCGCACCGGAGACCCGGCTCCGGCCGCGCCCGACCGCACGCCGTCCGCGCCCCGGCTCGCCGCACCGCGACGCGCCCGCCGCGGCGTCCCGATCGGGGTGCGGGCCCGCCGCGACGCCGCCGTGCGCCTGGGCGCGCTCAGCGTGCTGTGGCTGGCCCTGCTGCTGGTCACCTACTGGTGGACGGCGGCCGGCGGCGTGCTCGACCTCGGCGGCTGGGAGACCGGCCTCACCTCGGTCGGCCGCGTCACGGGGCTGTGGTCGTCGGTGCTGCTGCTCGCCCAGGTGCTGCTGATGGCCCGCGTGCCGGTGCTCGAGACGGCCTTCGGTCAGGACGAGCTGGCGCGCGTGCACCGGCTGGTCGGCTTCACGTCCTTCAGTCTCATGCTGGCCCACATCGTCCTCGTCACCTGGGGCTACGCCGCCGGGTCGCTGCTCGCCAGCCCGAGGATGCTGTGGGACCTCGTGGTCGACTACCCCGGCATGCTGCTCGCGGCCGCCGGCTCGCTGGCGCTCGTGATGGTCGTGGTCACCAGCATCAAGGCGGCCCGCGCGCGCCTGCGCTACGAGTCCTGGCACCTGCTGCACCTCTACGCCTACCTCGGCGTCGGACTCGCGCTACCGCACCAGCTGTGGACCGGCACCGAGTTCGTCTCCTCGCCCGGCCGCACCGTCTTCTGGTGGACCGCGTGGGCCCTCGCCGCCGGTGCCGTCGTGTGGTGGCGGATCGCCGTCCCCGTGCTGCGCACGCTGCGCCTGGGCCTGCGCGTCACCTCGGTGGTGCGCGAGGCGCCGGGCATCGTCTCGGTCTACCTCGCCGGTCCGGGCCTGGCCCGGCTCGACGTCGCGGCCGGCCAGTTCCTCACCTGGCGCTTCCTGGGCCGCACCGGCTGGACCCGCGCCAACCCCTACTCCCTCTCCGCCGCCCCCGACGGCGCCAGCCTGCGCATCACCGTGCAGTCGGTCGGCGACGGGTCGGCCGCGGTCGCCGCCCTGCGGCCCGGGCAGCGCGCGCTGGTGGAGGGCCCCTACGGCCGCCTGACCGAGCGGGCGCGCACCCGCCGCCGGGTCGCCCTCATCGGCGCCGGCGCGGGCATCGCCCCGCTGCGTGCGCTCGCCGAGGGGCTCGCCTACGAGCCCGGCGAGGCCGCCGTGCTCTACCGCTTCACCCGCGACCCGCTCTACCGCCACGAGTTCGAGACCCTGGCCCGCGAACGCGGCCTCCAGGTCGTGCCCCTGCCCGGTCACCGCCGCCACCCGGCGTCCTGGCTCGGCGAGCACCTGGGCGGTCCGGCCGACGACCCCGCGCTGGCCGGCGTCCCCGACCTCGCGGTGGCCACCCGATGGGTGCCCGACCTCCTCGAGCGCGACGTCTACGTCTGCGGGCCCGCCGTGTGGGCCGACCTCGTGCGCACCGACCTGCTGCGCGCCGGCCTGCCGGCCGCGCAGCTCCACCTCGAGACCTTCGGATGGTGATCTGATGCGACGCATCGTGCTGTGGAGCCTGAGCACGCTCACCGTGCTGGTGCTGCTGTTCGGCTACCACACCTCGACCTCCGGCCGGCTGGACGCCGCCCCGGCCGCCGTCGCCGCGCCCGTCACCGGGGCAGCCGCGCCCGAACCCGGGGCCTCCGACGAGACGCCGTCCGGCGGCACCGCCGACGACGAGGCGGCCGCGGGATCGGCGGACGCCGGGAACGATGCCGGGAGCGACGCCGGAAACGACGCCGGATCGGATGCGGGAACCGCCGCCGGATCGGGCGATGCGGCCGACGGCAGCTACACCGGCGACGTCGCCTCGACCCGCTGGGGTCCGGTGCAGGTGGCGATCACCGTGGCCGACGGTCGCATCACCGAGGTCGCCGTGCCGCAGTACCCGGCGGGCAACCCGCGCGACGTCGAGATCAACAACTACGCCCTGCCGGTGCTGGTGCAGGAGACGCTCGATGCCCAGAGCGCCTCGATCGACATGGTCTCCGGTGCCACCGTCACCAGCGAGGGCTACCTGACCTCCCTCCAGAGCGCGCTGGACCAGGCGGGCCTGTGAGCACCCCAACCGGTGCGACGGCCGCACCGCCGACCTGGCGGGCCGTCGAGCAGATCATGGGGATGCCGGTCAGCGTCGCCCTGCGCGGGCGGCACGCCGGCGACACCGGCGCCCGCGACGCGTGGGCCGCCGTGGTCGCCGAGCTGCGTGAGGTCGACCGCGTCTTCTCGACCTACCGCGACGACTCGGTGGTCAGCCGGCTCGGCCGCGGCGAGCTGACGTTGGCCGAGTGCCCGCCCGAGATGGCCGAGGTGCTCGCGCTGGGGGAGCGCGCGGAGCGTGATTCGGGCGGGGCCTTCGCCGTCCGTCGTCCCGGTGCGGACGGATCCGAGCGCTTCGACCCCAGCGGTGTGGTGAAGGGCTGGGCGATCGAGCGGGCCGCCCGCCACCTGCACGCCCTCGCCGACACCGACAGCTGCCTCTCCGGCGGCGGCGACCTCGTGTGCCGTGTCGCGGGGCCGGACTCCCCGGACTGGTCGATCGGCATCGAGCACCCCGACGACCCCACCCGCCTGGTCGGCCGGGTCCCGATGCGCGACGGGGCGGTGGCCACCTCCGGCCTCGCCCACCGGGGCGCGCACATCGTCGACGCCCGCACCGGTCGCACGCCGCAGCTCGTCGCAGCGGTCACGGTGGTCGCGCGCTCCCTCGTCGACGCCGACCTCGATGCCACCAGCGCCTTCGCCCTCGACGAGGACGCCGCCCGCTGGCTCGCCGGGCGCACGGATCGCACCGGTCTGGTGGTCTGGCGCGACGGTCGGGTCGAGACCGTCGTCGGTCGGGTCGCCTGACCCGCCCGCCCCGCCCCGGCTCGGCCGGGGCGTCGGCCTCACTCCCGGAGCGAGGCGACCGCCGAGGCGTTGACCCGGTGCAGCAGGTCGCGCAGGGTCGCGACGTCCTTCTCCGGCAGGCCGAGGATCTCGCTGACCCGGCACTGCACGTCGCCGAAGTGGGAGGCGACCTCGCGACCCTGCTCGGTCAGCGCGATCTCCACCGACCGCTCGTCGGTCGCCGATCGGGTGCGGCTGAGCAGGCCGGCCGCCTCCAGGCGGCGCAGGAGCGGCGTCAGCGTGGCGTGGTCGAGGTGCAGTGTGTCGCGCAGGTGCTTGATCGGGACGGCGTCGGTGCGGCCCGCGAGCACCACCAGCACGAGGTACTGGGGGTAGGTGAGGTCGAACTCGGCCAGCACGGGGCGGTAGGCGGCGGTGAGGCTGCGCGAGGCCGCGTAGAGGTCGAAGCAGAGCAGCGGCTCGAGCGGGTCGTCCGACGTCGACGGTGTGGCCTTGCTCATCTCGTCTCCTTCCCCGTTCGGGAATTATCGTGTATACAAGTATCTTGTAAACACTGTAAGTCATCCGACGGCGAAAGGATTCCCGCCATGCCCACTCGCACCGCCCGTACCGCCTGGAACGGTAGCCTCACCGAGGGCTCCGGTCAGGTCGAACTGACCAGCTCGAAGGTCGGCACCTACGACGTCTCCTTCCCCAAGCGGGCGGCCGACGAGGCCGACGGCACCACCTCGCCGGAGGAGCTCATCGCCGCCGCGCACAGCTCCTGCTACGCGATGCAGTTCTCCGCCCTGATCGCCGAGGCCGGCGGCACGCCGCAGGCCCTCGACGTCACCGCCGACGTCTCGCTCGGCCCCGACCCGGCCGGCGGCTTCCGCCTCACCGGCATCACCCTCACCGTCCGCGGTGAGGTCGACGGCCTCGACGAGGCCACCTTCCTCCAGGTCGCCGAGGCCGCCAAGGCCGGCTGCCCGGTCAGCAAGGCGCTCACCGGTGTCGAGATCACCCTCGACGCCTCCCTGGAGTCCTGACCCCCACGCCGACTCCGCGCCCTCCCCGGCGTGGAACCGAGCCGGCCCCGCCATCTGTGAGCCAGGTGGCGGGGCCGGACGTCTTCCGGGCAGCGCCGGTGGCGCCGGTGGATCAGTTGGGCTGGAAGACCAGAGCGGAGACCGAACCGTCGCCGGTCGCGAAGCCCCAGTTGTTCTCCTGGTTGTTGATCGCGTACCCGCACATGCCGATCTCGAGCGTGCCCGAGAGGCCCGAGGCGATGGTCGTGAGCGTCGTCGGGATGATCGAGGCGGCCGATCGTGTGAACTGACCGGCGAGGGTCCCGCTCAGCGGCGTCGGCGTGCCGCCGACGGTCCGCGTGCAGATCGCCAGGTACAGACCGCTGGCCGCCGCGTAGCTCTCCACCGGGCTCTGGGCGGAGATGAAGACCCGGGTGCCGACGGGGATCGAGATGGTCGTGGTCGCGTTGACGAAGTCGATGTTGTTGGCGTTCGGCGGCGCGAAGGCGTTCGAGGTCGTGCCCGTGCCGTTCGCCGAACGCACGATCGGGGACGTGCCGGCGGCCCCCGCCGGGCCGGCCGGTCCCTGCGGTCCCTGCGGGCCGATCGCGCCCGCCGCGCCCGCGGGCCCGGCAGGCCCCGCGGGTCCGGTCGCGCCGGCGGGCCCGGTCTCACCGGCCGGTCCAGCGGCGCCGTCCTCGCCCTGGGGGCCGGTGACCGACCAGGTGACGCGCCGTTCGTCGGCGTCGCACGCCTTCGAGGCGCGCACGATGCGGGTGTCGCCCCCGCGCTTGGCCACGCACGCCGTGACCTGGTCGTCGCCGCCGCGGGCCGCGGCGATCGCTGCTCCACCGGTCACGGCGAGGCCGGCCACCAGGCCGACGACGACGCCGCCGACGGCGGGACGGGAGATGCTGAGCATGGGGTCCACCTCTCGGGTCGTGGCCGCGACCTGCGGCCGTCGCCGACGCTAGGCAGCAGGCGCCCCGGCCCTCATCGGTGGAACCACCCATCCGTCCGTTGCCGCACCTGGGTGATCTCCTCGCCGCGACCCTGCGCGACCCTGCGCGACCCTGCGCGACCCAGAGCGACCCAGAGCGACCCAGAGCGACCCAGAGCGACCTGCCGTCAGGGCGACGCGCGACGCCCGGCCGAGGCCTGGCTCGCCCAGGCGGCCGCCGCCGCCCGGGAGGGCAGCGCGAGCTTGGTGAGGATGTTGCTCACGTGCCGGTCCACCGTGCGGTGGGAGAGGAACAGCCGTCCCGCGATCTCGCGGTTCGTCGCCCCCTCCGCGACCAGGGCGAGCACCTCGCTCTCGCGCGGGGACAGCGGGGAGGAGGCCGTCGGGCTCGACCCCACACCGAGGTCGTCGAGCAGTCGCGCGGCCAGATCGGTCTCCTCGGCGGCCGCTTCCGGGACGCCGAGGGCCTGCTGGGCGGCGGCCGCGAGCAGATGGGTGCGCGCGCGTTCGTAGGGCATCCGCAGGACGCCGAGGGTGCGGCCGGCCCGGGCGGTCCTCCCCAGGGCACCGGCAGGATCGCCCGTCGCGAGCAGCAGACGCGCTCGACATTGATCGGCCCTGGCCCGCAGCAGGCGCGTCCCGATGCGGTCCGCATACGCCTCGAACTCCTCGGTCCATGCGGACGCGTCGGCCAGGTCGGTCTCGGTGACCGCGACGCCGTCGCGGCAGACGAGCTCGACGGCGGCGGGCAGCAGGCGGGCCCGGGCGCCGGGCTCCGTCACGTGGGTCAGGGCGACGCGCAGCTGGGCGACGGCGTCCGAGCGCCCGGCCGCCGCACGGGCCGACGCCCGCCCGGGCAGCGGATCACGACCGGCCTGCTCGGCGTTCGCGTAGGCCTCCTCCGCCTCGCCGAGCTGGCCGCGACGCCGGGCGATCTCGCCGCGCAGGTACCACGCATCGCCGAGCACCAGCGGGTCCTCGATCTTCTCCGCCTCCCGGACGGCGGCGTCCCAGTCGCCGGCGGCCTCCAGCAGCTCGGCGCGGTAGAGCCGGCGTACGTCGTCGGCGGATGCGGGTGCGCCCCGCCGCTCATCGCGCTGCGCCACGGTGTTGTGCCACTCGCGCAGGCGCTCGAGGTCCTGGGTCTCGCGGTAGCCGGCCATCGCCGAGCTGGCGACGAGGAGCTCCACCAGCGGCGAGGTGAGGCGGCCCGAGGACGCCGCCAGCATCGCGTCGTCGAGCATCGCGACACCCTCGTCGACCCGACCGACCCGGATGAGGAGGTGGCCCAGCGTCTGCCGGATCAGCGCGGCGGCGTCCACATCGCCGGTGCGGACGGCGATCGCGAGCACCTCCTGCGCGGTCGCGATCGCGAGGGCGCGGTCGGGCGTGCGGTCGTTGATGATCGGGGCCATCTGGAGGTAGGCGCTTGCGGCGCACTCCCCGATGGCGGCGACGAGCTCGGCCGCTCGGGTGAACCACGCGGTGCGATGGCCGGTCTCCCCGCGCAGATGGTGCATGATCCCGAGCCAGGCCGCCGTGCGCGCGGCGCGCTCGGGGTCGGTCGGCACCCGCTGGCGGTAGGCGTCGTTGGCGTCGGCGAAGTAGCCCGTGACATCGCCGACGAGATAGCGCAGCGTCGCACGGAACTCCAGGTCGTCGGCGCCGAGATCGTCGGCCCCCTCGATCACGTCGAGGGCAGGGCTCCACCGTCCGGCAGCGTAGAGCGCTCGCGCCCCCGGGACGTCGGCCACGTTCCCGATCCTGGCATGCACGCGGGTCCGGTCACGACGGTTCCGCGTGAATCGGGGCTGAGCCTGCTCGGCGGGGCGCACGCCCGCCCGCGCTCCGGTGGGGGCGGAACGCGCGGGCGGGCGAACGGCCAGCCTAGGCAGCGACCTACCCCCGGGGGCATGGTCGAACGTCCCGAAGCCCTCGATTCGGCGCAGCGGTTCAGACCAGGGGCTCAGGCCAGAGGCTCAGACCAGAGGTACGGACCAGGCCAGGTGCGTGCCGCGGTCGTGCTCGGAGGTCACCTCGAGCCGGCCTCCGCGCCGCTCGGCGCGCGAGCGCATGTTCGACAGCCCGCTCTCGACGACGGTCTCGGGCAGTCCGCGGCCGTTGTCGACCACGACGAGCTCCAGGCGGGCGTCGCCCTCGGCCTGGACGACGCGGAGCACGACCTGCACCGCGGTGGCGTCGGCATGCCGGCTGGCGTTGGAGAGCGCCTCGCCCAGCACGGCGAGCAGGTCGGGGGCGAGCTGGCCGTCGACCACGGAGCGGATGGGTCCCTCCAGGCGCAGCGTCGGCCGGAACTTCAAGGTGGCCGCGGCCCGGTCGACCAGGCGGGTGACCTCGGTCTGGAGGTCGTCGGAGGTGCCGATCGCCCCGAGGGCGAAGATCGAGCGCCGGATGTCCTTGATGGTGTCGTCGAGGTCGTCGACGGCCTGGTCGAGCCGCTCCTTGAGCTCCTCGCCGTCGATGGCGCGGGCGACGCCCTGCAGGCCGAGGCCGACGGCGAAGATGCGCTGGATCACCAGGTCGTGCAGGTCGCGGGCGATGCGGTCGCGGTCCTCGAAGAGCGCCAGCAGCTGCTGGTCCTCCCGGGCCCGCGCGACCTGGAGCGCGAGCGCGGCCTGCTCGGCGAAGCTCGCCGGCATGGAGGGGTCGATGGCGTGGAAGTCGGCCTCCCGGCCCCGCTCCCACCCCAGCGACAGCGTGCCCTCGGTACCCGAGGTCGACCCGAGCGGGACGACGACCACCGGCCCGAGCGGCGGCCACCCCAGTCGGCGCGAGGGGTCGACGGCGTGCTCGGTGCCGCTGATGTCGGCGGTGCGCACGGGCTCGCCCGTGCGTACGACCGTGGCCGACAAGGAGTCCTCGAGTTCGATCTCACGCATGGCTCCGGCGTCGGTGGTGTAGCCGGAGACCACCCGCAGCTCGAGGTCGGCGGGATCGGCGCCCACGACCACCCAGGCGACGTCGGCGTGGGCGCTCTCGCGGGCGCGGTCGGCGATCAGCTGCAGCGGGTCGCGGCCGAGCTCGGGCCGCGACAGCAGCGAGGTGATCTCGGCGGTGGCCTCCAACCAGCTCTCGCGCCGCGCGGCCTCCTCGTAGAGCCGGGCGTTCTCGATGACCACACCCGCCGCGGCGGCCAGGGCGACGACCACGGCCTCGTCCTGCTCGGTGAAGTCCTCGCCCGACACCTTCTCCGTCAGGTAGAGGTTGCCGAAGATCCGGTCGCGGGTGCGCACGGGGACGCCGAGGAACGAGCGCATCGGCGGATGGCCCGGCGGGAAGCCGTAGGACGCCGGGTGGGCGGCGATGTCGTGCAGCCGCAGCGGTTCGGGCCGGTCGATGATCTGACCGAGCAGCCCGTGCCCGGCCGGCAGGCTGCCGATGCGGGTGACCTCGTCGTCGTCCAGGCCGGTGTGCACGAAGGTGCGCAGGCGCCGTTCGGTGCTCGCGGGGTCGACGACGCCGAGGGCGGCGTAGCGCGCGTCGACCAGGCGGCTCGCGCTCGCCACGATGCGGCTCAGGACGCCGTCGAGGTTGAGGTCGGCGCCGAGCGCGACGACCGCGTCGAGCAGCAGTTGCAGCCGCTCCCGCTCGTCGACGACCTCCTCGACGTGGTCGAGGACCTCGCGGAGCAGCGCGTCGAGCTGCTTGCGGCGCTGGGGCACCGCGTCAGATCTTGTGCTTGGTCGCGAAGATCGCCGCCTGCGTGCGGCTCGTCAGCCCGAGCTTGCCGAGCAGCGAGGACACGTAGTTCTTCACGGTCTTCTCCGCGAGGAACATCCGCTCGGCGATCTGGCGGTTGGTCAGGCCCTCGCCGATGAGCTCGAGGATCTTCTGCTCCTGGCTGGTGAGCTGGTCGAGCTCGGGGTCGGACGCCGGCCCGTTGCGCACGCGGTCGAGCACCTGGGCGGTGACGTGGGGGTCGAGGGTCGACTGTCCCGAGGCGACGCGGCGCACGGTGTCGATGAGGTCGTGGCCCCGTACCTGCTTGAGCAGGTAGCCCGCGGCGCCGGCCATGATCGCGGCGAACAGGGCGTCGTCGTCGTCGTAGCTGGTCAGGATGAGCGCGGCGATCTCGGGGTTGCGGGACCGGATCTCGCGGCACACGTCGACGCCGGACCCGTCGGGCAGGCGGCCGTCGAGGATCGCCACGTGCGGGCGGACGGCGGGGATGCGGCGCATGGCCTCCTCGGCCAGCCCGGCCTCGCCGACGACCTCGATGTCGCCCTCGCTCTCCAGCAGCTCGCGGATGCCGCGACGCACGATCTCGTGGTCGTCGAGGAGGAACACCCGGATGGTCGGGCGTGCGTCGGCGTCGGAACCGGTGGGAGTCGAGGGGTCCATGCTGCCCACGGTAGTGCGCGGTCGAGGGTCTGGGAACGTGGCGGAGGGCCCTCAGGCCACGGGACCTCTGACCCTGCGCCCGCGGCCCGCGCGCGAGGCACCCTGGAGACACGCCACCGGGAGTGGTCCGCGCCGACACCGCCGGTCGGCGTGGCAGCGAGGAGAGGAGGCGGAGGATGAGCATCCGTTCCGGCCTCGGATCCGGCCTCGGCTACGACATGCGCCAGGCGCACGCCCGCATCGTCGAACTCGCCACCCTCGCCCCGAGCGTGCGCAACAGCCAGCCCTGGCACTGGGTGAGCGACGGGGAGTCCCTGGACCTGCGGGCCGACCGCAGCCGGGTGCTGCGCGCCGGCGACGAGGACGGCCGCATGCTGACCCTCAGCTGCGGCGCGGGGCTCGACCACGCGCTCGTCGCCGCCCGCGCTCTGGGGTTCGAGGTCGAGGCGCACCGGTTCCCGCGCTCCGACGACCCCGACCTGCTCGCCCGGCTGCGGCTGCACCCCGGCGTGGTGCCGGCGACGGCGACCGCCGACCTCCAGGCGCTCACCGACCGGCGTACCGACCGCCGCCGCTTCACCTCCTGGCCCGTCTCCTTCGACCAGCTCCAGGACCTCGCCGCCGTGGCCTCGGCGCGCGGGGCGACCGCGATCCCCGTCGTCGACCTCGCCGACCGGGTGCGCATCGATCTGCTGCTCGGCCGGGCAGGCGATCGCCAGGCCCGCGCCCAAGCCCGGCTCGGGGCGCGCGGCTTCCGCTCGCCGTTCGCCGACACCCCCTACGTCGCCCCCGACCGCGACCTCGAGCCCGCCGACGGTCTCCTGGTGCTCGGTGGGCCGCCCGATGCCGACGGTCCGGCCACGTGGCTGCGGGTCGGCGAGGCGCTCAGCGCCCTGTGGCTCGAGGCCACCCGGGCCGGACTCTCGATTGTGCCGCTCAGCGTCGTCTGCGAGGTCGCCGAGACCCGCGCCGTCCTCCAGCACGAGGTGCTCGGCGGGCTGATGACGCCGCAGACCCTGGTGCGGGTCGGCTGGCAGGCCATCGGCCGGCCGCGCCGCACCCCGCGTCGTCCGCTGGACGACGTCTTGGACCTGCGGTCACCCGGCGCCTGAGATCCCGCTCATCGCGGGTCGGCCGGCCAGCCGGTCAGCCGGCGATGCCGTAGAGCCGGTCGCCGGCGTCGCCGAGACCGGGCACGATGTAGCCCTTCTCATTGAGGCGCTCGTCCATCGCGGCCGTCACCACCGTGACCGGCACGTCGAGGTCGGCGAGCAGATCGTCGAGCCGCTGGCACCCCTCGGGGGCGGTGAGCAGGCAGATCGCGGTGATGTGGTCGGCGCCGCGGTCGACCAGGAAGCGGATCGCTGCGGCCAGGGTGCCGCCGGTGGCCAGCATCGGGTCGAGCACGTAGCACTGGCGGCCCGAGAGGTCCTCGGGCAGACGCTCGGCGTAGGTCGAGGCCTCGAGGGTCTCCTCGTTGCGCACCATGCCGAGGAAGCCGACCTCGGCGGTGGGCAGCAGGCGCATCATGCCGTCGAGCATGCCCAGGCCCGCCCGCAGGATCGGCACCACCAGCGGCTTGGGAGAGGCCAGCCGGACGCCGGTGGTCGGCGCGACCGGGGTGACGATGTCGGCCGGCTCGACCCGCACGTCGCGGGTGGCCTCGTAGGCCAGCAGCGTCACGAGCTCGTCGGTCAGCGACCGGAACGTCGGCGACGGCGTGCGCTCGTCGCGCAGCGTCGTGAGCTTGTGGGTGACGAGCGGGTGGTCGACGACGTGCACGCGCATGGCGTCACCCTAGTGGGGCGCCGGACGCCGCGTGATGGGCCGGCTCAGGAGCCGGCGACGTCGAGCACGACCTCGAACTCCAGCAGATCGGCGCCGGTGGAGACCGGGCGCTGACCGGTGCCGGCGTGGGCCGCGCGCGCGTCGCCGTCGCGCCAGGCGGCGAAGGACTCCTCGTCGGCCCACTGGGTCACGACGAAGTACCGCTCCTCGCCGGCGACGGGTCGCAACAGCTGGAAGCCGAGGAACCCGGGGGTGCCGGCCATCGAGCCGGCCCGCTCGCCGAAGCGGCGCTCGAGCTCGGCGCCGGCCTGCGGGGGCACGCTGATCGCGTTGATCTTCACGATTGCCATGCCGTTCACAGTAGGCGCATCGCGGCGCCGCGCCAGGGCCGGGAGTCCGGCGTCCGTCGGGCCGGGCGCCCGAAGGCGTGAGGAGAAAGGGGATTGGCGCTCCGGGCCCGGTGTGTCACGCTGGCGGAGGCCGGAGCCGTCAGCGCCCCGGATCAGCGAGGAGGGGACGCCGGTGGCCGAACAGCTCGACGCCATCGACTTCGCGTTCGTGGCCTACCGCGAGGGCCTGGACTGGGTGCTCGACGACCTCGCCGACGAGTTCCTCACCGACGTCGAGACCATTGCCCACGCGCTGCGCCGCCTGCCCGGCGACCGCGGCGCGATCGCGCTGATCGGCGTCGACGAGGACTTCTTCCTCATCGTGCGCGTCGAGCAGGAGCGCACCTGGGTGCTGCTCTCCGACGTCACCGCCGCCGACGAGTGGGAGCTGGCCGACTCCGCGATCGAGTTCCTGGGGCTGCCCGACCTCGACGACATCGGCGACCTCGCCGATCCCGACAAGCCCGCCCCTGCTGGCGATCTGGCGCTTCTGGCCGACCTCGGTGCCCCGGCCGTCGAGGTCGCCGAACTCGTCGACGACCCCGACCTCTACCCCGACGAGGCGCTCTCCGACATCGCGCGCATGCTCGGCTTCGGCGAGCTGTTCGACGAAGCCCTCGACTTCGCCTCGGCCTGATCACCCCGTCTCCACCGTGCTGCATCGTCCGTGGGAGGCGCCCATGCGCGCCGCGCTCGAGGAGGCCCGCCAGGCCCCGGCCACCGGCGACGTCCCGATCGGGGCGGTGGTCGTCGACGCCGACGGCACGGTGCTGGGCCGCGGGCGCAACGTGCGCGAGGCGCAGCACGACCCCGCCGGGCACGCGGAGGTGGTGGCGCTGCGGGCGGCGGCAGCGGCACGAGGCAGCTGGCACCTGGAGGGCTGCACGCTGGTGGTCACCCTGGAGCCCTGCACGATGTGCGCCGGTGCCGCGGTGCTCGCCCGGGTCGACCGGGTGGTCTTCGGGGCGTTCGATGCGAAGGCCGGTGCGGTCGGCAGCCTGTGGGACGTCGTCCGCGACCGGCGGCTCAACCATCGGCCCGAGGTAGTGTCCGGCGTGCTGGACGACCAGTGCTCCGCTCTCCTCCTCGGGTTCTTCGATGACAGACGCACCACCGGCTGAGCCTGCCGCGGCCGCCGCGCCGCGGCACGCGCTGCGCCATCGCGACTTCCGGCTGCTGTTCGCCGGCGGGTCGATCAACAGTCTCGGCAACGGCATCGCCCCGGTGGCGCTTGCCTTCGCCGTCCTCGACCTCGGTGGCGACGCCGCCGAGCTCGGCCTGGTCGTGGGGCTCTACGCGCTGACCGACGTCCTCGTCACGCTCTTCGGCGGCGTCGCCGGCGACCGGTTCTCGCGGCGCCTCGTGATGACCGGCAGCATGCTCGCCGCGGCCGTCCTCCAGGCGGCGGCCGGCGTCTCGCTGCTCCTCGACCGGTCGAGCATCGCCGTCCTGGCGCTGCTGGGCGCGGCCCTGGGCGCGATCACCTCGCTGGGCAACCCGAGCATGTCGGCGATCCTGGGCCAGACCGTGCCGGCCGAGACCCTCGGCCAGGCGGTGGTGTGGCGCCGCCTCGGCAGCACCTCGGCCGCGATGATCGGCAGCGGCATCGCCGGTCTCCTCGTCGCCACCGCCGGCAGCGGCTGGGCGCTGCTCGCCGACGCCGCCACGTTCCTCGCCGCGGGGCTGCTGTTCGCCGGCATCCGGGTGGCGCACGAGCCCGCGCCGCCCGGCGCGAGCCTGCTCGGCGACGTCGCCGACGGCTTCCGCGAGGTCATGCGGCACACCTGGCTGTGGCTGCTCATCGCGCAGGCGCTCCTCTACCACCTCGTCTACGGCGGCGTGCAGGGCGTACTCGGCCCGATCGTCGTCGGCGACGACGTCTCCCGGGCGGCGTGGGGCTACGCCCTCTCGACCCTGATGGCCGGCTTCGTCGTCGGCGGCCTGGTGTGCACGCGGTGGAAGCCGCGCCACGCGCTGTCCGTCGGCGTGTGGTTCCTCGGGCTCACCGCCGCGTTCCCGCTGGCGATCGCGCTGTCCGACCACCTCGCCGTCATCCTGCTCGGCGCGTTCCTCCACGGCTTCGGCCTGGAGATCTTCTCGGTCGGCTGGGACCTCTCGATCCAGGAGAACATCGCCCCCGACAAGCTGGCGCGGGTCTACTCCTTCGACGCCGTCGGCTCCTTCGTGGCCCGCCCGATCGGTCTCGCGCTGACCGGCCCGATCGCCGCGGCCGTCGGCTACGACACCTGGCTGATCACGGTCGCCGTCGTCCTCGTGGCCAGCGTCGTCGCCGCGACGTTCAGTCGGGATGTGCGGGTGTTGACGCGGCACTGACGGTGGGGGCGGCGGCTGCAGGTTTCCCCGCGCGGTTCCTGGGGGTGAGTGCAACACCGGCCGAGTGAGGGGTGTGTTGCATGTCGGGTCTGGTGTTC